>JAUYBU010000483.1 GCA_030693045.1 Bryobacterales bacterium | reverse complement strand
ATGGTTCGCGGCCTGCTCGGGCGGTTCGGCGAACACCTTATCGAAAAGTGTTTTCTGATAGAGCTGGATCGCGAAATCGTTGTAGGCCCAGGCTTCGCCCGGCGGCTCGGGGCGCGCGTAGCCGCTGATCATGTTCGCCAGGTGTCGGAAAGTCATCCGGCTGTCCTTGGGCAGCAGGTTCCAGCCGAACTGGCCCACCGGCGCGTCCACGCTCTTGACGCGGCCTTCGTTGAGCGCGAAGAACAGGAACGTCGTAAGCACCGGTTTGGCGGAGGAGAACCAGTCGCCGATTTCCCGCTGATCGCCCCAGGTCCTGATCGCCAGGCCGTCTTTGACGACGCAGCCTCGTCCGCCCAGGCTCTGGACCATTTCCTCAAGCGGCGCCGGGTCGAAGCCGGCTGATTCCGGCGTGCCGGTCTCCCACTGTTTGCCCGGGTACCGGTTTCGCCCGCCGCGCTGGGCCGCCGCCGCGCCGTACAGGAACACACGGCGGGTCACGACGTCCTCCGGGGCGCGCTCATCCGCAGCCATGCAGTGCCAGCCAATACATTCAGCGCCGCGGCCACAAGGAAGTACGCCGTCGCATCGCCGGTCCAGCGGTTCATCACCGGGAACAGGCTGGCGCTCACGAACGATCCGAAGTTGCCGATCATGTTCATCGCACCCGACACCGTTCCGGATTTCTTTCCGCCCAGGTCGATGCAGAACGCCCAACTCGGACTGACGGTCATTTCCGCGCCGAAGGTGGCGATGGCGAAACAGGCCACGCTCGCCTCTGGCGAAGTGGTGAGACGAATCGCCGCCAGCGCGGCGGCGGAAAGAAAGAAACCCGTCATGGCGGGGATGCGGCGCGAATGCGCGCGTAGCGGCGAGCGGTAGAGACGGTCCACCAGAAACCCCGCGACCCATTGCGCCGTCGCGCCGATCAACAGCACGATCATCGAAAACCACGCGGCCCGCTCCCGCGTCAGGTGGTAGTGCGACATCAGGTACGGGTGCATCCACGACAGGCAGATGAAGAACGTGAAGTTGCCGGCGAAGTATTGGCCCATGGCCAGCAGCATCGGGCGCGACCGGAACACCTGCCCCAGCCGCGTGTCATCGACCGCCGCGGGGAGGCGGTCGACCTTCCACGGCGGCTGATCGCGGAACCACGCCAGCCACACCAGGGCCCACAGCACGCCCGGAACGCCCAGGAACAGGAAAGCTCCCCGCCAGCCGAACGCGCCCAGAACCCAGGCCAGGATCGGAAACGAAAGCGCCGCGCCCAGCCGCGAACCGGAAAAGATGAGGCCGTTCGCGCGGCCGTGCTGCGCGGCCGGCAGCCAGTTGAAGAAGGCGCGCGCCGAACCCGGGAACGCGCCGGCCTCGGCCACGCCGAACAGAAACCGGATCGCCACCAGGGACGCGAAGCCGCGGGCGAATCCGGTGAGCGAAGTGAAGACGCTCCATCCGGCGACCACCGCCGCCAGCGCGACGCGGGGACCGAAGCGGTCGGCGAACCAGCCGGATGGAATCTGCGCGACCGCGTAGCCCAGCGCAAATGCGCCGAACACGATGCCCATCGCGTCGTTGGAGAGGCCGAGATCCCCGGCCACCAGGTCTTTCGCGGTCGAAATGGCCGCGCGGTCGAGGTACAGGATCCAGGAGAGCAGGAAGAGCAGCCCCAGCAGGATCGCGCGCGCCATTACATGCCCCGCGCTCTTTCGCGTAGCGCGGCGAGGGACTGGCCGAGCCAGCGGTCGTCTTCCGCGACGTCGTGTTCCCAGTCGCCGGTGGACGGCGTCCAGTTCTCGACGAGAATCAGCGGGTCTTTGTCCTTCGCGAGAATCCGCCGCAGCACTCCGTCCAAGTCCAGCCGGCCCTGGCCGAGCGGCGCGCCTTCGACGCGGAAACCGAGTTTGTCGCCGAGCACGCGGAAATCCTTGAGGTGATAGCAGAAGGCGCGGTCGCCGAGCAGGTCCAGGACTTGCTCGGGCGATTCGAAGTTGCGAAGCGAGTTCGCAGTGTCGATGCAAAAGCCCATCCGCGACGGCGGGTGGGGCGCGACGGCTTCGGCGAGCACGCGAGAGGGGAGATCGAAGTGGTTCTCGATCGCCAGCCGCACGCCGGAGGCCTCCAGCAAGGGGAGCGCCCGATCGAGAAACGATACGACGTCGTCCCGCGACGGCGGCGCGCCGTCTTCCCGCTCGAAGACCATGCGCAGCAGCTTGGCGGGCAAGCGCTCCGATCGGGTGAGATAGGCGCGAAATTCCGCCAGTTCGACGGTCTTGCAGCCAAGCTGAATCTCCAGACCGGCGGCTTCGGCGCCGGCGGCCACGTCATCCCATTCGGACTCGGAGAGTTCCAGCGGGCGCGAGTTCTCGCACACCTGAAGCACGTCCAGGCCGTGCTGGCGCGCCTTGGCCGCCACTTCGGCAAGCGAGGGCGCGCGGCGCCGGTCGAGAAACAGGTAGCGAAAGCCGAACGTCGTTGTCCCGATCCGCATCACACTCCCAACGGGGGCGCAGCCTGGTTCAGCAGGCGGCGCGCCTCCGCGAATCCCGATCGCCCCACCTGGAGGATCGGAACGCGGGCCGTGTGGCTGATCTTGGAGAGACTGATCTGGCCCAGCGCGATCACGTCCACCCGGTCCGCGAGTTGGTCGATCTCCTGGCGCACGATCGCGTCGTGCGCCTCGATCTCGCCCGCCAGCAGATGCTGGAAGGCGCGCTGGTTGATCACCGTCTCCATCGCGATCTTCTTCCCGGCGCGCTCCGCCTCCGCGGCCAGCAGCGCGCGGGTCGCCGGAGCGCTGGTCGGAACGGTCGCCAGAATCCCGATCCTCTCGCCGGCGGCGACCGCTTGCGCCGCCATGGGCTCGTCGATGTTGAACAGAGGCACGGAAGTGAAGCGGCGCGCCAGTTGCGTGGCGACTCCCATGGTCGTGCAGGAGCACATGATCACGTCCGCCCCGCCCGCCTCGGCGGCCATTGCGTACAGCACGATGCGCCGGATGACTGCGGGCGTCGGGCCGCCGTTCGGGATCGATTCCGACAACAGGGAATCGTCCATGATGTTCACCATCTCGACGTCCGGGTTGGCCTGGGCGAACTCGCGGCCGAAAGGCTCCAGAACCGACTTGTCGTACCAACTGACGGTGTGGATCAGAGCGAGTTTTTGTTTCATCGAATCTCCCGCGCGTTGGCCGGAAACACGAACGGCTCCATCATTTTGCGGATCCCGATAAAATCGTTGCGGAGCAGGCGCGCGCGGATGTCGGCGCGGTCCACCCGGTCCAGCCAGTTCCACAACTGCTCGGTGAGGCGGACGTTCAGCGCGAAGATCTCGGCGGGGTCCTGCCGGAGCGGCGCCACGTCGCAGGTGATCCAGCCGTCGTAATTCAGTTCGCGCAGATAGTAGAGAAACTCGAGGTACTCCCAGATGTTGCAGGCGCCCGCGACCAGGTCCCAGTCGCACTTACCGTTGTTGTCGTTGGTGTGCACATAGAAGGGCAGCCCGCTGGCGGCGACCAGCATCAGCGAGTCCGCCGGAACCTCGCCGCCGAACGTCGAGTGGCCGATGTCGATGGTGACGCCCAGGCCCTTTGTCCCGGCCGCCTGGCAAACCAGGATGGTCTTGGCCGCGGACGTCAGCAGGCCGTGCACGCGAGTCTCGAAGGGTTTGTATTCCAGGCACAGCGTGATCTCGGGGCGGTACGCCGCGGCCGCCCGCACCGTGTCCACCATGCGTTCCCAGTCCGTGCCGTAGTGCGTCTGAAACGCATAGTCGTAGCCGTCGGAAAGCGGGCAGCAGGTTACTCGCTCCGCGCCCAAGGCCGCGGCTGCGTCCTTGCCGCGGTGGAGGTAGTCGACCGCCATGCGCCGGACCGCCGGGTCGGGCGCCCCGACGGCGCCGCTGGCGAATTCGGGATCCGACTTGACGTTGACGTTGACCGCCGCGACCCCGAGCCCGAGGCGTCCGAGGGTCGCTTTCACCAGGTCCAGATCCCGAAGTTCGTGGGGCCACACGATCTCGACGCCCGAGACGCCGGGGACCGCGGCGGCGCGCTCCAGTTTTTGCACCACGCTCAGGTCCTCGCCGTATTCGCAGAACCGGTCGCGCAGCTTGCCGAGAAAGGGACAGATCAGAGCTTGTTTCATAATGTGTTCGAACCCCAGGCTAGTATACGGCGAGGCGGCGTTGCCCGCTAGAAGATTCCCGCGTCCATTTGGACATTCCTGCCGCCGTCGCCGATGAACCCGCTGCCCGGCCGGGTTAGAATCGAAACGTCAGCGCAAACTGGATCACACGAGGCGAGCGCGTTGCAGTGACCTGCCCCAATTAGGCGTTCGTTTGCCTCCCCGCGGTGTCGAAACGCGCCGCCGTGTTTACGCCCGAGTACTGAGTGTGGTTGAAGGCGTTGTACAACTCGGCGCGGAACTGAACCATCCGCCTCTCCGACCGAACCGGAAAATTCTTGAACAGAGAGCAGTCCCAATTATTCGTGCCCGGCCCGCGGAAAACGTCCTTGGGCGCATTGCCCGCATCTCCTTTTGCAGGCCGCGCGAACACCGAGGTATTGAACCAACGATCGAAGCTGCGCTCGCCGCGCGGCAACGGGGCCTTTCCAGTCACAATGACGCGCGCCCCGTCACCGGTGCCGCCGGTAATGTCGGCGTTGTCGGTGGTCGAATAACCGATCCCGGCGGGAGTCCCGCTGGCAAAAATCGTAAAGGTCGATACCTGCCAATTGTCGAGCACCAGGCCGGCCGCTTTTCGCGCCCCTTCGGGAACCAGCCTGCTTCCCTTCGGCACATCCCAGACGACATTGAAGGTGAGCACATGGGTCTGATCGTAACCGGCCTTACCGTAAATCCACGATGCATCCTTGAACATCGGCATGTTGCCGGTCTCGGTGTCCGACAGATTCATAGCCTTCGCCCAAGTGTAGGCCGTACCAAACAACAGCCCCTTGCTGTATCGCCGGTTGGCGGTTACCTGGAGAGCGTTGTAATTTGCCTTGCCGGAGAAATCGATGATATACAGGCTGGGAGAGAAACCAACGTAAGGCACCAGGAAGCTGTCCGGAAGCGACGCCGAAGGGTTGGTCGGATCCGCATTCGATGGCAGGAAGCGCGCTCCGTACGGGACTTGATTGATCGTGTGGAACATGGTCTGGTGTTTTGCCTGATTTCCCACATATGCTACGCTGAGCGCGACTTGAGTAGGAAGGGCCTGCTGGATGCCGAAGGAATAGTTGTAGACCGCCCCCGGCTTATAGTCCTTTTGGAAGCCGTAGACGTTGGATAGCGGGAACAGATACCCCGCGCTCTGTGTCGTCAGCGTGGAAATATTGCCGTAGTACATCACCGGCGTGTATATCGCGGGCGGCACGGTGGACACGGTATTGCCCAGATTAGAGCCAATAACCGTCTGTATATTGATGCCAAATCCGCCGCGGATCGCCGTCTTGCCGTTTCCAAAGACGTCCCAGGCGAAGCCGAGTCGCGGAGCCGGTTGGACAGGTGCGTGGGTCTGCCAACCCGGGGGATACCCATCGTACTTGGCCGATTCCACGATTC
>JAUYBU010000454.1 GCA_030693045.1 Bryobacterales bacterium | reverse complement strand
CTGCGCCCGCCCCGGATCCGCAGTGCGCGTGTCTGGCGGGGCTCCGTCAGTTGGTCTTCCCGTGTGATAAACCTTGAACTAGTGCAGTGCGTCGCAAGTAGTGACCGCTCCCTGACGGTCGCGGCTCGGTTACGGTTTCTGAGCCGCGACCGTCAGGGAGCGGTTAGACGGTTGCTGTTGCGCCTGGTGGTGAGCGTGGCGCTGGCGGCGGCCGCGGCAAGCGCCCCCCCACAGCCGGCCGCGATCGCAATCGACTATCCGGAGCGGGGATCGATCTTGCCGCCCGAGATCACGCCGCCCGCTTTTCTCTGGCGCGACCCCGTGGAGGGCGTCGCGGTGTGGCGGATTGAGATCAAGTTCGCGGGCGGCGCGCCGGTTCGAGCGCAGTCGCGAGGGGAGCGGCTGCCCATCGGCGAGATCGATCCGCGCGCGGTTGCCGAGACGAACCAGCCGCCCAAGTGGAATCCCCAAATTGCCGCGGCGCGGAGTTGGACGCCCGGCGCCGAAGTCTGGGAGACGATCAAGAAACATTCGGTGAAGCGTCCGGCGACGGTCACGATCACCGGCTACCGGGAGGAGAATTCGAAACAGGCCGTCTCGCGGGGCGAGATAACGATTCAGACATCGAAAGATCCGGTGGGTGCGCCGATCTTCTATCGCGATGTGCCGCTGATGCCCTCGGAAACCGAGAAGGGAGTGATCAAGCCTTTGGCCGCCGCCGCGGTTCCGCTCATCGGCTGGCGCCTGCGCGATGTCGGCGAGGCGAAGAGCCGGCTGTTGCTGGAAGGCCTTCACACCTGCGCCAACTGCCATTCCTTCTCCCGCGACGGTAAGACGCTGGGAATGGATTTGGACGGGCCACGGAACGACAAGGGAATGTACGCCATCGTCTCGCTGGCTCCGCAAACTACGATCCGCAACCAGGACGTGGTCAATTGGGGCTCGTTCCGGGGCACGCTGGGGGCGGACCTGAGGGTGGGTTTCATGTCCCAGGTCTCCCCCGACGGCCGGCACGTTGTGACCATGATCGACCGGCCGGACGCCGCGCCGGCGGAGCGGGCACGGGCCGGCCGGGGCCATTTTTACGTGGCAAACTTTAAGGACTACCGCTTCCTTCAGGTGTTCTACCCGACGCGCGGAATTCTGGCCTGGTACAGCCGCGCGACGGGCCGGCTTCAGCCATTGCCGGGCGCCGACGACCCGCGCTATGTGCATACGAACGCCGTCTGGGCTCCCGATGGTCAGCACCTCGTGTTCGCCCGCGCGGACGCGAAACAACCTTATCCGGAAGGCCGCAAGCTGGCCGAATTCGCCAACGATCCCAACGAGACCCCGATCCAGTACGACCTCTACCGGATCCCTTTCAACGACGGCCGGGGCGGCCGGGCGGAACCGATCGCGGGCGCCTCGGGGAACGGCATGAGCAACACCTTCCCCAAGGTTTCGCCCGACGGCCGCTGGATCGTGTTCGTCCAGTGCCGCAACGCTCAACTGATGCGTCCCGACAGCCGGCTCTACATCGTCCCGGTGAATGGCGGCGCGGCGCGGCCGATGCGCTGCAACCTCCCGGTCATGAACTCCTGGCACAGTTTTTCGCCCAACGGGCGCTGGCTGGTCTTCTCCTCGAAAAGCCGTTCGCCGTACACCCAGATGTACCTGACGCACATCGACGAAAAAGGCCAGGACAGCCCGGCAATCCTGGTCGACAACGCGACCGCCGCCAACCGCGCGGTGAACATCCCCGAGTTCGTCAACATCCCGCCGGGCGGATTGGCAAAGATCGACGTCCCGGCGGTCGACTACTACCGGATGTTCGACCAGGCACTGGACCTCGCCAGAAAAGGTCAGTATGAGGTGGCCGTAACCGAGTGGAAGAAAGCGCTGGAACTGGGTCCGGACGACGCCTCCGCCCACATGAACCTGGGCGTCGCCCTGGCCGGATCGGGCAAGTTGGACGAAGCGATTGCGCAATACCGGAAGGCTCTCGATCTCAGTCCCGGCAACCCCGAGTCCCACCTGAATTTCGGGATCGCACTGGCCGGGAAAGGAGACCTGAACCAAGCGATCGCGCACTACCAAAAAGCCCTGGAGATCAACCCGGAGTATCCCGAGGTTCACAACAACCTGGGAGTTGCGCTGGCCGCCGCGGGAAAGCTGGACGACGCGATTGTTCATTACCAAAAGGCACTGGGCGTGAACCCCGACTATCCCGAGGTTCACAACAACCTCGGGGTTGCACTGGCACGGACGGGAAAGCTGGAGGAGGCGATCTCGCATTTCCGGAGGGCCCTGGCGGCTAATCCCAACTCCGCCGAGGTCCACGGCAACCTTGGGCGCGCTCTGGCCAAAGCGGGACAGGCCGATGTGGCGATCACTCACTTCGAGAAGGCCCTGGCGCTCAACCCCGGCTCCGCCGAAATCCACAACACGCTGGGAGTGATGCTGGTCGGGAAACGGAGGTTGGACGAGGCGATCGCGCACTTCGAGAGGGCTCTGGAGGTCAACCCCAGATACGTCGAGGCTCGCCAGAACCTGGGCGATACGCTCTATTACTTACGAGGGAAAACTCCCGAGGCGCTGGCGCAATGGCGCGAGGCGCTCCGGGCCGCGCCCAACCACGTGATTGTCTTGAACCAAACGGCACGGGTGCTGGCCACCAGCCCCGAGGCATCGTTGCGGAACGGCGCCGAAGCTGTCGCGCTTGCCGAGCGGGCGGTCCAACTGACAGGGGCGCGAGAGCCGGAAATCCTCGACACACTGGCCGCCGCCTTGGCCGAGGCGGGCCGGTTTCCGGAAGCCGTCGAAACCGCGCGCCGGGCCCTGGCGCTCGCCGGCGAACGAAATGACCGGCCGCTGGTGGAAGCGGTCAAGGCAAGGATCGCGCTTTACGAAGCCAAGACTCCCTTGCGCAGGGCGCAATAGCTCTCCGTGCGCCGGACCGGCTGAAGAGTGCGGACCGTCCGCGCCAAGGCTTGGCAGGGAGTAGGAAGCATCCGTGAACGAATCGAGCGCCGTCTCAACATTCCCGAGGGCCGTATCCGGCTTCGCCGGCGCCGCTATGTCAGACTTATCCCATATGGAAGAAACCCGGTTGACCCGCCGCCACTTCCTCGCCTGCAGCGCCGCGCACTCGTCCGTCTTCGCAGCCGTCAACAAATCCAGCCGACGGCCGCGGATCCTGCTTCGTAGTTCCTGGCAAAGCGTGAACATTGGCGACATCGGACACACGCCTGGCGCGCTCTCGCTATTGGAAAGATACTTTCCAGAAGCGGAAATTACACTGTGGCCCGGCCGGCTGGGCCACGGCTCCCGTGAGTTGCTGACCAAGAGCTATCCGAGGCTGAAGATTGCGGAAGGAAGCCTTGACAAGGAGAACCGGCCGACGACTCCCGCGTTGGCGAAGGCGTGGGAAGAAGCCGATCTTTACCTGAGCGGATCCGGCTCGGGCTTCCCTGCCAGCGGCCATGCGGCCGCTTTCTTCAAAGCCACCGGCAAACCCGTCGGCGTCTTTGGTGTCAGCACCGACCCAATCTCGGGCATCGGCCCCAATCGAGACCCCCAGGGAGGCACGCTGGAAGAGATTCGCGCGAAGGCCGCCCGGTTGCCGCCTACGCACCTGGCTGCCGATCTTCGCTACATCATTGACCGCACTGCGTTCGTCTTCTGCCGCGATACCATCACGCGCGATTACCTCAAAGCGCAGGGGGTCAAGACGCCGATCCTCGAGTTTGGCCCCGACGCGCAACTCGGCATGCGCCTCCGCGACGACGCGAAGGGTCTCGCCTACCTCAAGGCCAACCAGCTCGATGAGAGGAAGCTCATCTGCGTCATTCCCCGGCTGCGCTACACGCCGTACTACCGCGTGAACAACGTCCCGCGCGTCGCCAGCGACGATATTCGTGACGCGATCAACACCCGATCGACCGAGAAGGATCATTCGAAGCTGCGTCAAATGATCATCTCCTACGTGAAGAACACCGGAAACAGAGTCCTCACTTGCGCCGAGATGACGTATCAGGTGGAGATGGCGAAAGAGGTGCTCGTCGATCCGCTACCCGCGGAGGTGAAAAGGAATGTCGTCTGGCGGGACGGATTCTGGCTCCCCGACGAGGCGGCATCGGTCTACTCGAAGGCCCAGGCGGTCGTCAGCGTGGAGTGCCCCTCGCCGCTCATTGCGCTGCGCAATGGCACGCCGGCGTTCTACGTCCGGCAACCGACCGATACATGCAAGGGGCAGATGTATCGCGACATCGGCGCGAACGACTGGATTTTCGAGGTCGACGAGACGAACGGCGATCAGCTCTGGTCGCGGCTCCAGGCGATACTCCACGATCCGACAAGAGCGAAGGCCAAAGTGAAGTCGATTATGGCCACGGTCGAGGCGCGACAAAGGCGGATGGTAGACGCGGTGCGCGCCGCGTGCCGACCTCGATCGCCAGCGGCGTGACCAACTCTCGCTATACAGCCGGGCACCGGTAAAGGCGTCAGATAGTATACCAGCAGGCCCCACGGCGGCACCGAAGCGAAGTCGGCCTATGCGTTAAGCGCCGAGTGATCTTCAGCGGTCGTGGCCCACGGAGAGATTTCTATATATGTGGGTGATACGATATGCTTTTATGTATGAGGACCACGCTTGAAATCGGCGACGAGCTGTTCCGGCGGGCCAAGCGGCGCGCGGTGAACGAGGGCTCCACGTTCCGCGAGGTCGTCGAGACCGCCCTGGCGCTGTATCTGTGCAAGGGTTCCCGCAAGGCCCCTTACCGGTTGCGCTGGCGGACCGAAAGCGGCCGGATGCTGCCCGGCGTCCGGCTGGACGACCGGGACGCGCTGTTCGACTTGATGGATGGACGCGGATGATTGCCATCGACACCAACATTCTGGTCTATGCCCGCCGCGCCGAGGCGCCCCATCACGCAAAAGCGCACAAGCTGCTCCGGACGCTGGCCGAAGGCGACCGGCCTTGGGCGCTGCCATGGTCTTGCGCTTACGAGTACCTCCGCGTCGTCACGCACCCGCGGGTGTTCGATCCGCCGACGGACATCGAAGCGGCGCTGGCGGATCTCGAATCGCTGTTCGAATCTCCATCGCTCACGCTGCTCGGTGAGGGTGTGACGCACGGCGTCGCGATGCGCCAGGTTCTGCTATCCGGCCGGCCGGCCGGAAACCTGGTTCACGACGCGCACATCGCGGCGCTGCTGGTGGAGAATGGCGTTCGAGAGTTCTGGACCGAGGATCGCGACTTCGCCCGATTCCCCGGCCTGAAAGTAGTTCACCCTTTCGCATGACCTTCCTCCCCCAACTCGCCGCGTGGCAATGGACCATCGGCGTTGTCTGCGCCTTCTCCGTGGGCGTCGCCAAGACCGGCGTGCCGGGCCTGGGCATTCTGGTCGTCCCGCTGATGGTGCTGGCGGTCGGCGACGCGCGCCAGTCGGCCGGATGGCTGCTTCCGGTGTTGTGTACGGCGGACCTGTTCGCGGTCTATTACTGGCGGCGCAACACGGCGGCGCGGCGCATGTTCTCGCTCGCGCCTTGGGTGCTGGCGGGGATGGCGCTGGGCGCGGCGGCGCTGGGGTTGAGCGAGCGCGTGTTGCGGCCCATGGTCGGCGTCATCGTGCTGGTGATGCTGGCCCTGTACTTGCGCCGCCGCCTGCGCGCGCACGAAGTGGACGTGCCGGTTCACGGCGCGCCCTACGGCGTAGCGGCCGGGTTCGCGACCACGGTGGCCAACGCCGCCGGTCCGGTGATGAGCCTGTACCTGCTGAGCAAACGCCTGTCGAAAGAGGATTTCGTCGCCACCGGCGCGTGGTTGTTTTTCGTCATCAACCTGACCAAGCTCCCGATCTACACCTGGCACGGGCTGATCGGCCGGCGGTCTCTGGCCTTCGACGCCATGATGGTTCCGGCGGTGCTGGCGGGCGCGCTGGCCGGACGCTGGCTGGTTTACCGCATCCCGCAGAAGCTGTTCGAGACGCTGGTGGTCGCGCTCACCGCCATCTCGACGCTGATCCTGTTCAAATGATCAGCCGTCGAACCGGATGCCTTGCGCCAGCGGCAGATCCCCGGACCAGTTGATGGTCACGGTTTGCCGCCGCATGTAAGCCTTCCAGGAGTCCGAGCCGGCCTCGCGGCCCCCGCCGGTTTCCTTCTCGCCGCCGAAGGCGCCGCCGATCTCCGCGCCGCTGGTGCCGATGTTGATGTTGGCGATGCCGCAGTCGGAACCGCGCGCGCTCAGGAAGGTCTCCGCCGAAATCAGGTTGGTCGTGAACATGGCGGACGACAGGCCCTGTGGCACGTTGTTGTGCCATCCAATAACTTCGTCGAGATCGTCGAATTCGATCAGGTAGAGGATGGGCGCGAAGATCTCCTCTTTGAGAATCGGCATGTCCGGCGATGCCCGCACCAGCGCCGGCTCGACAAAGCAGTCGCCCAGCGCGCGGCCCCCGCATAGCAGTTCCCCGCCTTGCTCGCGCGCCCGTTCCAGGCCGTCCATCATC
>JAUYBU010000307.1 GCA_030693045.1 Bryobacterales bacterium | reverse complement strand
AGACTTCGCACTGCGCAAGATTCCCACCGCCTCATTCGCGGCCAACGCACTGTACTTGGAAATCATTCGGCTCGCGTACAATCTGGTTACCGCGTTACAGCGGAATAGTCTGCAGGAGACGTGGCAGAACTTAACGCTCACGAAGCTGCGCTACAAGCTCTTCCTGTTACCTGGGGAACTGACTCGGCCTCAGAAACGCCCCGTCCTGCGCCTCAGGGAGGCGCCGATGCTACGGGATTTGGCCAATGACCTGTTGGCGAAGATCCGCACGATGAAACCCCTCCAACCCTGAAAGTGGCCACTTTCACGCCGGATTCAGGTGGAAGAGGAATGTTTCGCGAGTACCATCGTTCAGTGGCAGACGAATTCATGCCGCTTGGCACGTACGCGGGAGCTGTCGATTCCGAGAACGGCAGATCCAAATGGGGCAATCTGAAGCTGCATTGCGAACGCATCTGGGGGTAAATACGCACACACTCGCGAAGCTGCAACATCGGTGGTCCTGACGATCACCTGAGAATCCGGTTTCCTGGCTGCGAAGGGAGAGTGAGTGATGGTCACAGTGAGTCTGACGGACGAGGAGATCAGAAGCCGTGGTCTCGATGCGCTCGCGCGAGAACTGGGGCCTGCCGGTCTGCTTCGATTCCTGAAGCAGTTTGAGCGTGGCCACGGGGACTACTCCAAGGAGCGTCACAAATGGTTGGGAGAAGACTCGGTTCGCGGCCTGGTCGGTCAAATTAGGAGGAAACGCCGCCCGGCGCGATAGCCGCGGCTGCCGTCTCGGCATCACCGATCCCGAGATCACCGAGATCCAGGCGCGCGCCAACTCCGGCGACAAGACCGAGTCCATGCGCACGGCGCAGGCTGTTTCGCGAAGTCTGCTGTACTTAAGACGTTCGGCCCCCGCAAGGGGCCGGGCGTTTTTGTGCTAGCCTCGTGGTTGTGATGGCCGACTGGCGTGAACACTTGGCATGCGACCCCCGCATCTGTGGGGGGCGGATTTGCGCCCGCGGCACGCGCGTGCTTGTCACGAACATCCTCGACAGCCTCGCCGAAGGCGCCACCCGCGCAGAGATCCTGGGCAGCTATCCCTCGCTCACGCCCGAACACATTGAGGCCGCCATGGCTTACGCGGCCGAACTGGCCCGCGAGGAAAGCCTCCTTCCCTTGAAGGCCGGATGAAGTTCAAGCTCGACGAGAATCTGCCGGTTGAGTTGGCGCACGACCTTCGTATCCTCGGTCAAGAAGCAGACACAGTGGCGGATGAGGGACTCCGCGGGTCGACGGATGAGGTGGTTCTCCGAGCGGCAGTGCGGGAAGGGCGGGTCCTGCTGACCATGGACAAGGGAATCGCCGATGTGCGCGCGGCGCCTGGTTCGTCGGGAAGGGGTATTGTGCTCTTTCGTCCGGGTAGATGCGGCCGCGGCGCAGTCTTGGCTTTTGCGCGAAGTGTACTCCCCGCACTGCTGACTTTGGACCTGCCGAGTCGTCTCGTGGTGGTGTCGGAGCGAGGCATTCGCGTTCGCTAGTCAGGGTTCGCCGATTCATCTACTTCACGACGCCCGGCTCCCGCAAAAGGGGCCGGGCGTTTTGCCAGCCTGACTGCGATGTCCGGCCGCCGGTTGCGGACTGGTACAATTAGTATGTACTATTAGTACGGACATGATGCAAGGGCCGCGCTTCGAGTGGGACGAGGGCAATCGCACCCACTTGAGCAGGCACGACGTGACGCCGGAAGAAGCGGAACAGGTCGTCACGCGAGATCCGATCGTTCTCGAAGCCCAGATCCGCAATGGGGAACGGCGCGTATTGTGTGCCGGCCGCACGGTGGAAGGGCGGTCACTCGTGGTTATTTACACGTTGCGGCACGGCCGGATTCGAGTTGTTACGGCTTTTCCGGCGAAGCGCAAGCTGAGGAGGGTTCTATGAAAGACAAGCCGGCCGTAGTCATCGAGACTCCGAGTTTTCGGTCGGAGTCGGAGGAGGCGATTTGGTGGGCGGCAAATCAGAACCGGGTCGAGGACCTCTTGATCCGTTACGGCCGGCGCGCGGTCGTACCGCTGAAGAGCGTCACGATCAGGCTGCCGGAGCCGGATCTCGAACGGGCGCGGCGCCTCGCGCGGAGGTCGGGTGTCGGCTACCAGACCCTGATAAAGACCCTGCTGCACAACGCTCTGCACCAGGCCGAGAGGAAGGCGTCCTGATCAGGTGCAGTCGAGCGCGGGTCCGGCGTCAGCCCGGGGAAAGTCGCTGAACATTTCTTTTCGGATCTCGTCGATGTCGTCGCTGGATGGTGCGGGGCCGAGATCAGAGAGGAGACCATGGCAGGTCTGGAGCCTTTTTGTGGCGCCGCTCTCCACCGCCGTCGCGATGTCGGGAAGCACGGCCTCCAGCAAGCGCACTTTGTCGGTGGCGCTCAGTCAGCGCGCTTGCGATAGCACAGACTCCAGGGTGATTGCCTGAACCTGTTCCATGCCTCTGATTGTGTACCTGATTACCGGCATTGCCGGGCAGACTGGGCCGTAGCTGGTTGACCAGCGAAAAAGAAATCTCTGGTTGACCGGCCAATCTTCGCTCATTTTCGGGCAAGGGCAAACCGGGCAAGCTCATCGCCGACTTTGGAGAGCCTGTTGATGAGCCGCCGAATCTTGAGTTGGGAATGGGTGTGATCGAGTTGGCGGCGATACATTTCGAGAAGGTGCCGGGCAGTGGAGAGCAAGCGGCTTACGGCAGGGATGGCAGGCTCGACGGCGGCGGAAGTGGACATGTCAGGCAGAGCATAGGCGCCGGCCATTTTCTCGCGCGCCAGGCGATACTGCTGCTGGAGGTCGGTCTGGGTGACCAGGATATACACCATGGTCATGCGGATGTCTTTGTGCCCCAACAACTCCTTGACGGCGGGAAGACTGACACCGGCGCGCAACATCGAAGAGGCGTAGGTGTGACGTAATTGATGCGGGCGGACCGGAGCGGAACAACCCGCCAGGCGCGAGGCTTGCTTGAGGAATTTGTGTAGAGCGTAATAGGTCACATGGCGGCCGCCGGGTTGAGTGAGCAACCAGTCCGGTGAATCGCCGGGCTGATCGGAAGCGCCGCCGCGCAAAGAGAGAATGCGCGCCACGATGCGGCGGAGGTCGTCATCGACGGGGACCCAGCGTTCGGTGTGCAACTTGCCGATGGGCACGTGAATCGCCCATTGCTCGCCACCCAGATGCCGCAAGCAATCGATGTTCAGGCGGCGGCACTCGCCGATACGCATGCCCGTGCCGCGCAGCAGCAGCAAGGCGTTGGCGAGCAGATCGTCTGTGCGCCGCAGTTGCCGGTCGAGCAGAGCGTCGTCATCGGGAGAAAGGGCCTGTGGCAGATATAGATCGCGGGGCGGGAAGTCCTGCCGCAGCAAGAGATCGTTGGGGAGAAGATGGCCGTTGGCGATCAAGTCTTCCAACAGACGGCGGACACACATCAAGCAAGCGCGGCGCGTACGGCGGGAGAGGGGCGGAGTTTCGCCGGCCAAGCTCCGCAGCCAGCCCAGAATGTGAGGATCGCGGCGTAATTGCTCGGGGCTGAGGAGGCCGGGGTGAGCCGCGCGCACATAGCGCAGGAAACGGTTGAGGCAGGCTTGATAGTAGCGAATCGTGGCGGGCTGTAAGCTGGTGGCCAGGGTTTGCATCTGGAGTTGGAAGATGTGCTCGAAAGCCGAAGACGGGTTCATAGCTGTTGGGGAGGAGGCAAAGGACGGCGCGCTGCGACGGCGCGGTGAAACTCTTGCCAGACGTCTTGCGGAGACAGTTGCACGTAAAGCATGGTGGTGTGAATGTGGGCGTGTCCCATCAAGCGCATGAGTGCGGGAAGAGAGACGCCCGCGCGCACCATGTCCGCTCCAAACGTGTGGCGGAACCGGTGTGGGTTGGCCTGGGTCACTTGAGTCTGACGGCGATGATGACGAAACAAGGAACGTAGCCCGGCGGGAGTCATGGGTTGGCCGCGCCGCCGGCCCTTGAGAGAGACAAACAAGCGGGGCGAGTTAGTCGGAGGCCGCTCCAGGTGCAAGTAGTTCTCGATGGCCTGGATGGCGTCCTCGGGCAGCGGCAGCAGGCGCTGCTTGTTGCCTTTGCCGTGGACCCAGATCTGTTTTTGGGCCAGACGAAGATCGTCCAGTCCGATCGCCAGGACCTCGTGGGAGCGAAGACCATCGAAGAGCATCAGGGCGATCAGGCTGAGATCGCGATAGGTGCGAAAGCTCGACCAAAAGCGGGCCACTTCCGGGGGTGAAAGCGGAACCACCAAATGGCGGGGCCGCTTGAGAAGGGCGGTGGCGGCACGCCGGGGACCGGCATAGCCGAAGGGGCTGCGGGGGCGTTGGGCGGGCGCGCCCCCGGCGCAACGGGGAATCTCGCGTCCCTGATGGAAGCGGTACAAACAGCGTAGCGCACTCAAGCGGTGATAGACGGTTTGTGGCTTGGGCTGCGGATCCTGGTCCAGTTGGTAGCGGAGATAATCGAAGAGGGTGGATTCGTCGATCGCCGTGAAGGGCCGCGGCGGATCCGAAAACCACCAGCGGGCGAAGTGTAGAAAGTCGTACCCGTAGGCGCGCAACGAACACAGCGAGAGACCGCGTACTCGTTGCGCATCGAGAAACTCGTTGACCAGAGCGGCTTCCCGGCCCTGTTCGTCGACCACACGATAGGGAGACCGGCTGGCGAGTGAAGCGGGATGGCAGAGGAGACGGAAGTTCATGCGCGTACCTGTTGCGCCCGATCCAGACAGCGCAGGAAATCGGCGGGGGTTGCCCCGGCGAGGAAGTAACTGTTGGGGTCGTGTCCGTGGGGCAAGACCACGATGTGCGCACGCGCGCCGGCATGGAGGAGGCGCTGGGCCAAAATGCGGGCTGCACTCTGGCCGGCACGATTGGCATCTTGATCGAAGGCAATATAGACGTCGCGGCCGCCGGGATCGGACAGTTGGGCAAACTGGAGCGGAGTGAGATGCGTGCCGAAAGGGCAGGTGGTATTGCGAAAGCCGGCTTGCCACAGCCCGGCGAGGTCGAATAGGCCTTCCACCAGAATCACTCGGGAGCAGGCCGACACGGTCTCCCAGGCGAACAATCCGCCGCGCGATCCGGGCAGGAAGCGATGGGGCGTGGCGTCACCGATCGCGCGGCCATAGAGGTTCACGCAACATCCGTGCTCATCGCGGCAAGCAAACACCACGCGCCGGCAGAAGCTGTCGCGGCCTTGGGGATTGACGAGTCCCGCCTGGAACAGCCGATCCATACCATAACCGCGTGCAGTGAGGTGCCGCCGGAGCGTTCCGCCGGAAGCGTAGCCAATGCCCAGTTGCTGGATCAGATCGGGATCGCGGAGGCCGCGCTGGACCAAGTAGTGAGCGGCTTCGGTGTGGCGATGGAGCTCGAGCTGATAGAAAGCGGCGGTTTGGTCCAGTAACCCGGCGGGGGGAACCGGCGCCTGGCCCAGTTCCCGTTGCAGATGGCTAATACTTTCCCGGAAAGAGAACCCGCGCGAAAGCTGCAGGAAGCGAATCAGATCCCCGCCGCGCCCGCAACCGTGGCAGTAAAAGAGATTCTTGCGGGCATTGACGTAGAAGGAGGGGCGGGTCTCAGTGTGCAAGGGACAGAGTCCGACGAACTCTTGCTGAGCGCCGGTCTGGCGAAGCTTCCCGTTGTGCCGCCGCAGGTAATCCAGTAGAGGAAGTTGCCGTTTGAGTTTTTGTAGATCCTCGCCGGTCATGCCAGTCATGCCGATTTTTCGCTCCGGAGATCAGCATAAAGGCGGTCCGGAGAAAACCCCAGGCAAGGATGGTGGGTAAGCCGATTTCGTGGCTTCACAGGCGCAACGGCCAGAGCACTTGCAGGAAAGCAGCCATGGTGCGCCAGGACAACCGCAACCCGCGGTGGTCGAGAATCTCTCCCCGAGCCAGCCATTGATTGACGGCTTCGAGCATCTTGCGGAGGAACGAAAATGACGGCGAGGAATCCAAGCTGGCAAACCAGCGGCGCAGTGTGGAGGGCGCCGCCACCCGGTCCGGATCTTTGACCACTGGCGCCGCGTCTTCCCACCCACGATGTTCTATAAAGCGCAAGCGCAACGCCTGGCTGCGGGCGAACAGGCTGTAGTGGGTATAGGGAAGAGAAAACCAGGGCAGAAAGCTGAAGGTCGTCCTGCAAAGCTGGCAGATACCGCGACGGAAGGGAATCCAGTCGTGGCTTTCATCATGCGCCTGCTTACTGCGGCGGCCATGGCCAACGATCGACTCGCGTTTACACGCCGGGCAAAATCGGACCATACCGTTCGTATCGGGCAAGGCCCAATCGGGGGCCGGGTTGAGGCGATCGCCGGAAAATGAGATAAATAGAATCGTAAGCGTGTGGAGGCTCTACTGGGGAAGCGGCCTTGCCGGGTTCTGCGTCCGCAGCGAGAGCCTTCACCTCCTCACAAAAGCTCAACTGAAAAAAGAATAACCCAGCCCGCCCACCGCCGCACGGCCACGGCGTCATCACAGCCTGAATCGTGCGCGCCAAAAGTCATTCGGCTGGCCGGATTGGCCGGTTATCCGCTGGACAAA
>JAUYBU010000187.1 GCA_030693045.1 Bryobacterales bacterium | reverse complement strand
AAACACCACAATGGTCGGGCCGGTGGCCCGACAGAAAGGAAAACCGCTGCGGAAACGCCCTTCTGCCGCCCTCGGTTTCGGGGCCAGCTTGTCCTGGAATCAAAAGTTCGTTTCAGTATCATTCTTCGATTGGAAAATGCTGGGCCGTTTGGCCAGCCAATGACTTCCACCACCCGCCGTCAGGGGGAAGATCCGTCCGCGCAGTGGATTACGCGCGCTTGGCGTCGCGGCGAATTCCCTCGGCGATCCACATCCGCAGTTGGGTTTGATAGCCGACCGACCTGGAGGCTGCGATTTTTTTCGCCGCCGCGATCTGCTCCGATTCCAACCGCAGCGACACCGGCGATTTTGCCTGCGTGCGTCTGGCTCCGATCGATTTTGCCAGCGCCGCGTTCAGCTTAACCGGCTGGCTCTCGGCCAGCCGGTCCCAGACCTCCGCGACCGAGTGCAATTCAAAGTACTCGGCCGTCTCCCGATCGGAGTGAAGCCTCGGCAACGGAGCCTTTATGGGGGACGGTTTCTTCCTCATGGTCTCCTTCCACTACTTGCGGCGGAATACGATTAGGGCCAGCCGGCCGTCGAAGGTCTGTCGCAAGGCGATGTAGCGCCGTTCGCGAGTTCGCCTGACCTTGTGGTCACCGGCGACGACCTCCGCTTCCATGTCACCATGCCACCAGACCGCCTTTCAAGTGTCTGAAGTTCAAGATCCCCAGTTACGGCTATCGCGCCAGGAATCCGCCCGGCAGCCCCACTTCTCAGCGTCCGTGGCGGTCTCAGTACCCTTCCTCGTCCAGTTTCACCATGCTGGCGAAGTGCCGCTAGACGGACTAGCGGTACACGCCGGCCAGCAGCAAGCCGGAAATCCACCAGCGCAGACCGGTCTCCAGGCCATCGCGGCTTGTGGCGGCCGGGATATGCCGCTGGAGGTGGGTGAGCCGCGCGGTTTCCGAACCTGCCCCTTGCCTGGCGCCGCCCTGGGTTGCGGCCTGTCGACTAAAGCCTATTTCCCGACGGCGATCCCGGTGATGCTGTTTCTGTGCGCCGGGGAGTTCCACGCGGACTGGGCGGATCTGCGAGCTTGTTGGCAGTCCCGATCTCCAGATGGTGGTGCCGGTTCATCCGAGTGGACTGGCTTCGACTGCCTGTTCCCGCTGGCAGCCCGAAAGCCGGGGAAAGGCGAACCCGTCCGCGAAAAAGGCCGCGAACAAGCCGTGCGAGTAATGTGGGGAACGTCCCGTCTGTCCCCTAGTTCCCCGAGTCGGGCGCGTTGCTGCCGCTGTTGTAAGATGGTTACAAGAAGGGGACTGTGCGGGAGCCGCTGGGGCACCAAGACGTTCAACGCCGAACTAGACGCATGTATTGGACCGTTGGGAGCGTGATGTTCACGGCCCTCTCGACCGGCTCTGGCGGCGTGCGTGTGGCGACGCCCTTGGGATCATGCCGGCCGGTCCGCATAAGACGGTTGAGGGATCCTGTGGAGATGGAACGAAGTGGTTATATGATAAGCGCCTGCTTCCCGGAACTCGCGGGTGGCGATTTTGTCTTGGGCAGGCCGGCCTGAACAGGAGCTAGATCCTGGGACAAAGGACCGTGGGCAGCAAGGAATCTGTTCTAAGGAACGGAGGAGTTGTTTGTCGGAAACTCTTGACGAAGGAGGAAACACCATGAGCAAGGTACTTGAAGAGGTCTTGGCGGCGAATGCCCGTTATGCCGAGAGCTTTGGTGACAAGGGCAAGTTGGCCTTGCCGCCGGCCCGCGAGTTTGCGATTCTCACCTGCATGGACGCGCGACTGCAGCCGTCCGGATATGCAGGGCTCGCGGAAGGAGACGCCCATGTCATCCGGAACGCGGGCGGCCGGGCCAGCGATGACGCGATACGGTCGTTGGTCATTTCGTACAAGTTGCTGGGCACGCGCGAGTGGTTCGTCATTCATCACACGAACTGCGGCATGGAGCTGTTCAGCGACGAAATCATGCGTGATCTGCTGGCAAGCAGCCTGAAGACCGCCACTTTCGACGGAAAGGTCTGGCGTGATACCGGCGCGGGGCCTGGGTCCACCGAGGGGCAGTTCGTGGATTGGCTGACGATCAAGGAGCAATCGAAAAGCGTGATCGCGGACGTCAAGCGCATTCGAAACCATCCTTTGGTTCCCGGCGACATTCCTATCTACGGATATGTCTACGACGTCACGACCGGAAGACTGGTAGAGGTTCCCGAGGCCACGGTAGCGGGCAAGGCTCGATAATTCGCCGGAAATACATGCGAGACCTAACCGCGTGGTGGAGAGCGGCGCCCGGCAAGGGCAGCCGCGCGCGCCTCACCTCGGACGTTGGGCGTCATTCAAGGAGTCCGCGTGACCTCGGATGAACAAGCCATTCGCGATCTCGTCGCCCTTTGGCATACGTACTACGCGCGCTTGGCGTCGCGGCGAATTCCTTCGGCGATCCACATCCGCGGTTGGGTTTGATAGCCGACCGACCTGGAGGCTCGATTCTTTTCGCCGCCGCGATCTGCTCCGATTCCAACCGGAGCGAGACCGGCGATTTTGCTAGTGTGTGTCTGGCCCTGATCGACTTTGCCAACGCCGCTTTCAGCTTAACCGGCTTGATCTCGGGCAGCCGGTCCCAGACCTCCGCGACGGAGTGTAATTCAAAGTAGTCGGCCGTCTCCCGATCGGAGCGAAGCCCCGGCAACGGAGCCTTTATTGGGGACGATTTCTTCTTCATGATCTATTTCCACTATCTTCGGGTGTGAATCGACGCCGATAGACGTGGAGGATGTTGTCACCGTCCCATTATGTCACCATGCCACCAGGCCGCCCTTCGTTTGCCGCTCCAATCGCCGGCCGTGCAGCCGGTTGCCCGGGGAAGAACGCTCGCTAGAACTGAGACCGGGAATGCCGAACCATCGCGTGCAGTCGACGCTGTACCCGCGCGCCCGGCGCGGAACGTTAGCCTCCCCAATGGGATTGGCAATCGCTCCAGGGACCATATACACTGGGATTCGTTGCCAACGGTTCCTCGGCTCGGGCCACTCCGGTTCTTCTTCTACTCGGCGGATCGCGACGAACCTGAGCGCGTCCATGTGGAGCGCGAAGGCTCTGCGGCCAGGTTCCGGCTGGAACCAGTGCGCCTGGAGAGGAGCCGCGGTTTCGGCCCCGCGGAGCTTCGACCGACAGAGAGACTGGTCGCGGAGAGGGCAGTCTTCTTGCTGGAGGCATGGCATGAGTACTTTGCTGACTGAACTCAGGGAAGCAACGGCCCACAACGTGAGCCTAAGCGATGACGTCCTGACGGTGGACCTGACGGATGGCAGGACGATTACAGTGCCCCTCTCCTGGTTCCCACGTCTCACACACGGGACGCCAGCGGAGCGGGAGAACTGGCGGCTCATTGGGAGCGGTGAGGGGATCCACTGGCCGGATTTGGACGAGGATATCAGCGTCGAGAGCCTCCTGGCCGGCCGGAGATCGGGCGAAGCTCAGGAGTCCCTTCGGCGGTGGCTCCAGGCTCGGAAGGCAGCCGGCTAACTTTTTCGGCGCCCGCGGCGGTCTCAGTACCCTTCCTCTTCCGGTTTCACCTTGCCGGCGAAGTGGCGGTAGACGAAGTAGTGGTACACGCCGGCCAGCAACATGCCGGGAATCCACCAACGCAGGCCGATCTCCAGACCGTAGCGGCTGGTGGCGGCGTTGTAGCGGATGTTTACCCCTGTCGGCCAGCCGCTCGCAGGGGCTAAGCCGTTGGCATCAAGGGAGTTGTCGTCGTGACGGCAGCGAGTGGCGCGTGACTACA
>JAUYBU010000176.1 GCA_030693045.1 Bryobacterales bacterium | reverse complement strand
TCATCCGCTTCGTTTCCTCCGCGAATGCAACCCAAGCTACGGGGTTCCGACTCTTGCCCCGGTGGGACTGTCTCCCACTGAACATGCCGGCCTTCGCTGGTCGCACTATGGCCCCTTTAATTCGGGACAGACAGGTGTGTCCCTTGCGGACACACCTGTCTGTCCCGAAATAAAAGGGGCCATACCAGGCTGACGCATTTTCCGGGAGGGCGTCAGCAGGTTTCGACCTTGACCGCCTTCTTCAGGAAATCCGGGTCGAATTGGAGACCGAAGCCCGGCCCGGTGGGGACCTTGACCTTGCCGTTTTCGATGCGCGGATTCGGCGAAACCCGGGAGTCGGCCTTTTCCGGCGCGCGCCAGGGGTACTCCATGAACGGCCCGATGTTGGGCGTGGCGCTGGCGAAATGGAGCATGTAGACCGCCGCCGCGCCGGTCTGGGTGTTGTGCGGAACCACCTGCATGCCCGCGGCGCGAGCCATGCGCGCCACACGGCAGCCGCGCGTGAGCCCGCCGTTGTAGTTCAGGTCGAACTGCACGATGTCCATCATCTTGTTGTCGATCATCCACTGGAACAGCGGGAGGCTGGAATCCTGCTCGCCGGCGGCAATGGGAATCTTGAGCGCGTCGGCCACGCGCTTGGTTTCGAGCTTGTCTTCCCACGGGCACGGTTCCTCGAAAAAGCTGCAGTTGAGTTCCTCCAGCATCCGGCCCACCTGGATGGCCTTGACCGAGTTGTACGATCCGTTGGCGTCGGCGTAGAGCACGGCCTTGTCGCCCAGGACCTTGCGCGCCAGCTTCATCATCGTCTCGGTGCGGCCCGGATAGGCGTCCAGGTTGCGGCTCATGCGGCCGCCGATCTTGAACTTCACGACCTGGGTGTTAGTTGCTTCGACGCCGCGCCGGTAGACGTCGACTTCCTGCTCGGCCTTAAACTCGCGCCCGGAACCGGAAAGGTACACCGGAATCTCCTTGCGCACGACGCCGCCCAGCAGCGCGCCCACGGGCTTCCCCGCCACCTTGCCCAACAGATCGAAGACGCTCTGCTCGACATACGCCACCGGGCACCAGAACGGCTGGCCGGCCATCTTGTAGTTCGCTGTGTAGACCGCGTCGACCAGCGATTCGACATCCCGGGCATCCTTGCCTATGAAGGCCGGCGCCACCAGGCGCAGCAGGATCGGCACGTAGTCGGCGACCTGTTTGGTCATCGTGATGCCTTCGACGCCGTCCGTCGAAGTGGTCCGGACGAAATAGTCCCGGCCGTTCTTCAGCAGCTCGACCGACTTGATCTTCACCGGCGACTTCAGGATGCCGCGGAGGTTGAACAGCGGCTTCTCCCAATCCGCGACGTAACGTTCTTCCTGCTTCTGGGCGCCCAACAGCGGCGCCGCGGCACTTGCGAAAAACACGCGACGATTCATCTGCATGGCTCCCGATTCTAGCAGATCCCGGCCGCCGGTTGCGGACCGACCCAGCCGCCAAGTCGTCCATTTTAGTTGCCCGGGGTGGCGAACGCGGCGGTCCCCGAGATTGCAGCCCGCCGATGGCCCGAACCGGGGTTAGTACCAGGACTAAAATTGCTCGAGTTCCGAGAAGTTCTCTTGACCTGTCCCACCAAAAGAACATAGAGTATAGGTGTTTCCACTTATGAGCGAGACTTTTGTACGTGAGCAGCGCAAGTTCCGCCGGTTCGAACTGAAGTTGCCCGTCGAGGTGATCCGGGCCGGCGCCCATCGGTTGTCTCGCCCTGGGGAGACGCGCAATCTGAGTTCGGGCGGCGTGCTGTTTACGGTGCAGTCTCAGATGGAACTGGGCCAGCAGATCGAGTATCTCATCACCCTGCCCACGAGCCCCGGCGCCGCCGAAGACGTGCGGCTGCGCTGCAAGGGGAAGGTGGTGCGGCTGGAGCGGTCCAATGGGGACCTCTCACCGACCTCCGTGGCGGCGACGCTGGAACGCTACGAGTTCATCCGCCATTCGCCGCGCGATCTGGCGATGCCGCCGATCTGACCTCGCGTTTGCGATGCCGCAGTTTTTCCGTCGCCAAACCGCTTGTAAACCCGCGGTATTTCGTGTAGCCTAGAGAAGAAAAAGCGAAAGGAGCGGCGTGTGAATCTCTCTCTGGGTTTTCCCGAGTTGCCGGCGCACCGGGCGCAGTCGGAACGCGCGGGGTTGGACGCGGCACTGGTGCGGTTCCGCGAACAGATGGCCGGTCCGGAATCGCCCATCCGCGCGATACAACATCAGCCCGCGCGCGAGGCTCAATACGCGGGGATGCCCCAGACTCTGCCGGCGGTTTTGCGAACGGCGCTGGAAAAACGCGGCATCCGGCAGTTGTACACCCACCAGGCCGAAGCGCTCGCGCGCATCGGGGCCGGGGGAAGCGTGGTCATCGTCACGCCCACCGCCAGCGGCAAGACGCTGTGTTACAACCTGCCGGTTCTCGAGCGGCTCACGCGCGAGCCGGAAGCGCGGGCGATGTATCTGTTTCCGACCAAGGCGCTCGCCGAAGACCAGTTGCACGAGTTCCAGGGCCTGGCCGAGGCGATGGGTTCCGGCGTCCGCGCCTTCACCTACGACGGCGACACGCCGCAGGACGCGCGCAAGGCGATCCGGGAACGCGCCAACGTGGTCCTGACCAATCCGGACATGCTGCACAGCGGCATCCTGCCGCACCACACCCGCTGGGCCAAGTGCTTCGAGAATCTGCGCTACTTCGTGATCGACGAACTGCACTACTACCGCGGCGTTTACGGAAGCCACCTGGCGAACCTGGTGCGCCGGCTGAAGCGGATCTGCGAGTTCTACGGGTCGTCGCCGCAGTTCATTTGCTGCTCGGCCACCATCGCCAATCCGAAGGAATTGGCTGAGGCGCTGACCGAAAGCCCGTGCGAGACCATCGAATCCAACGGCGCGCCGTCGGGCGAAAAATACTTCGTCTTCTACAACCCGCCGGTGGTCAACCGGCAACTGGGCATCCGGCGCAGCTATCTGCAAGAGGCGCGCCGGATCGCGCTGGAGACCATCGAGCGCGGACAGCAGACCCTGGTGTTCGCCAACTCCAGGCTGGCGACCGAGCTTCTGGTGACCTACCTGAAGGACGCCTGCGCGCGCGGGCCGCTGTCGGCGGAGGCCGTGCGCGGCTACCGCGGCGGCTACCTCCCGCGCGAGCGGCGCGAGATCGAGCGCAAGCTGCGCGACGGCGATATCCGCGCCGTGGTGGCGACCAGCGCGCTCGAGTTGGGCATCGACATCGGCTCGCTCGACGCCGTCGTGATGGCCGGCTATCCGGGAACCATCGCCTCCACCTGGCAGCGCGCCGGCCGCGCCGGCCGCCGCCTGGCGCCTTCCATCGCCGTGCTGGTGGCATCCAGCGCGCCGCTGGATCAGTACATCGTCGAGCACCCCGACTACTTTTTCGGCGCCTCGCCCGAACATGCCTACATCAACGCCGACAATCTCGAGATTCTGCTCGCCCATCTCAAGTGCGCGGCCTTCGAGCTGCCCATCCGCGACAGCGAGCGCTTCGGCCCGCATCCGCCCGACAAGGCCGCCGAGCTTTGCCGCTTCATCGAGGAGCTTGGCTTCCTGCATCACTCGGCGGGCGCCTGGCACTGGACTTCGGACACTTACCCGGCCGACGCGGTGAGCCTGCGCGCGGTGACCAGCGACAACTTCGTGGTCATCGACACCACCGGCGATCACCGCGTCATCGGCGAAGTCTCGTTTCCGGCCGCGCTCACCACCCTGCACGAGAAGGCGATCTACCTGCACGAGGCCAGACAATACCAGGTCGAGCGCTTCGACTACGACCAGCGCAAGGCCTACGTTCGCGCGGTGGATTGCGACTACTTCACCGACGCCATCGACTACACCCAGGTGAAGGTATTGGACCAGTTCGAGTCCCGGCCCGCGGGCCTGGCTTCGGCCGCGCACGGGGAAGTGAGAGTCAACCGGCAGGTGGTGGGTTTCAAGAAAATCAAGTTCTACACCTTGGAGAACATCGGCGCCGGACATCTTTCGATGCCCGAGCAGGAGATGCACACCACCGCTTTCTGGCTGCACTTTCCGGAGGCCTTCCTGGCGCGGTTCCCGGACCTGTCGCCCACCGAGCGGCAGAACGGTCTTACCGGGCTGGGCAACGCCCTGCGCGCGGTGGCGGCGCTGCTGGTGATGTGCGACCCGCGCGATCTGGGCGTGGCGATGACCGAAGACATCGCCTCCGGCTTGCGGAGTTTCGAACCCAATCTCCACCTCTACGACAACTACCCGGGCGGCGTCGGCCTTAGTGCGCCGCTGTTTCGTCTGGCCGGCGAGCTGGTCGCGCGCGCGGCGGAGCTGCTGCATTCCTGCCCCTGCGAGTCGGGCTGTCCGGGTTGTGTGGGACCGGTGGGCGAAATCGGCGCGCGCGGCAAGGAAGCGGCGCGCCGCATCCTGGCCGAGCTGCGCCCGGCCGGATGAAGGAATCAGTCGCAACCCAGCCCCGGGTCAGTCGCCGGGCCATGCCGCTTCCGCTTCCCACCCGGCGAGATCCACGCCGCTCTCGCGGCTTGCCAGGTAACCTTCCCTGTCGCGCTTTTCCCGCTCCGCCGCGCGGTCGGCCGCCTTCAAAAGCTTGGCGTCAGGCACAACCTGGATGGTCTGCATTGTTGACTTCACGCCACAGTTTACTCTACAGCCAATGCGCACATTAATTTTCGTTCAGATTGAAACCGCGCCCGCCCGCGCCGCATACAACAGGGCGAGCGAGGTGAAAAACCATGAATCGGATTCGAAGCTTGCTTTTATTGGCCGCGCTGGCGGCCGGCGTTTCGGTGGGCTGCTCGCGGCATTACCGCGCGCACACTCCGCCTCCGCCGCCTCCGCCATACGCGTACCGCGAAAGGGGCATGGCGCCGGGGCCCGGCTATGTCTGGGTGGACGGCTACTGGGCCTTCCGCGGCAATCACTGGCATTGGATGAGCGGCCATTGGGTGCGACAGCCGTATTCGCGCCGTGGGCGCCGGTGATTGGCGGGCGGCGGCGCAATCATTTTCACCTTGAAATGTCACTTGCGCAACGCGCGCCGGGTCGCTACCATTGGTAACCGGCGGCTGTTCCCTTGCCCTGTGATCAGCCGCAAGAGAAGCGATGCCGCAAACCTTTGAAATCGTCGATGCCGGCCTGCCGCCGCGCTCCGACGCACGCCTCCCGCCGGATGCCACCGAGGCGTTCCACCATCTCGCGCACCAGTTGCGCCAACCCTTAAGCACCATCGAGGCGATCGCCTATTACCTGTCCATGACGCTGCCGCCAAAGGAGAGCAAGGCGATCGAGCAACTCGAAAAGATGCAACTGCTGGTGCAGGAGGCCAATGTCATCCTCTCCAACGCGGTGCACTACTTCCGGGCGGCGCCGCCACATCCGGTGCGCATCGATCTGAACGACGTGGTCACGGATGCGATGTTGGAGATGAAGCCCTGGGAGGGCCGGCCCCTGCGCTTCACCCGCGGCGAAGGCCTCATCCCGATTGAAGTAGACCCAGCTCAGGCTGCCCACATGGTGCATAATCTGCTGGATTACTTCCGCCGGATCTCATCGGGTGTGGAGTCTGTCGAGCTGGTGACGTCGGCGACCGAATTCGAAGCTGGACTGACCATCCGGCTGGCCGCGTCCGACGGCGCCGACGGCGAACTGGAATCGTTGCTCGAACTCGAGCATCCGCACCTGGGTTCCGGCTCCGGACTGGCCATGGCCAGCGTGCGGCGCATCATCGACGCCAATGGCGGGTGCGTCTGCGCGCAGGCTCAGCCGGCCGGCGGCATCCTGTTGTCGGTCACTTTTCCGCTTGCCGGCTGAGCCGCTCCCGGACTAAGCGAAGCGGTTCTCCCGAAGCGCAGTCCGCCGCCGTGACGATGACCGGGCCGGCGCTCTCCAGCCAGCGCCCGGCCGATTCCTTCCATTCATCGCCCGCGACGAACAGGTAGAGATCCGGACGGAGAAGCCCGACGATCGAGTTCGACTCGATGATCACGTTCTCGAAGCCCGCCATCAGGGCCTGGAGTTCCGGCGCCGCGGCCGCCAGGTGGCCCTCGCCGGCGCGCAGCCACCAGGCCTCCCGGGCGCCCGCGGCGAGGAACCGCCCGGTGTCGGTTTCAGCGTCGGGCGTCGGGTGCCGCTCGAGTTTCCACTGGTCCGCGCCGTGAACGTGTCCGCTGACCTTGACGGCGAGCCAGCGCGCCTCGGGGAGCGCGCGAATCAGGCTCTCGATCAGCGAACTCTTGCCCACTTTGCGCCCGCTGCCGCCAACCACGACGATCATAGCGCGCGCCCGCCGGCCTCGATCCGCTCGATCCGGCGCTTCAGTTCGGCGAACTCGCGCCTCAGCTCCGGCAGGCGCGCCAGATTGGCCAGTTGCTCCAGGTGTTCCTTCAGCGGCCGCGCCGGAGTGCCCCACAGGACCTGCCCGCCGTGAACCACCTTGGAACTGAGGATGCCGCTGCCGGAGCCGATCACTGCGCCGGTCTCGATGCGGGCTTTGTCGCCCACGCCGACCTGCCCGCCGATGATCGCGAAGTCCTCGACCACTACGCCGCCCGAAAAGCCGGTCTGCGCGGCCACCACCACGTGCCGGCCGATTCGGCAGTTGTGCGCGACGTGGACCAGGTTGTCGAGCTTGACGCCGTCGCCGATCCAGGTGACGCCCAGCGCCGCGCGGTCGATGCAGGAGTTGGCGCCGATCTCGACATCGTCGCCGATCACCACCCGGCCCACTTGCGGGAACTTTTCGTAGCGCCCGCCGGCCAGCACGAAGCCGAAGCCGTCGGCCCCGATGACGCAGCCGGAATGCAGGATGGCGCGCTTGCCGATTTCGACGTCGTCGTATACCCTCACGCCGGCGTGCAGCAGGGACCCTTCGCCCACGGCGGCACGGCGGCCGATGGCGCAACCCGGGCCGATGCGCGTGCCGGCGCCGATGCGCGCGCCCTCCCCGATGCTGGCACCCGGCCCGACGCTCACGCCGGGTCCGAGTTCCGCCGTCTCATCCACCCAGGCGCGCGGATGGATGCCCGGCTCGTGCCCGGGCGAGGGAACCAGGCGCGCCACGGCGCGCGCAAACGCAGTCCTGGGTTCCGGCGCGCGGATCAGGGTGCGGCCGGGATTGAGAAATTCGGGCGGCACGATCAGGCAGCCGGCCGAAGACGCCCCCGCGCTCCGCTCCGCCTTCCGCCCCGAGACAAAGGAGAGGTCCGCCGCGCCGGCCGATTCCACCGCCGCCACGCCGGTTATCTCCTTCTCGCCGTCACCCTCGAAGGTGACGCCGAGCCAATCGGCAAGTTCCCTGACGCGCACGATGACCTCCGGGTCGGGCCTGCCCGATCCCCACGGACGCCAAGCCGGCAGTTGCGGGGGCGAAGTCGTCCCGCCAGACCGCCGCTGCGTCGTCCGCTATGATACTAAGTCTATGCCCATCGACCCTTCGGCTGCCGTGGCGCCGACGGCGCGCGTCGATCCGGATGCCCGAATCGGCCCGCAAACCGTCATCGGCGACTTCTCGATCGTCGAGCGCGACGTCGCCATCGGCGCCTTCTGCCGCCTGGAGCCTTACGTCTGGGTCAAACGCTGGACCAGCATGGGCGACCACAACCAGATCTCCGCCTGCACCGTGCTGGGCACCGATCCGCTGGACAAGGGCTTCACCGGCGAGCGCAGCTATCTGCGCATCGGAAACTCGAACCGCATCCGCGAGCACTACACCATCTCGCGCGGCACCGCGCCGGAATCGGAGACCGTCATCGGCGACGGGAACTACATCATGACCGCGGGCCACATCGCCCACAACTGCCGCATCGGCGACCAGACCGTGATTGCCAGTTGCTCGCTGGTGGCGGGCCACGTCGAGGTCGAGGACCAGGCCTTCATCTCCGGCGGCGTGTGCATCCACCAGTACTCCAGGATCGGCCGCCTGGCCATGATCGGAGGAATGATCCGCGTCAACAGCGACGTGCCGCCCTATTTCCTTTACGGCGGCTACAAGGTGACGCCCAAGGGGATCAACCTGGTGGGCCTCAAGCGCGCCGGTTTCTCCGCCGAAGACATCGCCGCCATCAAGCGGGCCTACCGGTTGCTGTACCGTTCCGGCCTGCACCTGGAGGAAGCGCTGCGGCGAATCGAGGCCGAGGTCGGGACCGAACACGCGCTCCATTTGGTGCGGTTCGTCCGCGCCTCGAAGCGGGGCATCTGCAGGCTGGAATCGGGCGCCGCCTATCGGTACAGCGAGTGATCGCGAATGTGGGCGATCACTCGCGGATCGAGTTCCTCGGGTTCCAGGCCCGCGGCGAGTTTCCGCCGGATCTCGGAAGAGGAGACCGGGAGCGCCAGCGTGTCCAGGCGATGCACTACCGCGTCCGGGGGAGATTGATAGCCGTGACCGGGGCGCGTCACGACGATGAACTCGACCGCGCGGACGACCTTTTCGGTACGGCGCCAGGAGCCGATTTCGGCGAAGGCGTCGGCGCCGATGAGGAAAAACAGACGGTCCTGGGGAGCCAGTTCGCACCGGACGCGCTCGATGGTGCGGATCGAGTAGCTGCGCGCCGCGCCCGCCTCCAGCGCCGAGGCGGCAAACGCCGGTTCGCCCGCGCACGCCAGCTCAACCATCCGCAGCCGGTGCTCATACGGCGCCACCCCGGCATCCGCTTTGTGAGGCGGGTGGGCCGCCGCCACGAACAGAACGCGCGTGAGCGAGAACTGCGCCAGCGCCTCACGGGCCACGGTTACGTGGGCCAGATGGATGGGATCGAACGTGCCGCCGAAGATCGCGATGCGCTG
>JAUYBU010000080.1 GCA_030693045.1 Bryobacterales bacterium | reverse complement strand
TGCGTGCGAGGTGGCGGGGGCTGGAATCCGGTTCACGGTTCGGCTAGTGAGGCACTCCCAAAGGAAACGGGGAGCAATGGATAGGCCGGACCTACGGAATCACGGCGCCAGTCCTCGACCCTACCCAGGCTGACGCATTTTTCGGTCCAGTATTTGCACTCGGCTTGATCTTACGGTCCCCGTGGCGCAGAATAGGAAGCGGTTGCGACAATGGCGGTTACTCTGAAAGACGTGGCCCGCGAGGCGGGCGTGGATCTATCCACCGTTTCCCGTTCGCTCAGCGGCAGTTATGGAGTCCACGAGGAGACCCGCAAACGCGTGCTGGAGGTTGCCGAACGGCTCCACTACCGGCCCAACCGCATCGCCCGCGGGCTGGTCACGGGGCGTTCGCATACCCTGGGGCTGATCGTCAGCGACGTGCGCAACCCCTTCTTCGCCGAAGTGGCGCGGGGCGCCGAGGACGCCGCCTGCGCCCACGGCTGCGACCTGGTGCTCTGCAACAGCGACCTGGACCAGGCCAAGCAAATGCGCTACATCGTCTCGCTGGCCGAGAAGCGCGTGGACGGCATCCTCATGAACTCGGTTTCGGCGCTGGGCAAGGCGCAGCAGCAGGCGCTGGCCGGCTTCGGAATGCCCATCGTGCTGCTGAACCGCGCCAGCGGCGCGCACTCCTTCTCGACGGTGTGTGCCGACAACTACCTGGGCGGCCAATTGGCGGGAAGGTATTTGAAAGCCAAAGGCCACATCCGCATTGCGCACCTAACCGGCCCGCGCGGCCACGGCAACCTGTCCGACCGCGCCCGCGGCTTCCTCAACGCCGTTCCGGACGCCGTGGTGCTGCACGGCAGACACACCTTCCAGGGCGGCTGCGAACTGGCCGGGAAACTGCTGGAGCGGCACCCGGAGGTGACCGCGGTTTTCGCCGCCAACGACGTGATGGCCTTCGGGGTGATGCGGGCGGCCGCCGAGCGCGGCCTGCGCGTGCCCCAGGACCTGTCCGTGGTGGGCTTCGACAACATCGAGTTCTCCGGCATCGCGCACCCGCCGCTCACCACCGTTCATCAACCCAAGTACGAGATCGGCGCCGCCGCCGTGGAGATCCTCTTGCGTTTGGCCGAGAAGCAAAACGGCTCGGCGCCGGAGCGCCGGATCTTCGGAGTCGAATTGATCGAGCGCGACTCGGTGCAGGATTGCAGGACCCGGTAGTTTCCAGGGGCTGGATCCACTTCAGGGCCGGATGCGTCTCCCGCTTCGCGATGCGGGAGTTACTTCTGGGCCGGCGGCGGTGCATCGGCTGCCGCTGGCGCCGTGCGCGGCCGCTTCAGCGAGGTTTCCGCGGCAATCTGCAGGTGCATTGCCGACATTCGCACGTTGCTTTGGATGTCCGGCCGGCACAGAACGTCGAGCAGCGCCAACGCTCCCTTGCGATCCTCCGCCATCATCCGGTCCGCGCACAGCAACGCGCCGGCGGCCACATCCGCGCGTACGGCTCCCTTGGCCGCGCCCAGCGCGCGCTGAAGCGTCTTTGCCGCGGCCGGACCGCCGATCTCTCCCACCGCCAGCGCGGCCGCCCTCGCCACGGCGGCGTCGGCGCCATAAATGAGTTTGCCCAGCGGTTCGACGGCCTGCAAATCCCTCCGCCGCCGGAGCGAGTTGATCGCGCCGATCAGAGGCAGGCCTTTCAGCTTGGGCAGCGCGGCGCGCAGCGCCTCATCGGCGGCTGGATCGGGGATCGACTCCAGAGCGTCGCGAGCGTAGTCGGATGCCCGATCGTCGCCCAATAGCGCCGCCAGCGGCGGCACCGCCTCTTTCGTGCCAATCACCGCCAGACGCTTCGAGGCGATCGCTTTCCGGAATACCGCCGCCGGCTCGGACCCGGGTTCTTTGAGAATCCCGATGAGCGCATTGGGGTCCAATTGCTCAAGTGGCTCAGCCTTGAACTCGGCCGGAATCTCCGGCTTCGCCCGGCGAGCGGGGCCGCCGGCAGGTCGTTGTCCGGCGGGATTTGGTTGTCCGGTGTTCTGCATGGTCCGAATCTCCTGTTTCAGTTCTCTCTTCCGCTTGTGCCGGCTAGATCGCCCAAGGCTTCCGCACCGCCCGCGAGCGCATGCGGTTGGCCTCGGCGTCGTTGACGAACTCTTCCTTCGCCGGGTCCCAGGTCAGCTTGCGGCCCAGTTCAAACGCGATGAAGGCGGCATGGCATGTGACATGCGAGTTGCAGGCGCGGCGGGCATTGGCCCGGGGCTGGGATCTGGTCTTGATGCACTCGATGAAATCACGCCAGTGGTAGTGCAGGACGAGCCGGTCGTCAAGACGTTCCGGGACCTGGTTCCTGAGGTTGTCGGAAACCGCGATTCTGCCGCCGTCGCCGGTCTCCACCCAGCCCTGGTCGCCCTCGAAACGCACGCTGCAGGAACCCATGCCCAGCCAGCCGTCGTCCGGCAGGCGCTTCCCTAAGTTGTTTCCATCGCGCATCACCAGCTTGACGCCGTTGGGATAGGTGCAGTAGACCGCGTAAGGAGCGCCGTTGGCTCCCTTGGGCACGTATTCGACGGCCTGCGTGTCGTCGCAATCGGCGGCCCATTGGCAAAGGTCCACCGTGTGCGACCCCCACTCCAGGATGCCGCCGCCGTGAAAATCGTACCAGTTGTTCCAGCCACCCCCGCCGGTGACATAGAACGAGTTGTAGGGCCGCCACGGGCACGGGCCCAGCCAGCGGTCCCAATCGAAGACCTGTTTGGGCGGCTCGGGCTCGGCGGGCAGCCAGTCCTTGCTGGGGATGGGCGGCCACATGAGATAGGTACCCACGTTGGCGTGGACGGTTTGGAGCTTGCCGAGTTTGCCGGTGCGGGCCGCTTCGACGGCCCAGACGAAATTAGGGCCGTTGCGCCGCTGCGTACCGGCCTGGTAGACACGGCCGGTCCGGCGGAACGCATCCGCCAGCGCCCAGCTCTCCTGAATCGTCATCGAGCAGGGCTTCTCGCAGTAGACGTCCTTTCCCGCGTAAGCGGCCTGGACCGAAAGGGGCGCATGCCAGTATTCCGGCGTGGCAATAATAACCGCATCGATGTCGGCGCGGGCCAGGACTTCCTCCTGGTAGGCGTACATCATGCAGTCGTTGTTCTGGTAGCGTTTGTCGACGATGCTCTTGATTGCTTCCCGGCGCGCGTCCTTCACGTCGCAGATGGCTGCGAACCGGGCGTCCTGGTAGCTCAGGATTGCATTCACGGAGGACATCCCGCGTCCTCCGATCCCGATGCCGGCGATTGCGATCCTGTCGCTGGGCGGCACCGCTCCGGCGCGTTGACCCAGCACCGAACTCGGCACGATCATGGGCGCCGCGGCGACCACTCCGGCAGCGGTCATGAATTCTCGCCGTGAAACAGATCCTTTTCGACTATTCAAGATATCTCTCCCTTCCCGCATCCGAACTCTGCCGTTTCACGCCGGCCGGCAGGCCAGCGCAGCCTACCAGCCGATCATCTCGCTCGGAACTCCCGCCCGTCAAGCCCGATCCCGGAAGGGCCGGCGATTTCGCAACCGGGGTGGCCCCAACCAGACTGCGCAGCGGGACAATCCCGGTGAACTCAAGCACGGCGGCGGCGAGGAGAATGCCGGGAAGAGCGGCGCCGGATTTCGTCGCAAAACGGGGTTTCGGACTCGAACGCAACTGGAATTGCACTAATCGCTGCACTAGAATTGGGAGGTTGATCGCTCTGCTCACGATCGTACCGACGCTGGCCGCAACGCGGCTCACGCCGAGCTACGCGGTGGCCAAGGATTGGCGCGAGTTTTACCGGGTGGGGATCCGGAGCCGGAGAGCAACGTGAACGAGCGTCTGGCCGTGGTCGTGCCGGTGTACAACGAAGAGGCCAACCTGGAGGCCGTGATCGAAGCTTGGCGCGCCGTGTTCGACCGACTGAATATCCAGCGCGAGTTCTTGGTGGTGGACGACGGCTCAACCGATGGCACCGGCGTCGTGCTGCGGTCGCTGGCCGCGCGCCACGCTGGGGAGATCGCGGTGATCGAGCAGCCCAACGCCGGCCACGGGGCGGCGTGTCGCGCGGGCTACGAACGCGCGGCGGCGGGCGACGCCGCCTGGGTGCTGCAGATCGATTCCGACGGGCAGTGCGATCCCGCCGCGTTCGCCCGCTTCTGGGAGATTCGCGCGCGCTACGACTGCGTCTTCGGCCGCCGCACCAGTCGCGGCGACGGCTGGGTGCGCGCCCTGGTGTCGCGCCTCTGCTCGGCGGTGGCCGAGGCGCTGGCGCGGCGCGCCGCCGGAGACGTGAACGTACCCTACCGGCTGATGCGCCGCCAGGCGCTGGCGCGCGCGCTCACCCGCATCCCGCGCGGCTTCACGCTGCAGAACGTCGCGCTCACGGTGACCCTGGGCCGCATGAGGGATCTGCGGTGGGCCTGGATTCCGATTCACTTCCTCCCCCGCGCGGGAGGCCGGAACAAGATGAACATAGCGCGCATCGCGCGTCTGGGGTGGACCCTGTTGCGGCAGTGGCGCGGGTTGCGCGGTGGAGAACCTCCACCCTGATTATTCCGGGCGCGGCCTGGCGCGCGCGGTTGCCCCTCGCTCGCCCTACCGGACCGCGTCAAGGCCCCGGTTCACAGCGACCCGAGCAGCCGTCGCAGCACAAGCCGGCTGCCTGCGATCGATGCGGCCCGTGCGAACGACAGTATGGCCAGTGCGCGGCAGGCGCCGTCCGGGTCTGACCAACGATACACCTGCACAGGGTGAATAACCGGAGCACGCTTGTCAGAACAGATCCGAATGCGTACCGGTGCGGACCAGGTGCAGGACGTCACCGTCGATTTTGTAGATCAGCAGCCAATCCGGCTCGATGTGGCAGTCGCGGAAGTGCTTCCAGTCGCCGCCGAGCGGATGGTCCTTATAACGCAGTGGCAACGGGCTCGCCTGGATCAACAACAGGATCGCCTCGCGCAACTTCGCCGTGTCCTTGCCGCGCTTCTGTGCGAGCTTCACATCGCGGCGGAACTGAGCCCCGCTTACCGGTTTCCGCATCGAATCAGATTCCCAGGTCCTTGAACAGCGCGCCCGCGGAATTCAGGCGCTTTCCCTTGCCCCGATCGGCGGCGCGCATCGCCTTCACGGTTGTCGCGTTGGGGACTTTCACTTCGAATGGCAGGGCCTTCTCCGCCGCCACGCGGACCAGCAACATGCGCACGGCGTCGGACACGGAGATTCCCATCCCGGCCAGTGTCTTCGCGGCCCGCTGCTTCGTCTTCTCATCCACGCGCACGTGAACCATTGTCGTCGCCACGATTGGGTCTCCCTGAGATACATTGTATCTCACGCCGCAGCCGGCTGACTTTCGCAGTTCTCGGGAAGTGGCGGGCCGTGAAGGCGGGTACCGCCACAGTGAAGCTTCTTCTGGCGCGGGGGCAGCCGCTCGATCTCGCCGGACGGCGCGCCGCCGTTCAGCGCGAGATCGAGACCGCCGCGGGCTGGCCGGGTTCGACGCCACGACCACCATGGAGCGGGAGCGGACGATCCATCCTCTGGTTGCCAACGCCGGCTACGACACCAGCACCGGCAAGCTCCCCGCCGCCTTCATGTCGATGCGGGAAAGGTCGCTTAACTTGCCGTAGTCCATATGCAGCACCCGGTCCGCGATGTGGAAATAACGGTCGTCGTGCGTCACCACTACCACCGTCTTGCCGGCGCTCTTCATCTCCGGTAGCAGCGTTTCGTAGAAATAGCGGCGAAATTGCGGGTCCTGGTCGGCCGCCACTTCGTCGAAAATGTACACCGGCTTGTCCTCAAGATAGGACACCACCAGGGCCAGGCGCTTGCGCTGGCCGGTCGACAGATGGGTGTTGGTGAAGCGTCCGCCGTCAAAAGCGGTCTTGTGGGATATTCCCATCAATTGCAGCAAGGCGTTGACGCGCTCCGGCGCCGCGTCGGCCAGCCCGTGCAGTTTGTCGAACAGGTGGAAGTCCGAAAAAATCGCCGAAAACAGGTTGCGATAGGATTGGATGTTGGCCGGCCGGATCTCGACATCGTCGACGCGGATGGCCCCCTGCGCCGGCCAATACAAAGCGGTGAACAGCTTCAGGAAGGTGGTCTTGCCGCTGCCGTTGCCGCCGATCAGGAATAGAATTTCACCCCGCCGGACTTCGCCGTCGATGGGGCCGATTTGGAAGGTGGCGTTGCCGCCAGGGTCGCGATAGGTGAAACAGACTCCCTCGAACCGGATCGCATCGAAGGAACTCATGTCGACCAGGGGCGAGGCTTCGTGTTCGGCGGATTTCGCCAGGGTTTCGTCGAGGGTCGCTTCCAGGCGCCGAAGGTTGTCCACCGTCACATTCACCTGCGAAAGCACGGGGATCATCGAGACTACGTTGCCCAAAGGTCCGAAGAAAAACAGGATGGCGGCGACGATCTTGGTAGCCGATCCCGAAAACGACGTTGACAGAACCGGAAGAACAAAGGCCACCGCCCCCAGCAGGAGAACGAAGAACATCTCGACGAAGATGATATTGTCCGAGAACAGAACGTTGACCCGGGTGCGCACCTCGCGGACTCGCGTGGAGGTGGACTGGAATTCCTGGAACACGTCGTCGCTTTTCAGTTTGTTGATGCGGAGTTCCTTGAACCCTTTCAGCATGCCGTTGAGAGAGTTGAACAGTTCGTC
>JAUYBU010000606.1 GCA_030693045.1 Bryobacterales bacterium | reverse complement strand
GCGCGGCGCGACATCACCCCGCGCGAGCCGGTCCCCATGTGGGGCTACGCCTCGCGGCACGATGCGCTCAGCCAAGGCACGCTCGACCCGCTGTATGCCGACGCCGTGGTGCTTCAGGCGGGGGGCGTCAAACTCGCCATCGTGGGCCTGGATCTGGGCCGTACGCCGTCCGAAAAGAGCCTGGAAAACATTCGCCGCCGCCTCCTCGATCGCATTGCCATCCAATACTCGATCATCGCCGCTTCGCACACTCATCATGGACCGGTGATGGAGCTGAGCGACCAACCGGGCAAGGGCCGCGGGAAGTTCGACGCGGCGTTGCGTTACTACAAGCAACTCGAGGACGCCATCGTGGATACGGTGGTGGAGGCCGATGCGCGCCTCCAGCCCGCGCGCCTGGCCTCCGGCGCGGTGCGCGTCGAGGGCCGCAATCGCAACCGCCAGACCAAGCTCGAACCCAAGCCCAGCGACCGCGACATGACCCTTCTGCGCCTGGACGACCGGGCCGGCAAGCCCATCGCCACCATCGTTAACTTCACCGCGCACCCAACCAGCATTCCCGCCGAAACGCTGAAGTTCTCGGCCGACTATGTCGGCGCGCTCAAAGACGCCGTGCGGCGCGAGACCGGCGGGGAAGCGCTGTTTCTCCAGGGCGCCGCAGGCGATCAATCGGCCGATCGTGGGGGCCTCGACTACCGGGCCTTCGGCGAGGCGCTAGGGCGGGATGCGGTGAAGTTCGCCCGCACGCTGGCGCCGCGGGATGCCTCGGGTCTGGCGCTCGCCGTCCACGAGGACCGGTTTCAGTTCACCTCGCGCTTCGACCACTCTAATTTCGTGCTTCGATTCCGTTTCGAGCGCGCCTTTTTCCCCGAGCTGGTGGCCAATTACGTAGATGAGTACGCCCAGGGCGTCCGCCCGCGGTTGACCGTGGCGACGCTCGGCGGCGACATCGCGATGGTCGCGGTCTCCGGCGAGTTCTTCTCCACGCACGCCACGCGCCTCAAGGAGCGCGCGCGCGTCCCGGCGCTGTTCTTCGCCGGCTACGCCAACGGCTACCATCAGTACTTCCCCACCATCGAAGCCGTGGCCGAAGGCGGCTACGGCGCCGACGCCCCCATGGCCCCCGCCGAACTCGGCGCCGGCGAGCACATCATGAACACCGCCCTCAGCCGCCTCTACGAGCTGCGAGGCAAAATCCGCTAGGACCAAAAAATGCGTCAGCCTGGTATGGCCCCTTTATTCAGGACCCGGGGACACAGGCATGTCCCCAGGATTTCTTCACACGTTCCCACCCCCAACCACCACAAATCGCATCCCTGCCACAAGCCCGCGCCCCGGGCCTCCGTCAGACCACCACCCCCAAGCCGGCCCCTTCCGAACAGGTTGCCGCCGCCGGAACCTCAATCCTGGCGGAATTCATCCTGGGCCGCCTTGACCTGTCCGGAACCGAAGCCATCAGCTTGATGCCATCAGCCGCCCGAACTCTCAAGTCCACGACCCTGCGCGGTGTGCTATATTCATTTCGAATTCACTCGACCGCTCGCTCACGCTCGCGGCTCAGCCACATTTTCCGAGCCGCGACCGTAAGAAAGCGGTCATGAGATGTGTTGAGGGCAGAAAGGACGGTGTCTGATGAGTCTTAGAAAAGACCCCGAAATGGAACCCAAGCCCAGGAACGGTTATTCGCGCCGCGGCTTCGTGCAGGGAGTGGGGCTGAGCGGCGCGGTGGGCGTGGGATTACTCGAATCGGAGGCTCAGGCCCAGCCCGCCGGCGGCGCAAAACCGGTGGGACCGGGCGAGGTTCCGATCACGCTTCAGATCAACGGAAAACCGGTCAAACTAGCGGTGGAGCCGCGCGTCACGCTGCTGGACGCGCTGCGCAACAAGCTCGATATGACCGGCGCCAAGCGCTCCTGCAACCGCGGCGTATGCGGCTCTTGCACGGTGCTTATGGACGGCAAAGTCGTCGACTCCTGCTGCGTGCTGGCCATCGACGCGCAGGGCAAGGACATTCAGACTATCGAGGGCCTTTCCACGGGGCCGAAGCTGGACCCGGTGATGGTGGCCTTCGTCAATAACGACGCGCTGCAGTGCGGCTTCTGCACGCCCGGAATGGTCATGGCCACCAAGGGATTCCTGGCGAAGAACCCAACCCCCACCTACGAGCAGGTGGAAAAGGGGTTCGGCGGCAACCTGTGCCGTTGCGGCACCTACGTGGGCATCCGCAAGGCCGTGCTGGAGGCCGCTAAAGCGGCCAGAGGAGGAAAGAATGCCTGAGTATCGCTGGCCGGAAATGTCGCAGCGCCGCGTGATGGGCAAGCGGCTGAGCCGTCTGGACGGCCCCATTAAGGCGAGCGGCCGCGCCAAGTTCTCCCAGGACATCAACCGTCCCGGCATGCTCTTCGGCGCGGTGCTGGCTTCCCCTTACGCGCACGCGCGCGTCACCTCCATCGACATCAGCGCCGCCGAGAAGACCAAGGGCGTAACGGCGGTGAAGGTCACCTCCCCCGCCGGTACCGAAATCCAGTGGGCCGGCACCGAGATTGCGGCGGTGGCGGCGGCGACCGAAGAGATCGCCCGCGACGCAGTCCGCAAGATCAAGGTCGACTACGAGGTGCTTCCGCACGTGGTCGACGAGAGCGACATCCAGAAAGCCGGCAATCGCGTCAAGGCCGCCGGCGAGCAGGTGACCGGCGATCCGGATCAGGCATTCAAGGACGCCGACGTCGTCAGCGAAGGCTTCTATGGATGCCCCGTGCTGACGCACTGCTGCCAGGAAACGCACGGTCAGGTGATCCAGTGGCAGGGCGAGAAGATCGAGTTCTGGTCGACCACCCAGGCGGTCTCCGATATCGGTCCGGACCTGGCGCGCAACCTTAAGATCCCCGCCGAAAACATCCACGTGATGCAGGAGCACATCGGCGGGGCTTTCGGCAGCAAGTTCGCTTCGGATCGCTGGGGGGCCGAGGCGGCCATCCTCTCCAAGTCCAGCGGCGGCAAGCCGGTCAAGCTGCACCTCGAGCGCAACCTGGAGCAGATGATCGCGGGCAACCGGCCCTCGGCCTGGATGCGCGCGAAACTTGGCGCCAAGAAGGACGGCACGCTCATCGCGTGGCAGTCTCAATCCTGGGCCACCGGCGGCGTGGGCGGCGGCGGCATGCCTCCCATCCCCTACGTCTACACCAATATCCCGAACCGGCGGCTGAACCACAGCGCCGTTTCGACTAACGCCGGCGGCGCACGCGCCTGGCGCGCTCCCAATCATCCGCAGGCGTCTTTCCTCACTGCCTCCGCGATGGACGACATGGCGGCAAAGCTTCAGATGGACCCGATCGAGTTCTTCTCGAAGAACGCCGGCTATAGCGCGCGTCCGGAAACCTACCGGCGTCAGCTCGTCAAGGCGGCCGAGATGATCGAGTGGAAGAAGCGCTGGCATCCGCGCGGCGAGGCGGGCGCGGGCCCGCTCAAGCGCGGCCTGGGCGTCGGCTTCGGTACCTGGGGCGGCGCGGGCCACGCCAGCCAGTGCCGTACCGTGATTCACGCGGACGGCTCGGTGGAAGTGGAACTCGGCAGCCAGGACCTGGGCACCGGCACGCGCACCATCATCTCGATGGTGGCCGCGGAATCGCTGGGATTGCCGATCCAGGCGGTGAAGCTCAACATCGGCGACAACCGCTACCCGCGCTCGGGGTCGAGCGGCGGGTCTACCACCGTTGGCGGCGTTTCCAGTTCGACGCGCAAGTCGACGCTGAACGCCCTGGAGAAGCTGTTCGAACTGGTCGCTCCCGCGCTCGGCGCTCCGGCCGGCGAACTGGAGGCCGTTGGCGGCAAGATCCAGGTCAAGGGCAACCCCGCCAAGAGTCTCACCTGGCGCGCGGCGTGCCAGAAACTCGGCGGGAAGACCATCTCCGAGATGGGCGTCAACGATCCCAAGCTCGCGCCCAAGGAGGGTCTGAACATGGGCGGCGTCGGCGGCGTGCAGATCGCCGACGTAGAGGTCGACGTCGAGACCGGCGTCGTGAAACTGAAGAAGCTGGTGGCGGTTCACGATTGCGGTTTGATCATCAATCCGAAGACCGCCGAAAGCCAGGTGTACGGCGCCATTATCATGTCCATCTGTGGCGCTTTGTACGAGGAGCGCATCCTGTGCGGCGTCACCGGCCGCATGCTGAACGCCGACATGGAGTTCTACAAACTTGCCGGCGCGGGCGATATTGGCGAAATCGTCTGCCACCTGGAAATCGATCCTGAAAACGATAAGCGCGGCGTCGTCGGCCTGGGCGAACCGCCGGTGGTCCCCACCATGGGCGCCATCGCCAACGCCGTCGCCAACGCCATCGGCGTGCGCGTACCCACCGTGCCGCTCACGTCCGACAAAGTGCTGGCCGCTCTGGAAGGGAGGAACGCCTGATGCAAGCCTTCGAGTACGCTTCCCCTGCAACGCTGCAAGAGGCGATCGCGCTGCTCGGCCCCAAGTGGGGCGAAGCCGCCGTCCTGGCCGGCGGGACCGACCTGATCAGCCTTATGAAGGACTACGTTGACACACCCAAGCGTGTGGTCAACATCAAGGGTATCAAGGAGCTCGGCGGCATTTCCAAGGCCGCCGCGGGACTCCGCATCGGCGCTCTGGTCACCTTCGACGAGATGCTGGCCAGCGCCGACCTGAAGCTCTACCCCGCGATCCTGGCGGCGGTGAGGGGCGTATCCAGTCCCCAGATCCGCAATATGGGAACCGTGGGCGGCGACCTCTGCCAGCGCCCGCGCTGCTGGTACTTCCGCGGCGGCTTCGGCCTGCTGGCGCGGCACGAGGGCAAGAACCTGGTCGAGGATGGCGACAACCGTTATCATGCCATCTTCGGCGACGGGCCGGCCCGATTCGTCAGCGCCTCCAGTCTCGGTCCCCCGCTCATCGCGCTGGGGGCCAGGATTACCGTGGCCGGCCCGGCCGGCAACCGCACCGTCACGGCCGAAAAGTTCTTCGTCTCGCCCAAGAGCGACTCGGACCGCGAGATCGCCATCAAGCCCAACGAAATCGTGACCGAAATCACCGTACCGGCCGCCGGTCGCAACGCGACCTACGAAGTGCGCCAGAGAGAAGCGCTCGACTGGCCCCTGGCCACCGCCTCGGTGGCGCTTCGCATGAAGGGCAGCAGCGTGGCCAGCGCCCGCATCGTGCTCGGTCACGTCGCGCCCACCCCCTGGGTGGCCGCCGCGGCCGAGAAGTTCCTGGCCGGTAAGTCGCTCACCCAGGATGTGGCCGAGGAAGCCGGCAAGACCGCCGCGGCCGACGCCAAGGCGCTCAGCGGCAACGCCTACAAGGTCCAACTCGCCAAAGTCGCCGTCAAGCGAGCCCTGCTCGCCGCCGCCAAAGCCTAAACACCGGGGACGGAGTACTCTTTCCCCATTTTTTCCCACGGCCTGAAGGCCGCTGGGAAAATGGGGAAAGAGTACTCCGTCCCCGGTTTTTGTGTTATACTTGACTCAAATGTCAAGATTAAGTTTGACCACGGTAGTGTCTTTGGTCTCCCTGGGCACGCTCGGGTTCGGCGCCAGCCTGCCGCGCTCCAGTGTTCAGGGCGAGTACGTGGAAGCCCGCACGGCGGATGTCTACACGGGTCCGTGCTTTGCCAACGGTGAAGTCGATCTGGTCGGAGACCTGGCGGTCTTTGGATGGCGCGTGACGAAGGGCACGTGGCAGGGCGTGAACCTGGACGGCCTGGCGGTGGTGGCCGCGGTCAAGGCCAGCGCAACGCTGGGCGACCGCTTTCGCACTGCCTTCCCGGTCAAGTCGATCCTCATCATCGACGAGCGGGCCAACCTCGAGCAGCGCCTGGCGCTCAAGGGCTTCGCTCAGCGCGTGAGCAAGGACCTGTTGCAGAACATTGTCCGCGTCGACTACCAGCCCATCAGCCTGACCTTCGACGATGGCAACCTGCACACCGCCGCGGCGACCCTGGTGGCCGGGACGCTGGCGAAGATCCGGACCCGCGCCATCGACGACGGCGATCACATCTGCCACAACGAAGAGGTTTGGTACGAACCGCTGACCGAGATCGATCACGCCATGCCGGCCTACGCGCTGGCGAACGAATACCGGGGCCAAGGCCTCGGCACCACCTGGAGCAGCCCCTACAAACGCAGCGCCTTCGTCGCCAGCTTCCAGTACCGGGACTAGCCGCCGCCCAACCCGCCCGAAATCAGCCAGCGCAGCAGCGCCAGGATGAGGACGGCCCCGATTGCGTATCCGACGATCTGAACCTTTGTCGAAGTGGACAGCCGCTCCCACCCACGCGGCGCATGCGGGCGTTTGTCCTGCGGCAAGTGGTTGGGCGACCGCCGCCTGAAGCGGAAGAATCGTGCCTGACAGTCCAGGCAGCGCCACGGACGCAGACGCAGACTGCGCAAGGCCTTTTCAAAGACGTTGCGGCGCTGCGAACGGCGGATGTTCGCGCTCCCACAGGCGGGGCAATTCAACGGAGCCATCCCTGTTACACCTCGCCCAGCAGTGCGGCCTGCTGAATGGCGTTGGCGCCGGTTCCGGGCAGCGGGCACGGCTGGCCGGTGGCCGAGTCGATCCACCTGTAAGCGAGAGTGACCGGGAGTTCACCCGGCGGGTCTGCCAGGATACGGCCCAGGGCCACTTCGCGCGGCGATGCGCTCCAAGCCGCGGCTCCCGCCGCGCCCAGCCCGAGAAAGTAGCGCCGCGCCACCTCGGTGTGGCTCTTCGGGTCCGGCGGCATCAGGCGAATTTCCAGCCCTTTCGGAACGCCGGGCGGAGGTGCTTGTTGGCCTCGTTGTTGTTGGTGAAGCGCATGGCGCGGGCGTCCCAGTTGAGCTTGCCCTCGAACTTCATCGAGATGACGCCCAGCAGCATCCATTGGACGAACGGCCCCGCCACGCTGAAGTTGGAGCAGGCCGGGTCGCCGCCCTTGCAGGCGCGAATCCAATCGCGGTAGTGGCCGGGCGAGCGCGTCAGCAACTGCGGCGGCAGCTTGTAGTCCTTCATCTTCGCGGCCGGCGCCAGGCGCGTCCGCTCGCCGTAGCAGCCGGTGGTGACCATGCCCTTGTCGCCCATGAGCACGCTCCCGTTGGTGTCCTTGTCGCCCAGCAATTCGTCGTTCGCAACGCCCTCGATCGCCGGCCGCGACTTCAGTCCGTCGTGCCAGAAAACCTTGACCGGCGGCATCGAGCCGCGAGCCGGGAAATCGAACCGGATCACCGACTGCTGCGGGAACGTGTACTTCCCCTTGCCTTCCTGCTTCACGCATTCGACGCTGGTGGGGGCCGTCAGCATCAGCGCCATGTTGGGCGTGCCCAGGATGTGGCAGGCCATGTCGCCGATGGCGCCGCAGCCGAAATCCGGGAAGCCGCGCCAGTTGTGCGGAACGTAGGCCGGGCTGTGAGGACGCCAGGCCGCGATTCCGAGCCAGACGTCCCAGTCGAGAGTCGGTGGCACGGGCGCTTCTTTCGGAACGACGTCCGGGCCTTGCGGCCACCAGGTAAGAGGCCGGTTGGTCCACGCATGGACTTCGGTGACGTTGCCGATATCGCCCGCCCAGACGATTTCGCAACACTGCCGGGCGCCTTCGTTCGAGTACCCCTGGTTGCCCATCTGGGTGGCGACGTTGTACTTGCGCGCCGCCTCGGTCAACTGGCGCGCTTCCCACACCGTGCGGGTCAGCGGCTTCTGACAGTAGACGTGCTTGCCGCGCGACATGGCCCACATCGACGCGGTGGCGTGCATGTGGTCGGGGCAGGACACCAGAACCGCATCGATCTCCCGGCCCTGCTTGTCGAGCATCTTCCGAAAGTCCTTGTACTTGGGCGTCTTCGGAAACTGCTTGAAGGTCTTCTCGGCGCGCTTGTCGTCGGGGTCGGCCATGGCGACGATGTTCTCGCTCTGGCACCCCGCAATGTCGGAAGCGCCTTTGCCGCCCGCGCCGATGGCCGCGATATTCAGTTTTTCGTTCGGCGACTTGTAGCCCAGTTGCTTCAGCGAACCGGCGCTGCCGAAGCCCGCCGCCGGGACCGCTCCCGCGAGTAGACTGCCGAAAAAGAAGTGCCGTCTGGACGGGCCTTGCCCTGCCATGGTGAATCCTCCCGCATGAATGTCGGACTCACCATCCTAACGCAAACAGAAAAGTGGGACAGGCCGGAGGCCTGTCCTACTTGTAGCTGAGGGTCTTCGCGGAACCGATCCCGTAACTGAAACGGGCGCCGTCCACCGCGCCGCCGGCAACCAACTGCGCGTCGAACTTGCCGGTGTTCGCATCCGGCTCCGCCATCACGATGAGCATCCCGATTCCGGAGCCGGTAAGATCGAAGGCCGCCGCCGGCAGTTGTTGCAGCACCGACGTGGCAACCGTGTACTGACCCACGGAAGCGGGCGCCTGGCAGACGAACATCGCGACATCGTAGATCGGGTCCTGATCGGTGCCTCCAGCCTTCTGCCCGGCAAATCCCATGATCGAGACAGATCCGTTCGGCGCGCCCGACCAGGCGATTGGCAGCGACCTGGAGCGGTCCACTTCGGCGATCGCGTCCTGGTTCGACCAGACAAACCCGCCCGGGGCGTTGATCGATGCGGTGAACGAACGGACGTCGATTCCGCCCGGTCCCGCGAGGCCGTACATCCCGGCCACGATGACCGCCGGCGGCGCCGGCGCGAGCGGATTCGGAGTCCCGCTGAGCGACGCCGAATACGTGTTGGTCTTGCTATCTTTCGGCACCGAGACCACGCGGCCGCCGGGCAGCGTCAGCGAAAGCGCCGATCCGGCATCCAGCCCCGCCGGGGAAGCCCCCACAGTGAGGTCAGTCAACCCGCCTCGCAGCCGGGTGACCAGGCATTCGCCGCTGGTCGTTACCGAGAAGCTTGCGTTCGCGATCTGATCGACGCTGTACCTGCCGAACGATCCGCCCACGGTTTCGCTCCTGGTGTCGATGCTCCCAAAGCCCGGGATGGACATCTTGACGCTGACACCGCTCAGCGTGAAATCCCCGTAAGTCAGCGTGCCACCCGGCTGGTCGAGTTTGGTCAACTGCGCCAGGGTCAGGCTCGGGTGCGTGCAGGCCGACTGGCCCGCGCTGGCGATGGCCAGCGAGCCGGCGTTCGAGGTCCTGCCGCCGGCGCGCACCTGCAAACTCACGGTGCACCCGGTCGCCACGCCCGCGGGCAGCGTGAAGTTGATCTGGTCCAGACCGGGATAGCCGCTCGCTCGCCCGGCGTACAGGGGAGCAATCTCGGTCCCGCCCACCACCACTCTCACCTGCCCCGCCGCGCCTTGATCTCCGGACGAGCCGCCGGTGAGGTCCGACGAGAGATCCTGCCCCAGGCCAGTGCCCCACAGAACCAGCGTGTCTCCGGCCTTGGCCGGCCGCACCGCCCACTGCCCCAACGTTCCCGTCGTAAAACGGTTAAGGTCGAGGCCGCCATAGGTCGCCTGCGCCGGACCCGCGCCGTTCTCGGCCTGCGTCGCGAATCCGAAATTCCGCTCGACCACCGTCACCCGCCGGGGAGCGCTCGTCTGCCCGTTGTAGATGACGCGGACGTCATAACTCCCGGCCGCGGTAGCCGAAGGCAGCAACGCCGCCAACTGGTCGGCTCGGGTGTACCACAGTCTCGCCTCCACCGCCGTGCCCCCCGCAGCGGGCGTGAATGTGACCCTGGTTCCGGACTGCTCCGTGGGATAGGGCAAACCGCCCGAGTACACCGAAATAGTGGCCGGACCCATTCCCGCGCCGAGCACGACAAACCACGATCCCCGCGCAATGTCCGGCAAATACGAACTGGTGTTCAGCACGCCGTTGTCGGCCCGTATCACGGGCTGAGCGGATGCGCTGCCAACCCAGATAAGCGCACCAATCGCCAATACAAACAGCTTTTTCATAATCTGCATTCGCCTCCCAGCGATAACCCATTGTTAGCCCAGTTCCCACCGGAAGCGCAAGCAGCCCCCCTGCGAGCACATGGTGGAAGTGCCCGTCCCAGGAATAGGACCGCTTGCTCACGCGCGCGGCTCAGTAGGAGTTTCCGAGCCGCGACCGTCAGGGAGCCGGCCTCTTTCGACCTTCACAACGGGCTGCTACGCTCGCGGCACGCTTCGGCCCTCGCGCTTGTAGCGCTCCAGCAGGGCCTTGAGTTTCCCGACCACGTCGGGCCGGTCGGCGTAGAGGTTCTTGCGCTCCGCCGGGTCCTGCGTCAGGTTGTAGAGTTCACCGGCCAGCGAGTGCAGCGTGTAGCCGCGCTGCTTGCGGAACCATTCCGGCTCCTTCGTGTTCATGCCGGTCGGGGCGTCGATGAAGACCCACTCGCCCTGGCGGATGGCGAACTCGCCGTTGGCGGTGTGCGACACGGTCGCCTCGCGAATGGGGGCCGGCCGCTTCTCGCCCAACAGCGCGGGCGCGATGTTGTAGCTGTCCTCGCCGCCGTTGTCCGGCAGTTTCGCCCCGCTGAGCGCGGCCGCGGTGGCCATCAGGTCGGTGAGGCAAATCGTCTCGCTCGACGTGCCGCCGGCGCGGATCGTGCCCGGCCAGCGCGCCAGAAACGGCACGCGGTGCCCGCCTTCCCAGGCGTCGCGCTTCACGCCTCTCAGCGAGCCCATGCTGTAGTGGCCGAACTCGGGAATCCGCTCGTAGGCGTAACGTTCCGGCCCGTTGTCGCTGGTGAAGATCAGAAGCGTGTTCGAGCTGAGCCCGGCCTGGTCGAGGGTGTTGAGAATCTCGCCCGCCGCCCAGTCCACTTCGCAGACGAAATCGCCGTAGATGCCGGCTTTCGAGCGCCCCAGAAATTCCTTCCTGGGCACCCATGGCGTGTGCGGGCCGGTGAGCGGGAGATAGAGGAAGAAGGGCTGCGCCGGTTTGGCGGCGCGGTCGCGCAGAAACCGGACCGCCTTGCCGGTCAGGGTCGAGAGCACCTGGTCGAATTGAAAGCTCGGAGCGACCGGGCCGCCGCGCCAGAAGACGCCGCTTTCCTGTTTGCCGGGCGTGGTGGAGGTGGGCTGCTCGACCACGCGTTCGTTTTCCAGATACAGATACGGCGGCATGTCGAGCGAGGCCGGGATGCCGAAATAGTAGTCGAAACCGTGATCTACCGGCCCGGGGCGGAGGGGGCGCGTGAAATCGGTCTTCTCCCGGTCGCCCAGGCCGAGGTGCCATTTCCCGATCCCGCCGGTGTAGTAGCCGCGCGATTTGAGCACCGAAGCCACCGTGGGCCGGCCGGGCTCGATCAGGTTCGGGGAGTAGCCCTCCAGCACGCCGCTCTTGAGGCGCGAGCGCCACGAGTAGCGGCCGGTGAGGACGCCGTAGCGCGTCGGCGTGCATACGGCCGACGGCGAATGGGCGTCGGTGAAGCGGACACCCTGGCCGGCCAGCCGGTCCAGGTTCGGCGTGGGAATCTTCGATTCGGGGTTCTGGCAGGCGATATCGCCATAGCCCAGATCGTCGGTCAGAATAAAAACGATATTCGGCGGCGCCTGGACTGCGCCTTTCCCCGCCAGGCCAGCGGCCGTCACACCCAAGAATTCGCGGCGATGCATAACAACGTCATTCTACGCCAATTCCGGGGACAGGCTACGTAACCTCGGAACTCAGTTCGTGAGAGAATTCAACTTCGCCGGGGCGCTATTCCGAGGTTACGTAGCCTGTCCCCGGAATTAAGGCGTATAATTCAGCAATGAGGACAGCTACTACTTGGATCCTTCTTGCAGGTCTGACTCTCGGCGGATTGCCGGCTCCGGCCCAGCAGATCGCCGACAATACCGAGTTTCGTGTGAAACTGGTGGCGCCGCTCAGCACCGAGACCAACCGCAAGGGAGACAAGATCACCGCGCAGATCGTCGCCCCGGATCAGTTCGCCGGGGCCATGATGGAGGGCGAGGTCAAGGAATCCAAGAGCGGCGGCAAGGTCACCGGCCGCTCGGTCCTGAATTTCACCTTCCAGAGCATCATCCCCAAGGACGGCGCGACCATCCCGGTCGCTTCGGAAGTGAGGGGCTTCGTCAACTCGAAGGGGAAGGCCAACGTGGATGAAGAGGGCCGCGTGGTCGAGAAGAAGAACAACGTCGCCAAGCTGGCCGGGGTCGCCGGGGCGGGCGCCCTCATCGGCGGCATCGCCGGGGGAGCCAAGGGCGCGGCCATCGGGGCGGGCGCCGGCGCCGTGGTCGGGCTGGTTGTGATTCTGGTGGCCGTCAAGGGCGCCAACGTCACCTTCGCGCCGGGCAGCGAAATCACCCTCTCGGTGCGCCAGCGGCAGCCGTAGCCCTCACTCGCCCAGCACGTCCAGGTAGCGCGCCACCGCCCGGATGCCGCGGTAAAAGTTCGGCAGGTGGAACTTCTCGTTGGGCGCGTGCAGGTTGTCGTCGGGCAGCCCGAAGCCCATCAGCACGCTGGGAATGCCCAGGTGTTGGTCGAACGAGCCGACGATGGGAATGGATCCTCCCGAGCGGATGTAGACCGTCTCGCCTCCGAACACTTCGGCCATGGCGGACGCCGCGGCCCGGATGAACGGGTTGTCCGGATTCACCAGCGACGGCGCCGCGCCGTGGATGCTCTCGAACTCGGCCGTCACGCCGCGCGGGCACACGCGCGCCACCGCCGCCTTCAACTGCGCGGTGGCTTCCTCGGGCCGCTGGTCGGCCACCAGGCGCATGCTGAGCTTGGCCAGCGCGCGCGCCGGAATCACGGTCTTGGCGCCCTCGCCGGTGAAGCCGCCGCGGATGCCGTGGACCTCCAGCGTCGGCCTGGCCCACACGCGCTCGAACAGCGTGTGCTCGGGCTCGCCGACCAGTTCCCGCGCGCCCATCTCCTTCTCCCGGTACTCCCGTTCGTTGAACGGAAGCCGGGCCCACGCGGCGCTTTCCTTCTCGCTCGGCGCAATCACGCGGTCCGTGAAGCCGGGGATCAGGATGTGCCCGTCGCGATCCTTCAGCGCGCACAGGATCTCGGCGATCGCCTGAATCGGGTTCGGCGCCGCGCCGCCGTAGACGCCCGAGTGCAGATCGTGGCTGGCCCCTTCCACGCGCAGTTCGCCGTAAACGATTCCGCGCAGACCCACGCACAGCGTCGGCAGGTCCGGCGCGAACATCTCGGTATCGCAGATCACCGCCGCGTCGGCCTTCAGATTGGCCGGCTTGCCGGCGACGTAAGCCGCGATGTGTTCGCCGCCGACCTCTTCCTCGCCCTCGATGAGAAAGCGAACGTTGATCGGCAGCTTGCCGCGCGTTTTGAGCAGCCCCTCGACCGCTTTGACCAGGATGTAGGTCTGGCCCTTGTCGTCGGAAGCGCCGCGCGCGTAGATGTTGTTGTCGCGAATTTCGGGCTCGAACGGCGCCGACTTCCACTCGTCGAGCGGATCCGGCGGCTGCACGTCGTAGTGGCCGTAGAACAACAGTGTCGGCTTGCCGGGCGCGCCCAACCACTCGGCGTAGACCAGCGGATGGCCCTGGCCCTCGATCAGGCCCGCGTTTTGAAGGCCCGCGTCCCGCAATTCGGCGGCGATGAATTCCGCGGCCCGCCGGATGTCGGGCTTGTGTTCCGGCGCCGTGCTGATGCTCGGAATCCGCAACCAGGTCTTGAGTCCTTCCAGAAACCGTTCGCTATTCGCCTCGAAGTAGTCCATATAATTCGATCATACGCCGCGCGCTACACTCGAGGTGAGGCCAGCCGGCGAACAGGCACCCCATGCCCCCCGCAAACCGTTTGTCCCGCGAGAAAAGTCCGTATCTGCTCCAGCACGCCCACAACCCGGTAGACTGGTATCCCTGGGGCGAGGAGGCCTTCGCCAGGGCCCGCGCCGAGGACCAACCGATCTTCCTTTCCATCGGCTATTCCACCTGCCACTGGTGCCACGTCATGGAGCGCGAGTCCTTCGAATCCGAGGAAACCGCCGCGCTGCTCAACCGCTTCTTCGTCCCGGTGAAGGTGGACCGCGAAGAGCGCCCCGACGTGGATAGCATCTACATGCTCTACGTGCAGGCAGCCACGGGCGGCGGCGGCTGGCCCATGTCGGTATTCCTGACGCCCGATCTCAAGCCGTTCTTCGGCGGCACTTACTTCCCGCCAGACAATCGCTATGGCAGGCCGGGATTTCCCTCGATTCTTCGTAGCGTTGCCGAAGCTTGGAACTCGGACCGAGCGCGGATTCTCGAATCCGGCGCCGCGATCCTGGAACAGTTGAACCGGCACACCGGGATTGCGCCCGGCTCCGAAACCTGGCGCGACGACGCGCTGGCCGAGCGGGCCTTCCGCTTCTTCCAGGGCGAGTTCGACGCGGAATTCGGCGGCTTCGGCGGCGCGCCCAAATTCCCGCGCACCGTGGTGCATCACTTTCTGCTGCGCTACTGGGCTCGAACCGGCAACGCCGAGGCGGCG
>JAUYBU010000604.1 GCA_030693045.1 Bryobacterales bacterium | reverse complement strand
ATGGAAGTAGAGTCCGAGCAGCATGCACGCAGGTAACGCGATCCTGGCGGTTCTCCTGCTGGCCGGGTCGGGCCGAGGAGCCGAACCGGCCCCCGGCTATCTCTCGCCCGCGGCGCTGGTTGCCGACGTCCAGGGCAAACGATTGTACATCGCCGAACACACCGCCAGCCAGGTGGCGGTGGTTGACCTGGCCGGCCTGAACGTCCGCCAGGTGATTGCCTTGCCCGACCGCCCCAGCGGCCTGGCTCTCTCCGCGGATGGAACCCGGCTTTACGTCACCGCGGGCGCGGCCTCCGGCAGCGTCCGGATCATAGACACCGCCAAGGGCGCCATTGCCGGTGCGATCGCGGCGGGTTACTCTCCCATCGCCCCGGTGCTCAGCCGGGACGGCGGCACTCTCTACGTCTGCAATCGCCACAACCACAACGTGTCGGTGATCGACCTGCGATCCAGGACCGAGGTCGCGCGAATCCCGGTGAAACGCGAGCCCGACGCCGCCGGGCTCTCCGCCGATGGCAATCTTCTATTCGTGGCGAATCAACTTCCGGCCGGCCCGGCCAACGCCGGCCACGTCGCCGCCGTGGTCTCGGTGATCGACACGCGAACCAGGCGTGTGACGAGTGAGGTTGTCCTCCCGGACGGTAGTACGGGGCTGCGGGGTCTGTGTCTCTCGCCGGACGGCCGGTTCGTCTACGTCACGCACCTGCTGGCGCGCTACCGGCTGCCGGCGACCCAGATTGAGCGCGGGTGGATCCAGACCAACGCCGTCAGCGTCATCGACGCCGCGCGGGCGAAGTTGGTGAACACCGTCATGCTGGACGACATCAACCTGGGCGCCGCCAACCCGTGGGGCGTCACCTGCACCCAAGACGGCAAGTATCTTTGCGTGGCGCACGCGGGCACGCACGAAGTGAGCGTGATTGATCGGCTCGCGCTGCACCGCAAACTCGAAGAGGCGTCGCGCGGCGCTTCCGTCTCCGACGTTTCCGCGGCGGCGGCCGACGTGCGGAACGATCTGGCGTTCCTGACCGGCATCAGAATCCGCGTTCCGCTCCAGGGAAACGGGCCGCGCGGCATCCTGGCCGCCGGAGCCTTGCTGTACACCGCCGAGTACTTCACCGACAGCCTCGGCATCATCGATCTGTCTCGCGAAGGACATCTCTCCGCCCGATCTCTGCCCCTGGGCGAACCCATCGCGCCGACGGCGGAACGCAGGGGGGAAATGCTGTTCCACGATGCGCAGCACACAATGGAAAAGTGGTTGAGCTGCACAAGCTGCCATCCGAACCAGGGCCGGCCCGATGGCTTGAACTGGGATCTGCTTCTCGACGCCGTCGGCAATCCCAAGAACACCAAGAGCCTCCTGCTGGCGCACCAGACGCCGCCCACCACCGTCACCGGCATTCGCCCCAATGCCGAGGCCAGCGTCCGCTCGGGCCTGCGCAATATCGAGTTCGCCGACCGTCCGGAGGAAGAGGCCCAGGCTATCGACGCCTATCTGAAATCGCTCCAGCCGCTGCCCAGCCCGTACCTGGAACACGGCCGGCTGAGCGCGCCGGCCGAGCGCGGAAAGAAAGTGTTCGGCGAGTCCGGCTGCCCCCAGTGCCACGCGGGCCGCCTGCTCACCGGCCTGCAAAAGTACAATGTAGGTACGGGCCGCGGACGGGAAAGCGCGACCGCGTTCGATACGCCGACGCTGATTGAAGTGTGGCGGACGGGACCGTATCTGCACGATGGCCGCGCCGCAACGATATTGGATGTTTTCAGCGGACGCGATTCGGGGCCGGTTCACGGTCTGCGCTCGAAATTAAGTGAAAGGGAAATCCGGGACCTGGCCGCCTTCGTCCTCTCGCAGTGAAGGGCCGCCGTGAATCCGAGTTCATAAGGAACCATCCAATTGCAGAAACTGACATCATCGATCACGGCCCTCGGCGCCAACGGAGGATCCTGCCAGTCCGCGCCGCGGGATATTGCGGATTTCGCTCGCGGCGAGAACGCCGAGGTGGTCTGCCAGCGGGTCTTTGGCGCGGGCGCCGGAGACGATCGGGAAGCGGGCGGCGCGCCCGCCGACTGGCCGGTCACGCGGTTGCTGGGGAACGGAATTGGCCGCGGCGCTCCTACAATCTGCCATACCCACGCTGTCTCGGGAGCGCCGGTCGGCAGGCTCCGCCTCGACGGAGAAGTGGTGGGCACTTTGTTTGAGGAAGAGGACATCCGGTATTGTCTGCTCGGCAACTTGAGGCCGCCGGACATCGGGGCTCCCAGGCACGAGCAGGCCCGGGCGGTGCTGGAGAAGATGGAGCGCGCATTGGAATCCGCCGGGATGAGCATGACCGACGTTGTTCGCACGTGGTTTTTCCTGGACCGGATTCTGGATTGGTACGGCGAGTTCAACTCCGTTCGAAGCGCCTTCTTCGAGGAGCGCAACCTTTTTGCCGGCGTCCTGCCGGCTAGCACGGGCGTGGGCGCGGCCAACGCGGCCGGCGCGGCTTTGGTGGCGGACGCGGTCGCCATGCGGTCGAACCAGGGCCGCCTGGGCCGCGTGAACGTGCCTTCGCCTTTGCAGTGCCCGGCCACCGACTACCGCAGCTCGTTCAGCCGCGCCGTCGAAATCCGATTGCCCGCGCACCGTCTGCTCTACATCTCCGGAACCGCCAGCATCGCGCCCGGCGGCCAGACCGCCCACGCCGGCGACCTGGAAAGTCAGATCGCGCTGACAATGGATGTGGTCGCGGAGATTCTGCTGTCCCGCGGCATGAGCTGGTCCAATGTATCCAGGGGCATCGCCTACTTTCAAAACGCCGACGAAGCTTCGTGTCTGGATCGCTACTGCCGTGACCGCAACCTGGCGCTGCCGCCTATCGCCGTTTCCTCGGCCGACATCTGCCGCGACGACTTGCTGTTCGAGATCGAAATCGACGCCGTCGCGGCGTGACGAAGCCGCGGCGCGCATTCGCGCATGAGTCCGCGTATGGCCGGCATACTCGACCTGTCGGATCGGCGCCAGGCCACTGTCGTGTGGTCCGACAACCGGATCTGCTTGAATTCGAGCCCGAGATGTCCGGCCGGTCGTGGCTGTTGAATTCGAAGACGGCGACGCCCGAGGCCATGGTTTCGATCTGGCGCTTGCGACGTCCCGTGAGCCAGGCCTCAGACCTCAAACAGTTCCGCCCAGGGCTCGGCCACGCGTCTGGCGCGGATGTCCGAGGCTCGCGCGGCTCGATGGCGATCTATTTCAGCGGCATCCACTCGTAGCCGTCACGGCGCAGAAGCTGGTTGGCCGCTTCCGGCCCGGCGGAACCGGCAGGGTAGAGACTCAAGGGGGTCAGCGGCTGCTCCCACGCCTGGAGGAGCGGCTCGACCACCGACCAGCCGGCCTCGATCATTTCGCCACGCTTGAACAGGCTGGCATCGCCGATCATCGCGTCATAGAGCAGGGTTTCGTAGCCGGTCCGGTTTTCACGGCCGAAGTAATCGCGATAGCAGAAACGCATCTCCACGGGACGCACCGTCACCGTGGGCCCCGGCACTTTCGCCGCGAATTGCAGTGAGATGTTTTCCTCCGGCTGGATGTGGATGTGCAGGCGATTGGCCGACGGAAGCGTCACGGAAGCGGTCCGGAAAAGCGTCAGAGGCGCTTTGCGGAACTGAATGACCACTTCGGTGTTGCGCGCGGTCAGCCGCTTGCCGGTGCGGATGTAGAATGGCACGCCGGCCCAGCGCCAGTTGTCTATGGCCAGCTTCATGGCGACGTAGGTCTCGGTCTCGGAATCGGGGGCCACCCGCGGCTCTTCCCGGTAGCCTGGAACAGGTCCGCCGTCCAGGGCCCCGGTTGTGTATTGCGCCCGCACCGCGCACAGGCCGCACTCTCTCGCTCCCAGCGGTGGAATCGCCCCCAGGACTTTGACCTGCTCGTTCTGCAACGCGGCCGGCGAAAAGGAACTGGGCGGTTCCATGGCGGTCAGGGTCAGCAACTGAAGCAGGTGGTTGGGCACCATGTCCCGCAACGCGCCGGTGTGATCGTAATAACCGCCGCGCAGTTCCACGCCGACCGTCTCCGCTACCGTGATCTGGACATGTTCGACGTAGCGCCGGTTCCAGACGGGCTCGAAGATGCCGTTGGCGAACCGCAGCACCAGGATGTTCTGCACCGTCTCCTTACCCAGGTAGTGGTCGATGCGGTAAACCTGCTCTTCGCCGGCGATCCGGGAGAGCCCGCGGTTCAGCTCGCGCGCCGAGCCCAGGTTGTGGCCGAAGGGCTTCTCTACCACGATGCGGCGCCAGCGGCCGTTGGTCTGGTTCAGCAGGCCCTCGCTCCCCAGACGTTCGGTCACCTCGAGAAAATACTCCGGCGCCGTAGCCAGGTAGAAGAGATAGTTGCCGGCCGTGCCGTGCGTCCGATCCGCATCCTCGAGTTCCGTGGCCAGCCGGCCGTAGCCGGCCTGCTCGTTGAAATCCAGTTGGACGTAATGAAGCCGCGAGACCAGCCAGTCGACAGCCGCGCCGGTCTTCACCTCCGGCATGCCGCGCCGGACCTGAGCGATGAACTCGTCGCGGCCGAGAGGCGCCCGCGCCACACCGATGACGGCAAACCGCTCGGAGAGGAGGCCTTCGCGCGCGAGGTTATACAGGGAGGGAAGCAGGAGGCGCCTGGTGAGGTCGCCCGCCGCGCCGAAGATGATCAGTGCGCAGGGTCCCGCCGGCCTGGGTTTGGGGCTCGCACCGTCGCCATCGCCCGCGCTCACGCCGCCTCCTAAGCAAAGGCTACCACGCCACCACCAGCGGCGCCCTCGGGAACGCGAACTTCCGTCCTGCCCGGTCGATGACGTTGATCTGGCAGACGTGGCGGCCCGGCGCCAGTCCCTTCAGCGGAACCTGGAACTGCTCGGGCGCCGTTGCTGTTCCAGGTCCATCTTCCGGTGGACGGCGGCCAGGAAATCGATGCTGGCGCCCCGCGCGACGATTCGGTATGCGGTCCACATGCACAAGGTGCTGAGCACGATCCAGTGGATCAGGCCGAGGAGGAGAGCGCCGGGCTATGGGTACTACGCGGGTTCCGCGTCGGCCGCCGGCTCGCAACCTGTGTTTGCAGGCCGGCGACGACGCGCGAACCCGCGCGGCAGGTCGAGGTTTCCGGACGCTCTTCCCGCTTCACAGCGGTGCCGCCATGGTCGCTTGTGATATCAAGGTGTATGATCGGCGAATGGAAAGGAGCCTGAAATGAGCTTGAGCAGAAGGACATTTCTTGCCGGCGCGGGAACCGTGGCTACGCTCGGCGCCGCACAGGGCGCCGCGGTGAAGATCGGTGTGGAACTGGGCTGCATCAGCTCAGCCAAGTACACGCCGTATCAGTATCTCGACTACGTGGCGGGAATAGGGGCGCAGGTGGCGCAGTTTTCCGCCAACACCCTGGGTGTCAGCCTGGCAAACCCGGACCAGGACGTAATCAGAAAAGTTCGCGACCACGCCACGAAGTTGGGCATCACTACCCCCGCGATTTCCGCCGGTTCCATCTGCCCCAGTTCCAGCGGGTTCAACAGCAAGCTGGGCACCGCCGAAGAGCAGATCGCGCAAGGGCTGAAGCTGGCGCGGATGATGGGCGCGACCGCGATGCGCGCCGTCGTGGGCGGCGCCAAGGAGCGGCCCCAGATCGAGATGCACATGCAGAACATGAGCCGGGTCCTAAAGGGGATGCGTTCCCAAATCCGGGATTCGGGAGTCAAGATCGCCTTGGAGACCCATGGCGGCGATTTCCAGGCCCGTGAACTCAAAGCCCTGGTGGAGGACGCTGGCAGCGACATCCTGGGAATCTGTCTGGACTCGGGCAATCCACTCTGGATGCTGGAGGACCCGCACCTGACGCTGGAGCTGCTCGGCCCCTACACCATCAATAGCCATGTCCGCGACACCGCCGTCTGGCGCGTGCCGGAGGGGGTGGCCGTGCGTTGGGTCAACATGGGCGAAGGCAACGTCGACATCGATGGCTGGATCGGGAAGTTACTGACAATGCAGCCGGGCGTCCCGGTGACGTTCGAGAATATCGTTTCGGCGCAGCCGCGCGTCATCCGCGTTTTCGACGGCGCAAGTTACAGGGACTTTCCCAAGATGCCGGCCTCGGAGTTGGCCCGCTTTCTCGCGCTTGCCGAGCGGGGCAAGCCGGTGCCTGCGCCGACAGCGCCGCCAGGCAAGAGCCGGAGCCAGCAGCAGCTCGACGACCTCGAAGTCTGCGTGCGGTACACCAAGAAATT
>JAUYBU010000577.1 GCA_030693045.1 Bryobacterales bacterium | reverse complement strand
GGAGGAACTCGCCGCTATCCAGCAAGTCGACAACATAGGCAAGAGCATCAGGCTTCGACAGCGTCCGCTTGATCTGGCTTTGCGAATACATGCGGCCAGTATGCACCAGCGGGGTACCCTATGTTCAGCTTTATTTACGGGTAATGGGCAGGGCTAGCCGACCGGGCACGCTCGGGGGACCGTAGCCTGCACCAGGCCGTCCACGCCATGGGCGTTACGCGGTCAGCCGGAGTTCTTCCGAGGAGTTTCTTCACATCTCGCCTGCCGTGAACGACAGGAACGATGCGAAGCGGTGACGAGGGCTGGTGGCGCATGCCGGGCATCTCGGCGAGATGGTCGAAGGCTCGATAGAACTCGTCAAGCTCCCAGATGTTCTCAAGTTCGCCAAGGGCGCGCATGGCGAGTTCGAACTTCCTCAGGCGCGCTGCCGGCGAAGGTCGGCGCTGTAGGCGCAGAGTTGGCGGAAAGCTTCTTCTCCCTCGATGGTGTCGCCGCGCTCGATGTCGTCGAGTCCCTCGGCAATCATCCTGTCCATTTCCTCCGGCGTGTATTCCTCACCCAGGTCTCGGGCCACCACGTAATGATAGACCGCCCGGTTGAGAAATTGGCTGGAGTCGGCCGAACGGCCGGACTTCACCTCGGCCTCGATGAACTCTTCAAGCTCGGGTTTCAGAGTGACGTTCATAGGGCGGCTACTCCGGGTTCCGATCCTAAAGACAATTCTACGCCTCTTCTCGGGAACTGTCATTGCCGGGCGATAGCTTCCGAGTGGACGATCCATTCACAACTCACATCGACATGTTCAGACGGTCGGGCGTTAGCTGTCCGTGGGACGTTCAACTCAGTACGAGCCTAAGATTTCAGCCCCTGCTGGCTATCGATCGTGCCCTACCTTCGGGCCGGCACGTACCCGCCGCTTCGCGTGGCTGCCGAGCAACTTCTTAAACGCACTCTCTATCTCGCGCGTGCGCACGTCGTCTTCGCACAGGAAGAGTATCGCCACTGTCGCCGACTCGTATGAGCACCACCCGAAGGCGTCGATTTCATTCTCGATTGCGGCGAGGCAAGCATCCACCCGTTCGCATGTCCTCCGTGCCCGCACATGCTGGTATACGGCGACGACACGACCGGAATTGGAACGGAGGAGCAACGCCAAATCTGTCGGCCTGACGTACTTCTCAATGTGCTTGATCTGATTGCCGCCTCCGGTTGCGATTCCGGTGTCTGGGTCGAGAAAAATGTCACCGCCGTGCGTGATCTCGCTGAAGTACCGGTGTCTTGCGCGAAGAAGAGACTCTTTGTGTTGGACAATCTGATCGCCGTTGATGCGGAGCAAGCGGGCGAAGATGCAGAAATCAGCCTCGCTCCACGCGACGAGATCCGTAGCCATCGCGTCGACTGCGAAATTGCGCAGAGCACCCTCCAATTGCAGGTACGCGAACAACGAGCCCTTCCAGTGATCGAGAGCATCTCCCAAGTAGTCGAGGTTCATTTTCTCTCTCCAAGGTATCGGCCTTCATCATAGCTCCCGAACGGCACGAACAACCGCCAGGAACGCCGTGTTCGGGATCCAGGTCAGCGGCTGCATCGTCGGCTTGTCGGAAATGTGGTTTGCCTCCACTTGGCTCGTTGGGCCTGGATCACGCCCACTCGGAAGTGATCCACATGCACTCGAAACACACTCCCGGAAATGCGCGCGGATGGCGCCCGGAGGGCGGCTTTCGGAAACGAGCCGGTGCTTGAACTAACGCTTGTGGGGTCGGCCTCACTTGCTGGCTCCCGCCGGGAGCCTAGTTCTTCGAGCCTCAGCCGGCCTTCCATTCGGGGACGGGCTCGTCCTGGCGGAAGACTTCGACTCCCGCGCGCCGGCCCAGGTCGGCCAGGTCGCGCTTGACGAATCCTTCGCCGGAGAAAGCCACTTCGCCGCCGGCGTCAACCATGAAAAGTGTAGGAACCGTCGAGACGCCGAAGGCGTTGCTGGCCGCGTAGCCGGCCGGCTCCTGGTCCAGCAGCATCGGAAAAGTCACGCCGAATTCCTTCGCGAAGCGGGCGGTCGCCTTGGCGTCGTCCTGCGAGACGCCGAACACTCGCAGGGAGCCGCCGCTGGCGATGCGTTCCAAAAACGGGAACGTGAACTGGCACACGGGACACGAGACTTTGAAGAAGGCCAACAGCGCGGGGCCGCCGGCGAGAACCTCTTCGAGCAAACGCAGGGACGGCGCACGGCCGCCCGCCTGCAAGAGTTTGTTCATCAACCGTCAGTCTAACAACTTCTCAAGCTGCTGCGCGGCGATCAGCAGCGGGTCCCAAATCTGCGCGTAGGGCGGGGAATAGGCCAGGTCGAGTTGAGCGAATTCCTCGACCCGCATGCGGCTGGTGAGAGCCGTCGCGACCACGTTGATCCGCCCTTCCAGGCCGGTCTGGCCGATCACGCTCCCGCCCAACAGGCGCCGGGTGCGGCGGTCGGCGACCAGTTCCACGGTGGTCTTGCGGCCCCAGAAGTAGCGCGGGCGATCCAGATCTTCGATACGCGCCGAAACGGGATCGAAACCCTCGCGTTTGGCCTCGGCCGCCGGCAGTCCGGTGAAAGCGAAGCCCAGCCCGCAGATGCGGACAACCGAGGTTCCGGCGACGCCCGGAAAGCGCTCGCGCGCGCCGGCGGCGTTAGCTCCCGCAACGCGGCCGGTTTTGTTGGCGGTGGTGCCCAGCGGCAGCCAGACCGGCCGGCCGGTCACCAGGTGCGTCGACTCGGCGCAATCGCCGGCCGCCCACACGCCGGCAAAGTTGGTTTCCATGCGGTCGCTGGCGCGGATGGCGCCGGTGCGGCCGATCTCGATGCCGGTTTCGGCGGCCAGATCGACGTTCGGGCGCAAGCCCGCCGCCAGCACGACCAGATCGCACGCGACGTCGCCGGCGCGGTCCGGCTCGATGGCGGCGACCGGTGTCCCACAGCGCAGTTCGATGTGGAATTGCCGGCACAGCGAGGTTACGGTTTGGGTGAGAATCGGGTCCCCGCGGCCCAGCACGTCGGCGTCGCGTTCGAGCACCGTGACCGCGATCCGGTGGGCGCGCAGCGCCGTGGCGATTTCCAGGCCGATGTATCCGGCGCCCACGACGGCGGCGCGGCGCGGCCGGCGCGTCACGATGAACTCCATCAGCCGCCGCGCGTTCTCGGGAGTTTGCAGCGTGAAGACGTGCGGCAGATCGGAACCTGGAATGGCCGAGCGATCGGTGCGCGCGCCGGTGGCCAGGACCAGTTTGTCGTAATGGACCTTCTCGCCTCCGGCCATCGCGACCTGGCGGCGGGAGTGATGGATGGCGGCCGCCTCGACGCCGGTGCGGACCTCGACGTTGCGCTCGCGCCGAAAACGTTCCGGCGTGAAATTGACCAGCTCGGCCAGATCTCGAACCTGGCCCTCGATGTAGTAGGGCAGCCCGCAGGCCCCGTAGGAAATGACCGGCCCTCTTTCGAGGACCACGATTTCGAGGTTCTTATCGAGCCGGCGCGCGCGCGCGGCCGCGCTCAATCCCGCCGCGACGCCGCCGATGACCACCAGGCGCATGCGGCGGCTATTCCTCGCGCTGGTGGCGCACGAATTCGAGAATGTCGAAGCGCCGGATCTCGCGGTTGGGGAAAAAGCTGTTCACCGCGTCCTGCTCTTCGTTGAACAGCTCGAACACGGTGAACAGCTTGGTGAGCACCAGCAGTTCCACGTTGCGGCGGTTCAGGTTCAGCAGTTTCAATTCGCCGCCGGCCTTCTCGACGGTGGTGTAACACATCACCAACATGCCCAGGCCGGTGCTGTCGATGTAGTCGACCTGCTGGAGGTTGAACAGGAAGCGTCTGGCGCCCTCGGCCAAAAGCTCGCGCGTGCGGTCCCGGACCGCGCTCGCCTCGCCGACCGTCAGCCGGCCGCTGAGATCGAGGATCCGGATGCCTTCTTTTTCTCGCTCGTGTATTTCCAGGCTCATGGCTAAAACGCCCTTTCAATTCTACCCGACTCTCGCCAGCGGGGCAATTCCGGGGACAGGCTACGTAACCTCGGAATTCCGGCCCGACGAAGCCGCATTCCCCGGCGGCCCGAGTTCCGAGGTTACGTAGCCTGTCCCCGGAATTCACGCGAACTCGACGGTGTAGCGCGATCCGGCATCCAGGCGAAGCTTGGCGGCGAGCGGAACCGCGCGGCCGTTGCGTGTGATGCGCGCGATCTTCTGCCCCTTGGGCGCGCGCAGGGCGAACTCGCCCGCGAGTTTGGGCCGAAGCTCGGCCTGAGTGGCGCGGCCGCGCGCCCAGGCGACGTCCACCTCGAGGTTGCCGCGGGCGCGCAGTCCCTTCACGTGGCCGTCGGGCCAGGCTTTGGGCAGGGCGGGCAGGAACTCGATTGCGTCCTCGTGGCTCTGCACCAGCATCTCCGCGATGGCGGCGGTGGCGCCGAAGTTGCCGTCGATCTGGAAGACCCAGCCTTTGCCGGCCGGGTGCGTGTCGAACAGGTTCGGGCCGGTGCTCTTGGTCATGAGCTTCACGAGTGATTCGTGCGCCATGTCGCCGTCGTTGAGGCGCGCCCAGAAGGCGATGGCCCAGGCGCGGCTCCAGCCGGTGTAAGCGCCGCCGGCGGCGATGCGGCGTTCCAGCGACACGCGCGCGGCGCGCCAGAACCGCGGCATCCGGCGCGCGGTGAACTCGCTTCCCGGGTAGAGCGGGTACATGTGCGACATGTGGCGGTGGCCGGGTTCGGGCTCGTCGAAATCCTTCGACCACTCCTGCAACTGGCCGTGTTTGCCGATCTGGTAGGGAACCAGCCGCTGGCGCGCGGCTTCCAGTTTCGCCGCGAACCCGGCATCCGTTCCCAGGTGTTTCGAGGCCTGTATGCAATTGGCGAAAAGCTCGCGGATCAATGCAATGTCCATGGTGCAACCGGCGCTGGTCTGCGCCGATTTGCCATCCGCGGCGCGAAAAACATTTTCGGTCGAAAACGACGGGCAGGTGGTCAGCCGGCCCTGCTTGTCTTCGATGAGCCAGGCCAGGCAGAACTCGGCCGCGCCGCGCATGACCGGGTAGGCGCGCCGGCGCAGGAACTCGATGTCGCGCGTGAACAGAAATCGTTCCCACAGGTGCGCGCAGAACCACGGGCCGCTCATCTGCCAGTTGGCCCAGGTGGGCGAGCCCTGGCCGAAGTTGCCTACCGGTGCGGATTGCCGCCACAGATCGACGTTGTGGTGCGACACCCAGCCGGGCAATCCATAATTCACCCGGGCGGTTTCCCGGCCGTTCACCGCCAGCTCCGCGATCATGTCCAATAGCGGTTCGTGGCACTCGCTCAGGTTGCAGGTTTCGGCCGGCCAATAGTTCATCTGCGCGTTGATGTTGGCGGTCCAGTTCGAACTCCAGGGCGGGCGCACCTGGTCGTTCCAGATGCCTTGCAGGTTGGCCGGCTGCGTGCCCGGGCGCGAACTGGCGATGAGCAGATAGCGACCGTACTGGAAGTAGAGCGCGAGCAACGACGGGTCCGGATTGGTTTCGAACCGGGCCAGCCGTTCGTCGGTCGGGGCGTCGGCGGCGGTGCGCGGCAGGCGCAGGTCGACGCGGCGGAACAGGCTGCGGTGGTCGGCGATGTGCCGTTCGCGCAGTTCGGTGTAGGTTCGCTCTCGGGGCACCTCGCCGTTCGCGGCGGTGAACAGGAGCGTTACGGCGGTTGCCCCGCGCACCCGAAGCTGGTTGCCCGCGGCTTCCACGCCGCCGCCCTCGGCGATCGCCTCGAGCCGGCCTTGGAAGTTCATTCCCTTGCCGGGAGCGTCGTCGTAAACAATCGGGTTGTCGGACTTGAAGTAGTTCGGATCGACGTGCGCCGGCGCCTTCCCGATGAGCCGCAGCGTGTCGCGGCCGGCGGCGGTGGTGGTGTGGCGGAGCGGGCTGTCGAGCGAAACGGTGAAATCGAGCTTGGCCGGCTGGTCCGCCGTCAAGCGCACGACAATCGCCTGATCGGGCGCGGAGGAAAAGACTTCCCGCGTGAATCCGGCGCCGCCCGCGCGGTAGCCGACTCGCGCGATGGCGGTGTCGAGGTCGAGTTCGCGGCGGTAATCGGAAATCGCGCCCGCGTGCTCGAACTTCAGGTGCAGGTCCGCCAGGGGCAGGTAGGACTGGTTGTAGGGCCCCTGCATCTTCCTGCAGACCTTGTCGGCCTCGACGTAGTTCTCCTGGTCCAGCGCCAGCCGGCGAACCTCGGCCAGGTGGTTCTTTGCGTCCGGGTTGTTCCAGTCGCGCTTGTAGCCCGACCACAGCGTGTCCTGGTTCAATGAAAACCGCTCGGTCTCGCCGCCGCCGAAAACCATGGCCCCGAGCCGGCCGTTGCCCACGGGCAAGGCATCGGTCCACTTTTCGGCCGGCTGGCGATACCACAGCACCCAAGCGGGGCCGGTCTCGGCGGCGCGTGCGGCGGCTGCCGGGAGGGCGGCCAGGAAATGGCGGCGGGTTGGCTTCGGCATACTGTCGAGTCTATCGCGAACGGTCGCCGTTCGGCCCCGGAAATTGGCCCCTGGATGTCGTAATCCGCCGTTCGGGTCCAAAACATTGAGAACACAGGTCCGCGCGTTATGATGGATATTCGGGAACGAGGGGACAGACGGGTCGTTCCCCGGTTTAAGTAACCGGGGAACGTCCCGTCTGTCCCCTCGTTCCCCGGGGTGAGATGGGCATCAATATCGGTTTAGACATCGGAGCGATCAGTCTCAAGCTCGCCGCCCTCGGTCAGGCGGCGGACCGGGCGAAGCTGGAATCGCTGTGCGCGACCCGGCCCGCCTTCCGGTTGCTGGAATGGAGCAAGCGGCCGCTGGTTGTGTCCGAGTACCGCCGCATCGCGGGCAGTCCGATCCAGTCCACTTACGATTTGCTGCATGAGTTGTACGAGGTGGTCGACGAAACCGACGTCGAGGGAATCCGCGTAACGGGTTCCGGCAGCCGGACCATCGGCAAAATCCTGGGCATCTATTTCGAAAACGAATTCAAAGCCATCGCGCGAATGCTTTCGGCTTTCCACCCCGAGGTGCGGACGGTGTTCGAGATCGGGGGGGAAAGCTCGAAGTACATCCGGCTGGAGCGGGATGCGGAGACGGGCCTGTCGGGCATAGTGGACTACGACCGCTCGGGCGAGTGCGCCGCCGGCACCGGTTCGTTCCTGGACCAGCAGGCGCTGCGCATGAAGTACTCGGTCGAGGAGTTGGGCGGCATCGTTTGCGAGGCCGGCTGCTCGGCGCGAATCGCCGGGCGCTGCTCGGTCTTCGCCAAGAGCGACATGATCCACGCCCAGCAAAAGGGCTACTCGCCGGCCGAGATCCTGCGCGGCCTGTGCGACGCCGTGGCGCGCAACTTCAAGTCGAGCATTATCCGGGGCCGGCATGTGACGCCGCCGGCGGCCTTCATCGGCGCGGTCTCGCAGAACAAAGGCGTGGTGAACGCCTTGCGCGAGGCGTTCAACCTGGCCGAGGGCGACTTGATCGTGCCCGAACTGTACGCCTGGTGCGGGGCCATCGGCACCGCGATTCTGGAAAGCGAGGAGCGGCGCAAGCGCAGCTTCTACGAAATCCACCGGCTGCGCCAGCACGCCTCCGAGGAGCGCTCGATCGACGCCAAACCGCTGCTGCTCGATAAGGTCGTTCTGTTGCGCGACCGCGTTCCCAAGTATGCGCCGCCGCCGGATGGCGCGAAGATCCCCGCCTACCTCGGCCTGGACATCGGATCGGTGTCGACCAACGTGGTGGCCATGGACGAGAACTGCCAGGTGATCCACGACGTTTACCTGCGCACGTCGGGACGCCCGATCGAGGCGGTCCAGCAGGGCCTGACCGAAGTCCAACAGCTTTGGGGCGACCGGCTGATTATTCTAGGCGCCGGCACCACCGGCTCGGGCAGGGAGCTGATCGCCGAGCTGGTCGGCGCCGACGTGGTCAACGACGAGATCACCGCGCACAAGACCGGCGCGTGGCACATTTCGGCCACCCTGGGCGGCGAGCCGGTGGACACGATTTTCGAGATCGGCGGCCAGGATTCCAAGTTCATCTCGATCGAGAACGGCGTGGTGGTGGACTTCGCGATGAACGAAGCCTGCGCCGCCGGGACCGGCTCGTTCCTGGAGGAACAGGCCGACAAGCTGGGTATTTCAATCAAGGGCGAATTCGCGAAGCTGGCGCTGGCGTCGAAGGAGCCGACGCGGCTGGGCGAGCGCTGCACGGTGTTCATGGAGCGCGACGTGACGGGCTGGCTGCACAAGGCCGAGACGATCCCCAACCTGGTCGCGGGTCTGGCCTATTCGATCGCGCTCAATTACCTGAACCGAGTGGTGCGCGGGCGCAAGATCGGCGACGTCGTTTACTTCCAGGGCGGCACGGCTTACAACGACGCGGTCACCGCGGCCTTCGCCGGCATTCTTGGCAAGAAGATCACCGTGCCGCCGTACAACGGCGTGATGGGCGCCATCGGCATGGCCCTGGTTGCGCGGCAGTGGCATCAGGCCACCGGCCGCGTGTCGCGCTTCCGCGGCTACGATCTCACGCGCCTGGAAATGTCGTCGCGCGACTTCGTGTGCAAGGCCTGCACCAACCAGTGCGACATCAAGGAATTCACCATCGAGGGGCAGAAGAGCTTCTGGGGCGACAAGTGCTCGGACCGTTACCGCAAGGCCTCGGTGTCGGGCCGCAAGCCGGTCATCGAAGACCTGATCGCCTTCCGCGAGAAGCTGCTGGAAGAACTCACCGGCGGGTCCATGCAGGCGCCCAAGAAGCTGCCCGAGAGCGGCCTGAACGTGGGCGTCCCGCGCACCATGTCGATGTTCGACCGCTACCCGTTCTGGCACCGCTACCTGAGCGAGATCGGCGTCAACGTGATTCTGTCGCGGCCCACCGATCCGAAGATCGCCGCCGTGGGCGTCGAGATGGCCCTGGCGCAGCCCTGCTACCCGGTGCAGGTGGCGCACGGCCACGTGGCGGCGCTTCTCGACCTGGGCGTGGACTACGTGCTGGTGCCCAACGTGCTCGACGCGGAATCGAACGAGCACTCCACCTGCATCGCGCACCTGTGCCCGTGGAACCAGACCCTGCCCTGGGTGATCCGCGCGGCGGCGCCCATGGAAAAGCACGCGCACCAGTTCCTGGCGCCGAGCGTGCATTTCCAGATGGGCCCCCCGCACGTCAAGAACGCGCTCGCCGAAATGGCGCGCAAGCTGGGCGTCAAGCGCAACCTGAGCGACCGCGCCGTCGAGGCGGCCTACAAGTCGCAGCGCGAATTCAAGGAGCGGCTGATGCAGGCCGGCCGTCGCGCGCTGGCCAAGCTCGAAGAAACCGGCGAGCCGGGCCTCATACTGCTCGGCCGCGCTTACAACATCTACGACCGCAACATCAACTGCGACATCCCCCGCAAGTTGCGCAACAACTACGGCGCCAATGTCATCCCGCTCGACTTCCTGGTCACCGGCTGCGAGGCCATCAACAACCTGCACGAGAACATGTACTGGGCCAGCGGGCAGAAGATTCTGGAGGCCTCCCGCGTGGTGGCCGCCCGCAAGAACCTGCACCTGGTCTACATCACCAATTTCAAGTGCGGCCCGGACAGCTACATCAAGCACTTCGCGCGCGAAACGGCGGGCGAGCCGATGCTGGTGCTTCAGTTCGACGGGCACGGCAACGACGCCGGTTACATGACGCGCTGCGAGGCGTATCTGGACAGCAAGGGACTTCTGAGATGCTACAACTCCTTTCCATCGGCCGAAAAGCCGGTCGAAAAGATCATGGCGGCGATAACCCGCTAGCGGGGAAGAAAGTCTACATTCCGCCGATGGCTTACGGCAGCGGCCGGGCTTTTGCCGCGGGCTTCCGCGCGCTCGGCGTGGACGCCGAGATTACGCCGCCTTCCGATCACCGCACGCACGAACTGGGCGCGCGCTACACCTCCGGCGACGAGTGCTATCCGGCGAAAGTGACCGTGGGCGACTTCATGAGGGTTCTGGAGACGCCCGGCACGGACGCCTCGAAGACCGTTTTCTTCATGCCCACGGCCGACGGCCCGTGCCGCTTCGGGCAGTACGCGCCGTACTTGCGCAGCATTCTCGATTCCAGCCCCTACCGCGAGGCCGCCGTGCTGTCGCCGTCCAGCCGCAACGGTTACGAAAATCTCGGGGATCTGGCGCGGCCCTTTGTGCGCACCAGTTGGCGTATGCTGCTGGCGGGCGACATCCTGCAAAAGATGCTGCTCAAGACCCGGCCGCACGAAGTCGAAAAGGGCCAGACCGACGCGGTCAACGAGGAGTGCTTGAACGACCTGTGCAACGCGGCCGAAAACGCGCCCATCCACCCGCCGGTGCAGTTGCGCGCCCTTCGCGACGCGCTGGTGCGCGGTCGCGACCGCTTCCGCGCCATCCCCATCCTGCGCGATCCCTCGACCCCGCGCATCGGCGTGGTGGGCGAGATCTTCTGCCGCCTGCACACCTTCTCCAACGACGACCTGGTCCGCCGCATCGAGGAGTTCGGCGCCGAAACCTGGCTCTCCGACATCACCGAGTGGATCTGGTACACCATCTCCGAGCAGTTCCGCAAGCTCGAGCTGCGCGGCCGGCGATTCTCGGTCGAGGCCGCCGGGGCGTGGATCCGCAAGTACGTCCAGCATCACGACGAGCAGGTGCTGCTGGAGCCGTTCAAAGAGGATTTCGCCGGCTGGGAAGAGCCCGACGTGCGCGAGGTGCTCGAACTGGCGCGGCCCTACCTGCCGCCGGAAGGCTCGCTCGGCGAGATGGTGCTGAACGTCGGCAAGGCGGTCTACCTGGCCCGGAAAGGCTGCGACGGCATCGTCGATATCAGCCCATTCACCTGCATGAACGGCATCGTGTGCGAAGCCATCTATCCGAAGCTCTCGCGCGAACTCGGCGGCATCCCCATCCGCACCTTTTACTTCGACGGCATGCAAGCCGACCTGGAGCGCGACCTGGGCGTCTACATGGAACTGGCGCGCACCTACCAGCGGAAGAAGATCAAGCGGGGGTAGGTGGGGCGCGCACTCCTGCGCCCCCCACGGCCGTCGCGGGCGTGATCCGCAGGAAGCGGCGAACCCGATAGAAATCGTGGCGCCCAAAGTGCAGCGCCAGCGCCGCTCTCAGATTGTCCCACTTTTTGCAGAAATGCCATAATACGACTGTGAGCGACACGGCATCCGAATCGCGAGTACTTCTCGAAATCGTTTCGCGGCTCGTTAAAGCTTACAGCCCGAAGTCGGTGTACCTGTTTGGATCGGTTGCTCGCGGTGAAGCGGCCGCGGACAGCGACATTGACTTGCTGCTGGTCATGCCGGACGATGCCGCGCCCGAGCGGCGCCGCGGCAGCCTGGCTTTTCACGCTCTTCGCGGCATCGACGCTTCGGTGGACGTCGTGGTTTGGACGCGCGGTTACTTCGACAGCCGCCAGTCGGTGCGAAGCTCTCTGCCCGCTGTCATCGCCCGGGAGGGTAGACTCCTGTATGCCGCCTGAAGCGGAGAACCCGCGCGTAGCCGAGACGCGCGCCTGGTTTGCCAAGTCGCGATTCGACTTGCGCTGTGCCGAAACCGATCTTCAGGCCGTGCCGCCACTCGTCGAAGACGTGCTATTCCATTGCCAGCAGGCGGCTGAGAAGGCGATGAAAGGTTTCCTTACGTGGCACGACGCGACATTCGCCAGGACTCACGACCTCCGGCGGCTGGTCGATGCCTGTGTCGCAATTGATGCCAGCCTGGAGCCCGCTCTCGCCGAATCCGCGCCGTTGAGCGAGTTCGCTTGGCGCTTCCGTTATCCTGGCGAGCCCTTCGAGCCAGCCCTCGGTGAGGCTGCCGAGGCCCTGCGGATCGCACGCTCGGTGGTCGCCGTGACCGCGGAAAGACTGAGAGGCGTTCCTGGTCTCATCTGATGCGCCGTGGTCTCCGCCGGTGTCTTACTGCCGGTTGATCTCATCTCCGCGGAATGGGATTTCAACAACGATTGGAAGGGCAGCGGCTGAACCTGGCGCGTTCGCGGGGTGGAAATCAAGTCGGAGAACGCCCAGAGTGAGGTTTTTCTCGCGTTCGAAGTACACGGCTCCTGACACTTCTTTTCCCGGCAGGATCGATTCGCCGTACAGCAGAGAAGCCTTCAGGCGTTCTTCGTAACTTCGCTGCTGCCTGGAGTTCCGGGCTTGATCCGGGGCCCGGAAGGGTTGCGGCGGCATCGTCGATATCAGCCCGTTCACCTGCATGAACGGCATCGTCTGCGAAGCCATCTACCCGAAGCTCTCGCGCGAACTCGGCGGCATCCCCATCCGCACCTTTTACTTCGACGGCATGCAAGCCGACCTGGAGCGCGACCTGGGCGTCTACATGGAACTCGCCCGCACCTCCCAGCGGAAGAAGATCAAGCGGGGGTAGGGGACGCCGGGTGGACGTCGTGGTTTGGACTTGCGGCTACTTCGACGGCCGCCAATCGGTGCGAAGCCCAGTGCCGCCTTTCCGCCAGAGGCACGGGCGGCTACCGGTAGAACGGCTTCCAGGTTAGCCAGCGTGGGCCGTAGTGGGGCTCGGGTTTGCCAACTTCGACGGCGCCAAGGTCAGGGGCGGCACCCGCGAAGCCGTCGTTGATGGTGGGCAGAACCAGGCCCGCGTCGATTGCCTTCGAGTTGGCCTTGAGGCGGAAGTTGAGATCCATGGAATGGTAGACGGCGTGCCGCTTGCCGGGGTCCGGCGGCGCCATTTGCTCGAAAATGTCGAAGTCCACTTCGCGGCCGTGCTGCTCCTGGCCGGTGCCGGCCTGGAATTCGGCGAGGGTGCGGAAGGATCTCCACTGCTCGGGGCCGCTCCGGTAGAGGGTCTGGCCCGGCTGGGAAGGAGCCAGCCAGAGGAATTGCCGCTCGACGCCCTGGTTCGGGCGGAAGCCGTTGTAGTCGGAACTGTACTGCGCGGTGGCGTTGGCCCAGTACATGATGCCGCGGCCCGGCGTATCGCGGCCCAGGAAGAGGTTATTGCGCCAGTGGACGTTGCCGGTGGGGCTGCGGACGGCCTGCTCTCCGATGATGGTGTTGTGGTACATGAGCAGCCCGGCCGGACGGGCATCGAGTTTGAAGGCCACGCCGGACTGCACATGGTAGAGCAGGTTGCGGAAGAAGTAGACCGGGCCGCCGAAGATCGGCTGTGAACTGTAGCCGCCGTGGAAGGCGTTGACGCCGCGGTTTTGGAAGACGCGAATATTGTGGACGCCGCCGTCGGCTTCGATGAAGTCGTCGTTGGACATGTGCATGTCGTTGTTGTAGATGTCGATGGAGGAAGGCTGGCGTTCAGGATCCGCTTCCGGGGTGCCATAGGTTGAGATCGCGATGGCGTCGTGGAAGTAGGCGACGGCGTTGTGGGCGATAACGTGGCCGGGGCCGTAGACCTTGATGGCGTAGTAGCTGGTGAGCAGGTGGGAAGGGTACGGGCCGATGTCGCCCCAGCGGGCGCCGGTCCAGCCGATCAGGCGGAAGCGATCGTCGCGGCCGAGGAAAAGGTTGTCGGCGATGTAGAAGTCGCTTGAGCCGGCGTATTCGGTCCAGACGCCGAAGCCGATGTTCTCGAAGCGGCAATTCTTCACGGCGAGTCCGGTGGCGCCGAGGACTTCCTTCTAGCCGGCCAGGATGGCGACGTCGGTGTTCCGGAAGGTGAGGCCCTCGAAGATGTGGTTCGCCGAGGCCATGACGTCAAAGAGGATGTGATTGCCCGCGCCGTCGAGAATGGCTTCGCCGTCGCCCGCGGATTTGATCGTGATGGGTTTGTCCGGGGTCGCCTTCAACGAGAGGGTGAAGGTGCCATCGAAGGGGGCGGCGAGAGGATCGACGTAGTTGAGCCGGTCGGGCCGGTAGAGGCCGGCGTGTAGCAGGATGGTGTCGCCCGGTTGCGCGCGGCGCTCGCGGACAACGCTCCAGTCGCCGAGACCGGCGCCGTAATAGGCTTGCAGGATACCGGCGAAGCTGGGTTGCTGGCGGTCGCCTTTGTGGTCCGGGGGGTAGACGTGAAGCACGCGGCCACCGGCGTATGGCTGGGGTTCGGTGCGCGTGCGGACTTTGACAGTCCGCGAAGTTTGTCCGGACGCGCCGTCGGGATCGGTGAGCGTGAAGCGGCATTCATACTCCGTGCCCGGCTGGAGGTTGAGAATGGAGCCGGCGAAGCCCTGGGGGACGGTGTAGTGGAGGTTCTCATTGTCGCGGCCCACGTTTTCGCCGCCGATGCGGAGCAGGGGCAGGGCGTTGCGCCAGGCCGATTCACCGGATGGGCGGTATTGGACGGCGACCTGGGCGTTGCGGTTGTCGTCGCCTGAGATTGACCACTCGAAGCCGAGATTGAGCAAGGTCGGATGCTCGACGTGGAAACGCCCGGCCGTGGTTGGGTTTTGGGCGCACAGCGAAGCCGCGGCCGCCAGGAGAAGGGAAATAATCTTGGAGCGCATTGGTGATCCAGCCGTTCGAAGTGAGTATGCCGGGTTTTTCGCTTTCGACTTCCGGCGTGCCCAATTGTATCGCACGTTGTTTCGGAATTCAGGGTTATCTACCCGGCCGGCTGACTCCGGTGGAGCCCCCGATCGACATCAGATGCAGCGTGAGGTCCTTCAGAAGCTGGGGCACCGACCGGCCTCCGGTGGTCTGCCTTATGCCGTGCAAGTCCCGCAGCCCCTGCCAGATCTTGAAGGCGTCGGTCTCCTGGCGGCCGAGCCGGGCAAGTTGGGGATGAACTTCCTTCCAGTAGGCCTGCATTTCCGCGATTCTGGCGACCTCGGCTGCGTTGTTGGCGGCACGCGCCTGAGCCAGTTTGGCCTCCAGATAGGGGAGCACCTTGGTCTCCAGGTCCTTGGCCGCCGAGCCGCAGGCCTCCTGCTAGCGGGCGATCATCGACATTGGCTCGGCCGCGATGAACTTGTTGGCCTTGCCCAGCGTCACGACGCCCGCCTGAGGCATGTTGCGGACCTGGGACCAGTCCGGCGTCCGGCTCAACAACTCCAGGTCGGCGAAAGCCTCGCTATGTCCCGACCAGGTCACCTCGATATTTGAACGCCGGCCGCTGAATCCGGTGGCCTCGTGGTAGGCCTCTTCGTAGGCTCTCTGGGCGTCCGCGGCCATCTGCGACTTGTCGACGCGGCGGTAGCCGCCCTGAGCGTTCTTCTTGAGGATGGTCATGCCGGCATACTCCTCCGCCATCAAGTCGAAGTCCATGTTCGGAGTCCTCCCGCTGGAGGCGTTCCGGATAGGCGAAAACCTGAGGTTCTCCATCCGATAGCCCATCGCCTCCATCCGCTTGATGAACGCCGGGTGGACCGTGTTATGAATCGCGTCGACCTGCTCGACGAACAAGCCCTGGGTGATCGGGTCGCCGTGGTGCTTCAACACCAGCTTGCAGTGGTAGCTGGAGTTCAGCGACGCGGCCAGGTAGCTGGTCTCCTTCTCCAGTTTCGCGATCTCGGCCGCGGGGACGTTGGAAGCCCTGGCCTTGATCAGATCCCAGCCCTTCTGGCGATACTTGGCGACCAGCGACTGGGCGTCGGACATCTCCTGGTTGTAGCGAGCCATGTCCACCACTTCGGCCCAAGTCGCCTTTGCCGGCCCCCGCGCCGCGCTCACCAACCCGCCGAAGGCGGCAACACCAACGGCCACGGCGCCCATCACCAGAACTCTCGTGCCGCCCCCCGCAAGTCCCTTCGGCACGCCCTTCTCGTCCTTCTCGGTGTAGCCCTTCCAGAACTCCGAGATCATAGCCGTACCCAGGTGGGCCCAAGCCAGCCCTTCCTGGACTGCGCCGGTGACGCCGCCGTGGACGTAGCCGGTCACTCCACCGAACGCGGCGCCGGCGGCCGACGGCGCCCACCAGTACGCCGCCGCCTCGCCGCCGAACTTCCAGGCCAATGCTCCGGGGGCGGCGCTGATGAGCACGGTGCCGGCCACCATTTTGGCCATTTCCTTCATCGTCTGGTTCTGCGCCTCGACGATGGCCCGGTTCTGGGCCGACTGCTGCTGCCAGTAATTCTGCACGTTCGTGCCGACCGCCTCGGCCACCTCCCGCGCCTTCTCGACGTCTCCCGCGGCCAGCATCTGGGGTGTGATCAGTTCCTTCGCCTTGGCCCGGAGGGCTTCCTGCTGGTTGGCCGGCACCATGAGGATCATCTTCTCGATGCTGCGCTGGATCTTGGCCGTGGCGTCGAAGCGCTCGGCCCCCTGCTGCAACGACAGGACGAAGTTGGCGTGCGCGTACTCGTCGAACTCCGAACGGGTGTGCACCAGCGTCCCGGTCTGGTAGGAGGCGATCAGGTCGTTCTCGAACTTAGTGTCGTCTCGCGCCTTCCTGGCCAGGATCTCCAAGTCCGCGAGGCGCTTTTCCTTATCCGTGGCCTCGCGGGCGTCGGCGGGCTGGCGCTTCTTCTCCTCATCGATGTCGTCCTGGATTCCGCGCAGGTTGCCCTGAATGATGGCGATATTGGCCTGGTGAAAAGCAATTGTTTCCTTGAGGGCTTCCTCCTCGGCCCGGTCGTTCTGGCCGGCCGGGCTGGCGGCCGCCGGCGGGTTGGGCAATGCCTCCGGCGGGGGCGTGGCGCTCCTAGCCGGCGGGGTGTCCGGCGGCCGCGATCCCAAGCCCAAAGCCCAGGCGGGGGGCATCACATCCAGCGTGATCCGGTTCAGAAGGCCGCCGCGCTTCATCAGCCCGGCAATCTCCTCCGGCAAATCGTCTCCGGGATCTCCGTAGGAGAGGGCCACCCAAAGATCGTCTTCCGGCGTGGCGCGGCGAGTCAGGGCTACGTTGCCTTCGTGCAGCCTCAAGTGCTTCAGAGCGTCGGCGCCACGCACGCCGTAAATGCGAACGCCCCAGGACGTGCGCGTCTCGTTGCGAATCAGCGGCAGGTCCATGATGGTCAAGTTGTCCCAGGCCGGTTCGTTATCTTCGCGCCCCTTCCTCTTCGATGTGCTGATCCGCCAGGCGCGCACTTCTTTCAGCGTCTTCCCGTCGGCGCCGAAGGAAATCAGAATCCGCCGTTTGTCGGAACAGGTATGGTCGGGATCCGGTTTCTCAGCGCCCCGGCAGACGCCCTCATAGGACTCGTCCGCCACAACCGAGGCGTCGTCGGCGCTCACCCGCCCGCCCTTGGAACCTCTCACGGAAACGTCGACCCCCAGCAGCTTTACGTCTTCGCTCTTCTCCCGGCCTCCGATGAACGCGCCGTGCACGGATACGGTGTCGAACGGCGACCCGGTTTCGGCGGCCACCGCGCGGGCGTGCCGCGCCGCCGCCTTGCACTTGGATTCGAGCGCGTTGGGCGGGTTCCCCAGCGCCTGGATCTTCGCGGCCACTTCGGCCATCCCCGCTTCCAGCGACTGGATCGCCGCCCGCGCCCGGTCCACGTCCGCCAGGGCCTCCAGCAGCATCCCGTCGTCGCCGGCGGTCCTGGACAGCGCCGCATCGGCCATCGCCTGCTGGTAGTCGAGGATGGCGCTGCCCATGGACGAGCGCCCGGCCAGGAACTGGCCCAGCAACGGATTCAGGCGGTTCAGGTAGTCCACCACCTCGGCGGAAGGATGATCGAATAGCGGCGCCCAGATGGCTTCGAACCTGGCGGCGTCGTCCTTTTCCAGCGGGCCGTACAGAACCCGCATCGATTCCTTGGCCATCGAGACCACGCCGGCGTATTGCGCCTCCGAGAGGCTCTTGATATCCAGGGCGGGCGTCTTGACCACCGGCAGGGCGGAAGACGGCGCTCGGGGCGGAGCCGGCCCGGACGCCGGCAGCCACAACGCACCGGGCTGCTTCCACTGACCGGCCTCGCACGGGTCCTTGAAGTTGAACTTCACCGCGGGCAGCGGGGGGCCCGGCGGCGGAGGACGCGGGACCGCCACGGGAGCCAGGTCCTCCGGCCGGAGTTGCGGCGCGGGCTGCGGTGGCGGCGCCTGCTCGGGCTTCGCCGCCGCCGTTGCGATTCCTCCCGGCTTGGCCTGCGCCAACAGGCTCGCCGGCCTGGTCCATCCCTTGCAGATCTTCGCCGCGGCGTCCACGTCACCGCCGCTGACGCGCTGGTCGCCGAGCATCGTGCAAAGATTGTCCCGGGCCAGGGTCCCGGCGGGGGTGGTTCGGGATGCAAGCTTCAGCAACCACTGCGTTGCCCGGGGATCGTCCCGGGCCACCTCTTTGCCCTCAAAGTACAGCCTGCCCAGGGTCGCCTGCGCCGATTCGTCGCCGCCCCAGGCTGCTTTCTCGAGCCATTGGATGGCAGTTTGGACATTGCGGGGAACTCCGATGCCGGACAGGTACAGGTTGCCCAGAGTGCGTTGCGCCCACGCGTCGGCCTTTTCGGCCGCGCGCTGCAACAGCTTGGCGGCCTCCGCCGGGTCCTTCTCGACGCCGGCGCCGTCCAGGTACTTGAGGGCCAGGTGGCTGAGCGCATCCGCGTTGCCTTGCTCGGCGGCCCGCCGGAGCCACTTGAGTTCCTCCGCCGGGTCCATCGGGACGCCTTGACCTTCCCGGTAGGCCTGCGCCAGCAAGACCTGCCCGGCGACATCGCCCTTCTCCGCCGCGATTCTGAAGAGCCGGGCGGCTTCACTGAAGTCCGCTTTCCCGAGCGTGCCGTCGGTATGGCGGGCCCCCAGCCATCCCGCCGCCGCCGACGAGCCGGCTTCGACCGCCCTTCTCATTTCCGCCAGGGATTCGTCACGTTTGCCGGCTACCCAAAGCGCCCGGCCCAACTGAAAGCGAAGCCGGCCCGTGTCCGGGTACTGCGACACCGCTTGCTGGCAGGCCGCGACTGCCTGGCCGGCCTGCGCGGCCAGGGTCGCCGCATCCACGCCGGGAGCGGCGCGTTCGGGGTCCTGGCCATGCGCCGCCAGGCGGTCGCACTCGGTGACAACTACAAGCCTCTGGGCCGGCGATGGGACCGCGGCCGCGCCGAGACTCAGTGCAACCAAGGTGATGAGAGATGAGGGCACGCGCCGCCTTCTTCCCATAAATTCGCTCTCCCCCGCCTCTGTACTACTAACGATCAGAATCTTCTCCGCTCGCGACGATTCTCACGCTGCCTTCGTGAGTTGAGCGACGGAAGCCTGTCGAGCCGTTAGGATTGCAGTGATGGCCTTGCGTCCGGCTGCGGTGACTTGATAGCGATGGGTGCGCGGGACCTTCTGGAGCAGGCCGTGGGCGCGGAGCATGCGGAGTTTCCGGCTCACCTGCGCCGACCGGCGTTTTGCCGATTGG
>JAUYBU010000428.1 GCA_030693045.1 Bryobacterales bacterium | reverse complement strand
GCGGCACCGGAACTTCCGGCTGTTCCTGATCGGCCAGGTCATCTCGCTGGTCGGCACCTGGATGCAGAACGTGGCGCAGCCGTGGCTGGTCTACCGGCTGACGCATTCGGAACTGCTAAGTGCATTGTTGCCCAGAACTGGGCACAGCGAGCGCAATTCAACGGAGAGCGAGAGGGTTATACTCACTCAAGACCTGGAACGGGATCGCCGAGGATTTCCGGCCGTGGTGCACCATTTACGGTCGGTTTACCCTTGGACTTCGACTTTTGTGGCTTCCCAACCCGTTTGCGCGCTTCATCCGCTTTTTCCCCTTCGGTGACTTCACGTTTCAGAACTTCCTCCTCTAACTTTGATCGCAGTTGGCCGGTGTCGATCGGACGAACCTCGGGGAAGATACGGCGCACTTCCTTGCGGATCACACGCAGTACCGGCTCGGAGAGGACGAAGGCACCAAGATAATATCGGCTCGTCGCCTTTTGCGTTTGCTCGAAATCATCGAGCTTGCTCAGCCCTTCTTTCGAGAACAGGAAGACGTTTTCGACCTGCGCTCTGCTTTTCGGGCTGATTGAAAGTAGATCGCACTCATAGACCAGTTCTTCCGAGATTGGCTGGCGGAAAAAAATGCGGTAGATCCGCCAAACAGCGCCGTTCGTCAGAAACACCCATTGGACACCTTGATTGGCGGCATAGTTCACAGCCTGCCTAACGTGCGCGTCTTTCAAGCCCAGGCCAATAGCCTTGACTTCTATGAGAACCTGGACTCTATCCTCCAACTTGATGGCGATATCGCAGAACGTGCCTTTGATCATGTGCTCGGAAGTGATCTCGGCAAACTTGTCGTACCCGAACATGTCTGACAGCAGTTCTTTCACGATGGTCGAGGTGTCAGCCTCACCGGCGTCCTTATCCCTCGCGGCACGGAGGATCGGCTGGTATCGTTTCAAGCCCCTCACGAGACGATCGAAAGCCTTTGCAGGAATTGCGGCCATAACGAGCCAATACTATCACTTCCGGCTGAACTGGGAAAGGCCGAAAATTGTCCGAAAATTGTCCAATACTACATCATCCTGAGGCGGAGGGTGGTTCGAACGCGAGATGATCCTGAAACGCCTACCACAAGACCGGATTCATGTGCGAATCGTCGATCCAGAGCAGAAGTGCATCTGCGGATGAATGCTCGGGCATGCGTGGCCCGGACCGTCGGCTATGCTGGTAGTTGGACACCGAACAGACCAGCGAGGCGCGCGCGACCGGCTGGCACGTCACGTTCCGCGCCCTGCGGCACCGGAACTTCCGGCTGTTCCTGATCGGCCAGGTCATCTCGCTGGTCGGCACCTGGATGCAGAACGTGGCGCAGCCGTGGCTGGTCTACCGGCTGACGCACTCGGAACTCCTGCTGGGCGCGACCGCTTTCTGCGTCCACGCGCCGATCCTGTTCCTGGCTCCGCTGGGCGGCCTGGCGGCCGACCGCTATCCCCGGCTCCGCATCGTGCTCGTCGCGCAGGTGTGCGCGATGCTACAGGCGGGAGCGCTGGCCGCGCTCACGCTCTCCGGCACAATCCAGATCTGGCACGTTTTGGCGCTGGCCCTCGCGCTGGGCGCGATCAACGCCTTCGACATGCCCGCGCGGCAGGCCCTGTTCGTCCACATGGCCAACAAGGAAGACCTGCTGAACGCGATCTCGCTCAACTCGGCGACCTTCAACCTGGCGCGAGTGGTGGGTCCGGCGCTGGCCGGTTTCATCGTGGCCGGCCTGGGCGAGGGCGCCTGTTTCCTCATCAACGCGCTGAGCTTCCTGGCGGTCATCGGCTACCTGGTCGCGATGCGCCTGCCCCCGATGGAGCGCCCCGCGCCGTCCTCGCCGTGGACCCATTTGCAGGACGGCTTCCGTTACGTTCACCGCAACCGGCCGGTGCGCGCGCTGCTGGGCGTCAGCGGCGCGGTAAGCATCTGCGGCGCGCCCGGGCTGGTGCTGGCGCCGGTGTTCGCCGACGCGATCTTTCATCGCGGCGCGGTCGGCCTGGGGCTTCTCACCACCGGCATGGGGTTGGGCGCCGTGGCCGGCACGCTGGGCCTGGCGCGCCGCACCCAGGTCTCGGGCCTGGTGGGCGTGATCGCGGCCAGTTCCCTGCTGATGGCCGCCGGGATGGCCGCCTTCGCCTGGTCGCCGTCGTTCTGGCTCTCCCTGGCCGTGATGCCGCTGATCGGTTTCGGCATCATGCGCCATAACGCGTCAGCCAATACGCTCCTGCAAACCCTCGTTCCGGACCATTATCGCGGGCGCATCATGTCGCTCTACGCCATGATGGTGGTCGGCATGATGCCCATCGGAAGCCTGGGCGCCGGGGCCTTGGCCGAGCGCATTGGCGCGCGCGGCACGGTCTTCGTCGCCGCGCTGGCCTGTATGGCCACCAGCTTCGCCTTCCGCATGCATATCCGCCGCTTCCGCCAGTCGTTCGAAAAACCAGTGAACCCATGAGACGATTCCTTGCCCTAGCCCTGCTCGTCCTGCTGTGGCGTCCCATCCACGCTTCCGACGGCGACATCCGGACCATCCTCGCCGACTTGGCCGAGATCACCGGCTGGAAGGCCACACGGACCATCCGTCAGGAGTCCATGGACCGCGACGCGCTGCGGCGCTACCTGGAAAAGCGGATGCGGGAGGCCGTCAAGCCCAAAGAGCTTCGGGCGGAAGAACTGACCATCAAGAAACTCGGATTTGTTCCCCAGGATTTCGATCTGAAGAAGACCACCATCGACCTGCTCACCGAACAGGCCGCGGCCTTCTACGATTACCGCAAGAAGAAACTCTTCCTGCTGTCCTGGTCGCCGTCGGCCATGGAGCGGCCGCTGCTGGTGCACGAACTGGCTCACGCGCTGGCCGATCAGCACGTTCATCTGGAACGCTTCATCAAGCGCGAATCCAATGACGACGGGGCCATCGCGCGCATGGCGGTCATGGAAGGGCAGGCGTCCTGGCTGATGGCGGAGCACCTGGCGCGCCAGTCCGGGCAATCGCTCAAAACGGCGCCGGCGATGCTGGAGATGATGGCCCGCGCCGACACCAGCGCCGAGCAGTTCCCGGTGCTCGCGAAAGCGCCGCTGTACATCCAGGAAAGTCTGCTGTTCCCTTACACCGCCGGCATCCGCTTCCAGAACGCGCTGTACCAGGAACTGGGCCGGGCCGCCTTCGCCGAGGTTTTTCGCAAGCCGCCCCTCAGCAGCCAGCAGATCATCCACCCGGACCTATATCGCAAGGGCCTCAAACCCACTTCGCCGCGCCTGCCCGAACTGGTTTCCACGCGCGGTTACCGCGTACTGGCGGAAGGATCGATCGGCGAACTCGATCACTCCATCCTGCTGCGCCAGTACGCGAGCCAGGACGCGGCCGGGCGCGTGGCTCCAAGCTGGCGCGGCGGCGCCTACCGTTTGATGGAACACAAAGCCGGGCCCATCGCGCTTTTGTATGTCTCCGAGTGGGCCGATGCTGAAACCGCGGCCGAGTTCTTTCGTCTGTATCAGCAGGTGCTTCGAAAGAAATGGCAGCGCGTCGAAATTGCGCTGGAAGCCAATGACCGATTTGCCGGAAAAAGCGAAGACGGTTATTTCCTGGTTCGCTGGCAAGGGGTTTCCGTCACCAGCGTCGAAGGCATGCGATCTCCCTCCGAGGCCCGGTAATGGAGCGCTGCGCTAAACTGATGTAGGAAGTCCTGGAGGAATGTTCTCGATGCGATTCCTGCTCGCCCCCGTAGCAGCCTTGGCGTTTCTCGCGCCGTCTTTGTTCGCCGCCATCGTTCCGCGTCCGGCGCCGGAGCTTACGTTTCGACTCACCAGCGGCCAGCCGGCGAAGCTGAGCCAGTGGCGCGGCAAGGTGGTCCTGCTCGAATTCCTGCTGACCACCTGCTCGCATTGCCAGCGCACCTCGCAAACCATGAACAAGCTGCAGGCCGAGTACGCCGCGCGCGGGGTCCAGGCCGTGGGCGTCGCGATCAACGACGAGAACGGCAGCCTGGCGGCCGCCTATGTCAAGGAGTTCGGGCTGACGTATCCGATCGGGTGGGCCAAGCACCAGATCGCAGTCGATTTTCTCCAGCATCCCGTGATGGTCAGCATGTTGATGCCGCAGTTGGTGATCATCGACCGCAAGGGCGTGATTCGCGCCCAGTACGCGGGCACCGACCCGTTCTTCGAAAAGGAAGAAGAGGGCATCCGGAAATGGATCGACTCCCTGCTCAAGGAGTCCGGCCGCGGCAGAACTCCCGCGGCCGGGAAAACCGCGCCCAAACCAGCCAAGTGAGGTCCCACACGATGCGCCGCGTGATTTTGGTTTCTATCGTTCTTCTTGCTCTTGCACTGGCGGGAGTGGCCGCCGAAATTCCGCGCCGCGCGCCGGAATTCGCCTTTCAGTTGCCGGGCGGCCAACAGGTGCTGCTCAGCGAGTACCGCGGAAAAGTGGTGCTGCTCGAGATGCTCTACACCACCTGCCCGCACTGCCAGCACTCCGCGCAAATGCTCAGCCGCCTTGCCAAGGAGTACGGGCCGCGCGGCTTCCAGCCGCTGGGCGTGGCGTTCAACGACATGGCGTCCCTGCTGGTCCCGGACTTCATCAAGCAGGCCCAGGTCGACTTTCCGATCGGCTACGCGCCGCGGGATCCGGTTCTGGCCTTTCTGCAACACCCGTCCATCCTCCGGTTCGTGGTGCCGCAGATGGTGCTGGTGGACCGCAAGGGGACGATCCAAGGCCAGACCACCGCCGAAGGCAACGAGGCGTTTTACGAGGAAAAGAGCCTGCGCGCGAAGATCGAGGCCTTGCTGAAGGAACCGGCGGCGGCTTCCAAGAAGGCCGCGCCCAAGAAGAAATAGCAACCGGGACGAGACGGGAGCCTTGTCCCACTCTCCACATGGTGCCCTACAATCTCACGCTGTGCGCGACAATCGCCGTCATGCGGGTCCTCACTGGCGCTCCGTCCGGCCGGTGAATTGTGTTGTCTATGCGCGATGACAGCTTTACTGTTGACAATTATAGTTGTCTCTGAAATGATGGAGGTAGCTTGATTCCCGCGTTCGAGGCCGGTACCGGGGCGTTGCCGCCGGGCGATCACGCGGCAACGTTGGAGGAAATAGCGAAGTGTTTGGGTTTCACACCACGGCGTCGATGGTTGTTGAAGGGGCTTCGTGCCGCGCTGTGGGCGTTCTGGACTGCCGGGATCGAGGAGGTTTACCTTGATGGTAGCTTCTGTACGGAGAAGCCGGACCCGGGCGATATCGATGGCTACTGGGTCGAACCTGATCCGGACGTTTATGAACGTATCGACCCGTACTGGATCGACTTCGATCTCATCCTTGTACCGCACGCGCGGAAGTGGAAGTGGCGAATGTGGGTCGAACACGGGGTCGAATTCTTCATACATCCCGCGATGCAGGCAAGCCCGGAAATGGGGTTTCCGGAGTTCTTTCGGCAGGACCGGAACGGTCAACCGCGAGGCGTGATTCGGGTGGTCAGAAGCTGTAAAAGAATCCGGGGACACTCCGGGCTGGCTTCACGGAAACAATACTTTGGAGCGCCCACAGGCGTGTCCCCCAGGATTCTTTTACAGCTTCTCAGGACGAGTCGATCATGATCAAAAGCGATGCGCAGAGAGAACGGACCTTGGCACAGATTGAGGGTTTTCGGATGGCACTGGCCAAGGTGGAACAAGAGGCCCTCGGCAAACGCTCGAAAGCCATCCGAGACAGTTATGCGAGCATGATCCGGCAACTCGAGGATGAAGTGTACGATTACGACCAACTGAGGGCGGGTGAGTTGGCACTCCCGGACATCGAGCGCCTCGATCAGATCGCTCCCTTTGTGGCAAAGATCCGAATTTCCAAGGGCGTCTCGCAGAGTGAATTGGCGCGGCGGCTGGGAGTGAGCAAACAGGTGATCAGCCGGTACGAAGAAAACGAATACCAGACAGTGGCAATCGCCAGGCTTCAGCAAATCCTCGATGCGATTGGCGTCAAGACAGTAGTAACCTTGAGCGCCTGAAATCGGCTGCGGAGCGTTCGTATCCAGCCAGATCCGCTGCTCAGTGCCCCTTCAGCATCCCCACCACCGCGTTGACCAGGATCGCGCCCATGCCGATGGGGATCATGTATTTCCAGCCGATGCTCATCAACTGGTCGTAGCGGAAACGCGGGAAGGTGCCGCGGAACCAGATCATGCCGTAGATGAACACCCCGACCTTGAAGAAGAACCAGAACGGCGCCGACGCCGCCCGGGTCACCACCGGGATCAGGAACAGCGAGCCCAGGAAGATCAGCCCCAGGATCACCACCAGCAGGATGTACCTCTGCGCCGCCGAGGGCTGGCGCTTCAGTAAGAAAATCGACGCGAAACCCGAACCCGCCAGCACCAGGAACGGAACGCCGGCGCTGAGCGGCCAATCCAGCCACGCCACGTTCGGGAACGGCCGCAGCCAGCCGCCCCAGAACAGCGTCACGGCGACCGAGGCGACCACGAAAATGTTGGTGTACTCGGCCAGGAAGTAGAGCGCAAATCGGAAGCCCGAGTACTCGGTGTGGAATCCGGCGACCAACTCCGATTCCGCTTCGGGCAGATCGAACGGCGCGCGGTTGGTTTCGGCGATGGCCGAAATCAGGTAGACCATGAAGGGGACCAGCATCAGCCCGAAGTTGTCGAAGGCGAACCAGACGCCGCGCTCCAGTTGCGCCTTCACGATGCCGACCATGCTGAGCGTGCCCGCCATCATCACGCCCGACAGCAGCGCCAGCGCCAGCGCGACTTCGTAACTTACCAATTGCGCGGCGCCGCGCAGCGCGCCCAACAGCGGGTAGTGGCTGTTCGACGACCAGCCGCCCAGAATGATGCCCAGAATGCCCACGGCCGACATCGCCGAGACGATCAGCAGGCCGACGTTGACGTCGACCACGCGCAGAATCGGGCTGAACGGCAGCACCGAGAAGGCCGTCAGCGCGGTGAAGGTCGAGATGCACGGCGCAATCCAGAAAATGGTCTTGTCGGCGGCGGCCGGAATGAGATCTTCCTTGATCAGCAGCTTCAGGGCGTCGGCCAGCGGTTGCAGCAGGCCCTGCGGCCCGACGCGCATCGGGCCCAGACGCACCTGGATGTCGGCGAGCACCTTCCGCTCCACCAGCACGATATAGCCGGACACCAGCGGAAAAATTCCCACGATCGCCAAGGTCAGGACCACGGGAAGGAAGAGCGGATGTTGTAGGATTTCCATAGTCGCGCTACCGAATCAGGCTCTGCCCGGCGAATCGCAGGAACGGCTCGGGAAAGATGCCGATCCCCAACGTGCCCAGCCCCGTGAGCGCCGCGGCGACGCGCACGCCGAACGTGGTTTCCATCGCCCCGGCATCCTCCGCGTCGCTCATGAACATGCTGCGCACGATGCGGAAGTAATAGTAAATCGCCACCGCCACATAAAGCGCGGCCGCCGCGGCCAGCACGTAGCGGCCCGCCTGAATGAGCGACAGAAAGATGTAGTACTTGCCGATGAAACCGGCCGTCGGCGGAATGCCGGCCAGCGACAGCAAACAGATCAGCATCAGCAAAGCGTAGCCGGGACTCTTGTGCATCAGGCCGGCCAGGTCGTCGATGTTGTCTCCGACCAGGCCCTCGCGCCGCAGCGCGACAATCACCAGGAACACGCCCAGGTTGGTGAAGGTGTAAACCAGGACGTAAACCGCCACGCCCTTGATGCCGGTCTCGTTTCCGGCCACCAGGCCCAGCAGCATGTAGCCGGCGTGCGAGATCGAGCTGTAGGCCAGCAGTCGTTTGATGTTGTGCTGGCTGATGGCGGCCAGGTTGCCGACGGTCAGGCTGGCGATGGCGGCGAACACCAGCAGCGGCTCCCAAGCCGCGCGCGCCGAGGCCAGCGGCCCCAGGAAGATCCGCAGCAGGAATGCGATCGAGGCGGCTTTCGAGCCCACCGAAAGGTACGCCGTCACCGTGGTGGGCGCGCCCTCGTAAGCGTCCGGCGCCCACATGTGGAAGGGCACGGCCGAAATCTTGAACAGCAGGCCGACCGTGGTGGTCACCATCGCCAGCAGAAGCACCGGGTCCGCCGGATCGCGGCGGGCGATCGCAACGCCGATCTCGCTCAGCTTGGTCGAGCCGGAGAGGCCGTAAAGAAGCGAGAAGCCGTAGGCCAGAAAGCCGCTCGAAAAGCCGCCCAGCAACAGGTACTTCATCGCCGCCTCGTTCGAGCGCTTGTCCGAGCGCAGGAAGCCGACCATGATGTAGAAGCACAGGGCCATCAATTCCAGGCCCACGAACAGCGTGATCAGGTCCGCGCCGGAGGCCAGGAAATACATCCCGCACTGCGCCAGCAGAATCAGGCTGTAGTACTCGCCGTGGTGTTCGCCTTCGACCTCCAGGTACCGGTAGGACATCAGCGCCACAATCGAGGCCGCGGCAATGAACATCCAATTGAAGAACAGCGAGAAGCCATCCACCACCAGCGAGCCCTGGAAGGCGGTGAGTTCCGCGATGCCCTGTCCGGCAATGTAGGTGTGTTGCTGCCAGAGCCCGTAACCGGCGAACGCTTCGCCCAAGGCCAGGAACGCCAGCAGCCATTTGCGCTGTTTGGGCTCCGGAAAAACCCAGAAGTCGAACAGCAGGATGGCGCAGCCGAACAGCGCCAGCATGATGGCCGGCACCAGAACGAAATGATCGGTCGCGGTGTAGTACTGGCTCATCAGCGTGCGACCTCCGTGGAATGTCCGCTCCCTGACGGTCGCGGCTCAGTTGCCGTAACCGAGCCGCGCGCGTCAGCAAGCGGTTTGCGGTCGAAATAACCCGGCCTCACGCGCTCCACCAGTTGCGCCACCGGCTTCTCGAGCACGTCGAAATACGGCTTCGGATAAACGCCGATCCAGATCGCCCAGGCGATGAAGGGCACGAACACCAGGAATTCGCGCAGGCTCAGGTCCGGCAGACGCAGGTTCTTCGCGTTGGTCACCTGGCCGAGCATGGTGCGCTGGTACAGCCACAGCAGGTACGCCGCGCCCAGAACGACGCCCGTGACGGCGAACGCCGCCCAGGCGCGGTTGGCCTCGAAGGCCCCTTGCAGGATGGTGAACTCGCCGATAAAACCGTTGAGCAGCGGCATGCCCGCCGAACTCAGCATGGCGAAAGCGAAGACGATGGAATAGAGCGGCATCACGTGCGCCAGCCCGCCGTATTCCTTGATCTCGCGCGTGTGCCGCCGCTCGTAGACCACGCCGACAATCAGGAACAGCATGCCGGTCGAGATGCCGTGGTTGATCTGCTGGATCACGCTGCCCGCGATGCCGTTCGGATTGAGCGAGAAAATACCCAGCGTGCAGAATCCCAGGTGGCTCACCGAAGAATACGCCACCAGTTTCTTCCAGTCCTTCTGCATCAGGCTGACTAGCGCTCCATAAATGATGCCGATGATCGACAGGCCCGCCAGCACCTGTACGATCCACGGCTCAATCGACGCCTTGGGCACCAGCGGCAGCGAGAAACGGATGAAACCGTAAGTGCCCATCTTCAGCAGCACGCTGGCCAGAATGACCGAGCCGGCGGTGGGCGCCTCCACGTGCGCGTCCGGAAGCCAGGTGTGGAACGGGAACATCGGCACCTTGATGGCGAAGCCGATGAAGAAGGCCCAGAACACCCACTGCTCTATGTGCAGCGGCATGTTCAGCTTCATCAGTTCGGAAATTTCGAAGGTGTAGAAACCGCGCTGCGTGAAATGTTGGAAGTAGAGCGTCAGGATGCCCAGCAGCATCAGCACGCTGCCAGTCAGGGTGTAGAGGAAGAACTTGATCGCCGCGTAGAGCTTTCTTGGCCCTCCCCAGACGCCGATGATGAAATACATCGGCACCAGCACCACTTCCCAGAAAACGTAGAACAGGAAGAAGTCGAGCGAGATGAAAACGCCGATCATTCCGGTCTGCTGCAACAGGAACATGGCGTAGTATTCCTTCACGTGCTCGTCGATCGACTTCCAGCTCGAAAAAATCGCGATGACGCCGGTGAGCGTGGTCAGCATCACCAGCAGCAGGCTGATGCCGTCGATGCCCACGGCGTACTTCACGCCTAGCGTGGGGATCCAGTCGAACCGCTCCAGGTACTGGAAACCGCCGTTCGACTTATCGAAGCGAAAGACCAGCGGCAGCGAAACCAGAAAGCCGGCGATGGCCGAAAAGTTCGCCCACAGCCGGATCAGGTTCTTGTTGGATGCGGGAAGAAACAACAGCACCAGCAAGCCGGCCAGCGGCGTGAACAATACGATACTCAACAAGTGCTCGTTCATCTTCAGCGCATCCCGAAGTACAGAAGAAATCCCGCCACGCCCGCCACGAAGACCAGGGCGTAACTTTGCACATAGCCGGTCTGGAAAATCCGAACCGGATAAGAAGAGCATTTCACCAGGAACGACGCCAGGCGAATGCCGCCGTCAATAATCCAGGTGTCCCACCAAATCGAAACCCGCGAGGTGAATCGCGTCATCCACCCCGCGCCGTTGACTCCGCCGTCCACCACGCTCGCGTCGAAGCGGCTCAGCAGCGCGCCGCCGCCTTTGGACAAACCGTTGACGAACAGGAAGTCATACAGTTCGTCGACATACCATTTATTCAGCAGCGTGTCGTACAACGGTCCGCTCGCCTTCCGGATCGCATCCGGCAACCCGGGCCTGATCAGGTACAGGTGCCGGGCCGTGAGGATGCCGGCCACGGCAATCGCGACGGACAGTCCCATCAGCAGCCATTCGATCGAAGTGTCGTGATGCGCAACGCCGTGCGCGACCGCGCGCGCCGCCGAGGCCTCGAACACCGGCTCGAGCCAATGCTCGAAAGTGCGGAAGCCCTCGGGGAACACACTCCACAATTTCGGCACGCCGATCCAGCCCGCCAGCACGCTGCCCGCCGCCAGCGTCATCAGCGGCACAGTCATGGTCTTGGGCGATTCATGCACGTGCGCCTGCGTTCGAGCGTCCGCGCGAGAGGCGCCATAGAAGGTCATGAACATCAGCCGCCACATGTAGAACGCCGTCATCGCGGCGGTGACGATGCCCACCACATACACCGACTTGGACCCCAGCGGCGAACTGAATACCTGCCACAGAATCTCGTCCTTCGAGAAGAAGCCGGCCAAACCCGGGATGCCGGCGATGGCCACCGAGCCGATGAACATGGTCCGGAAAGTCACCGGGATCTTGTCCTTCAGGCCGCCCATCCCGCGCATGTCCTGCTCACCCGACATGGCGTGAATCACCGAGCCGGAACCGAGGAACAGTAGCGCCTTGAAGAAGGCGTGCGTGAACAGGTGGAAGATTGCCACCCAATACGCTCCCACGCCGGCGGCCATGAACATGAAGCCGAGTTGGCTGACCGTCGAGTAGGCCAGCACCCGCTTGATATCGTTCTGCACCAGCGCGATCGACGCCGCCAGAATAGCCGTAAACGCACCCACCACGGCCACGATCAAGGATGTCTCCGGCGTCAGCGCGAACAGCGCGTTCGAGCGCGCCACCATGTAAACGCCCGCCGTCACCATGGTCGCCGCGTGGATCAATGCGGAGACCGGCGTGGGGCCTTCCATGGCGTCCGGCAGCCAGACGTACAGCGGGACCTGCGCGGACTTGCCCGTGGCGCCGATGAACAGCAGCAGCGCCATCGCGCTCAACACTCCGAAGCCGGCGATTTCGGGATGGAACCGCCCGCTCGTCAGCGCCTGGTTCACGTCCACAAAGCGCACCGAGCCCACCGTGGCCAGCATCAGCAGCATGCCCATGAGGAAGCCCGCGTCGCCGATGCGGTTCACTATGAACGCCTTCTTGCCCGCGTCGCCGGCCGACTTCTTGTGGAAGTAGAAGCCGATCAGCAGGTAACTGCACAACCCCACGCCTTCCCAGCCCACGAACAGCAGCGCGTAGTTATTCGCCAGCACCAGCATCAGCATGAAAAAGACGAACAGGTTGAGGTAGCCGAAGAAGCGGTAGTAGCCGCCGTCGTGCGCCATGTAGCCGATCGAGTAGACGTGAATCAGGAAGCCGATGCCGGTGACCACCAAAATCATGACCGAGCTGAGCGGGTCGAGCAGAAAGCCCCAGTCGGCGGCGAAGGTCGCCATCCCTCCGCCGGCCATGTGGAACGGCTGCCCGGCGAGCCAGGTGAACTGGATCACCTGGTGCGTCTTCTCGGGCAGGGAGGAAAGCTGAAACACCGCCGCGGCCGACAGCAGAAAGCTCAGCAACACCATGCCCGGGCAGAACAGGCTGATCAGAAACTTCGCGCCGCCGCCGTGCCCATGCTCGTGGCCGCTCCCGGCGGCAGCCGGTTCGACGCCCGGCGCGACGGCCACTTCCGAAGCCGCCTGCGGATCCAGCTTCCTGCCGACGAGCAGCATGGTCGCGGCGCCGAACAGCGGGAACAGCGGAATCAGCCAGATGAGTTCGAGAAAATTCATGCCGCGCTCCTCACCACTTCAGCAGATCGATCTCGTCGGCCTGCACGGTCTCCTTATTGCGGAACATCGCCAGCAGGATGCCCAGCCCGACGGCCGCCTCGGCCACCGCCACCGTGATGACGAAGATGGCGAATACCTGCCCGTTCACCTGATCGAACAGGCGCGAGAAAGTGATTAGGTTGATGTTGACGGCGTTCAGGATCAGCTCGATCGACATCAGAATGATGATGATATTCCGCCGGCTCAGCACGCCCAGCGTGCCGATCAGCAGCAGCGCCGCGCTCAGGATCAGATAGTGTGCGGGAGTTATGGGGTGCAGCATCTAGATCCTCTTCTTCGCCAGGATGACGCTGCCGACCACGGCCACCAGCAGCAGCAAGGACGCCATTTCAAACGGCAGAAGGTACTCCGAGAACAGCGCGTCCGCCAGCCGCTCGACGTTGCCGCCCGCGGCCGCCGACGCCACGCCAGGCGACGCCGCGCCCGGCGGAAACTGGAACGCGGCCGGGCCCTTGGTCAGAAAGTAGGCGATCTCGGCGCCCACGCCCACAACGCAGGCCAGCGCCAGCCACCAGGCCTTGCTAAACTGCCGCTCGCGCTCCGCCCGGTCCAGGTTCACCAGCATGATCACGAACAGGAACAGCAACATGATGCCGCCGATGTAAAGCACGATCTGCACGGCAAACAGAAATTCGGCGCGTTGCAGCAAAAACAGCCCGGCCACGCCAACCAGGCTCACGATAAGCGAGATGGCGCTGTGCACCGCGCTGCGGCGGGTGATGGTCAGCACCGCGCCGAGCAGCGTCAGCAGCGCGAACAAGTAAAAGAAAATCGTATCGAGCATTGCCTTCAACCGCTCCCTAACGGTCGCGGCTCAGAACTTATAGCGGGCCGGCCGCGGTCCTTCTTCGAGCATCTTCCGGTCCCAGATCAGGCCGTCCCGGGTGTAGGACGCAATTTCGAAATCCTGCGTCAATTCCAGCGCGTCCACCGGGCAGGCGTCCTCGCATAACCCGCAGAACATGCAGCGGGACAGGTCGTACGTAAAATCGGTCAATTCCTTGCGTTTGGTCTTCTCGTTGCGTTCGCTGGACACCACAATCAGAGCCTCGGGGCAGGCGATCGCGCACAAGTTGCAGGCGATGCAAAGCGTTTCGCCCGTCTCCGGGTGGTTGTTCAGCCGCGGCGCGCCGCGGAAGCGTTCGGCGATTTTGGGCCGCTCCCTCGGATACTGATCGGTGCAGATGTTTCTGGGGTGCTGGGTGCGGAAGGTGACCCACAGGCCCTCGATCAGGTCGATCAGAAAAACCGTTCTCAGAAAGCGGCGCATCCCCATCTCTCCTCAGCGGTCCACTTCCCCGAGCACGATATCGATGGTGCCGATGATGGCGCACACGTCGGCGATCAGCGAGCCGCGGGCCATCCTGTCCACCGCCTGCAAATTGATGAACGATGGCGGACGCACGCGCACGCGGTAGGGCTGCGTCGAGCCGTCGCTCACGACAAAGTAGCCCAACTCGCCCTTGGGCGCTTCGATGGACACATAGGCCTCGCCCACCGGCGGCTTGATGACCTTCGCCACCTTGGCCATGATGGGGCCGGGCTCGATCCGGTCCAGCGCCTGCCGCACGATGCGCACCGCCTGCCGCATCTCTTGCACGCGCACGATGTACCGGTCGTAAGAGTCGCCGTTGGCGCGCGTCGGGATCTCGAAATCGTAGTGCTGGTAGCCGGAATACGGCTGGGCCTTGCGCAAGTCCCATTTGACGCCGGCGGCGCGCAGCAAGGGCCCGGTGACGCCGTAGGCCTTGCAGTCTTCCGCGTTCAAAACGCCGACGTTGGTCAGACGCGCGATCCAGATCCGGTTGCCGGTCAGCAGTTCCTCGTACTCGTCCACCCTCGGCCCGATGATGTCGCAGAACCGCTTTACTTCCTCCTCGAAGCCATCGTAAAGATCGTACTGCAGGCCGCCAATGCGGAAAGCGTGAGTGGTCAGGCGCGCGCCGCAGTACTTCTCATAGATATTAAGGATGTCCTCCCGCTCTCGCATGACATAAAACAGGGGCGTGATGGCCCCCAGGTCCAGCGCGTGCGTGCCCAGCCAGATCAGGTGGCTGGCGATCCGGTTCAACTCCGTCAGGATCACCCGCACCACCTGCGCGCGCGGCGGCGCTTCGACGTTCAGCAGCTTTTCGACCGCCAGGCAGTAGCCCAGGCCGTTGGAGACCGAGGCGACGTAGTCCATGCGGTCCACGTACGGCGCAAACTGCGCGTAGGTGCGGTTTTCGGCGATCTTCTCGACGCCGCGGTGCAGGTATCCCACCACGCACTCGGTGCCGGTGACCTTTTCGCCGTCCAGTTTCAAAATCACGCGCAACACTCCGTGCGTCGACGGGTGCTGCGGCCCCATGTTGAGGACCAGTTCGGTGGAGTCGAGGAAGGTCTGCGCCATACGCTACTGCCCGCTCTCGATGCCCAAGTTCTCTTTGACCCAGCGGTTGTCCATCTGGAGGATGCCGTAATCCTTGCGGAGCGGATGACCCTCCCAACCGTCCGGCATCAGGATGCGCTTCAGATCGGGGTGGTTGGCGAACTCGATGCCGAACATGTCGTAAACCTCGCGCTCCAGCCAGTTGGCGGTCAGATGCACTCCCACTACACTTTCTATTTTCTCACCGTCGGCGATGCGGGTCTTGATGCGAATGCGCTCGTTGCGGGCGAAGCTGTAGAGAATGTAGACCAGGTCGAAACGCTCGGACCGCTTCGGGTAATCGACCGCCGTGAGGTCGGCCAGGTAATCGAAGTCGGCTTCCAGCTTCAGGAATTCGACGATCGAAACCACGGCCGCCGGTTTCGCGACCAGGAAACTCTGGCCCAGGTAAGTGGAGAATTCCGTGATCTGATCCGGATACTGCTCGGCCAGCCGGCGCGTCAGTTCGTCTTCCCAGGGCGTTGCGGCCATGCTGGCCGGGGCTTTGGGAGCTGCGGGAGGCGCGGCGGCAGGCTTCGGCTTCGCCTCGGCATTCTGCGGATCAGCCATAAGGTTTTCCAGTTGAAGAACCTCCACGTTTAGCACAGCGAAATTAACACTGTCAAATCAAGGCGATAGCGGAAGCCGGTAAGAACGGTCGCGCTCCGGTGAATGCAACCCTATACTCCGGATTGCAGTATAATCATCCAGCAGCTTAAGGAGGCTTGTATGAACCATCCGGAATCTGCTCTTTCCCGCCGCCAGTTCCATCTCTGCGCTCTCGGCGGGCTATCCGCGGTTTTGGTTGGAGACGCGGAGGCTGCGCCGCCGGGACCTTGGGCGACGCCCGCGAGAGTCCGTAAAGCCTACATCGCGGTTCCAAAACCCACTTGGCCGCGGCCAACCATCGACGTTGAGGGCACGCGCGCGGAAATCGAGGCGCGCCTGGTGGAAGTCGAACGGCGGCATCCCAACCTGGTGCAATTCACCGGCGGCGAACTGGTGCGCACGATGGAGGACGCCGCCCGATGGGTGACGCAGCTCGATGGGCAGGACATCGATGCGAACCTGGTCGTCACCATTACATCGGGCTCCGATGGCATGGTGCAGGCGATCGGGAAGTCCGGTCTTCCGACGCTCCTGTTCCTGCGTCCGTACGCGGGCCACGCCTGGGCGACGTTCTCGGGATTTGCGCAGGCCGGCAACAAGGCCGAGGTGCTTGCTTCGAGCAGTTACGACGATCTCGACCTCTACATGCGCATCTTTAACACGATTCACCAGGTGCGCAAGAGCCGCATCATCGTGGTTGTGCCGGGATCGAAGCCGTCGCGCGAATCCGAGCAGTTCGCCAAGCAGTTCGGCGTCGAGTTCCGCTACATGACGTATCCGGACCTGGCGGCGGCTTTCAACCGCGCCGACGAAAAACTCGCCGCCCGCGAAGCGGAGCGATACGCCAAAGGCGCGCTGCGCGTGGTCGAACCGAAACAGGACCAGATCTTCCGCGCACTGCGCTTCTATCTGGGGGTCAAGGAACTGCTCGCGCGAGAGAGCGCCAACGGAATCACGATCGACTGCCTGGGCGGCATCAACCGGCGCGAACTGCCGGGCTATCCGTGCGTTGCCTGGTCGAAACTCAACGACGAGGGGTTGTACGGCGTCTGCCAGGCCGATTTGCAGTGCACCATGACGCAGCTTCTGCTGACCCCGTTCTCCGGCAAGCCGGGTTACGTCTTCAACCCGGTCTTCGACACCAGCCGCAACGAGATTCTGCACACGCACTGCGTGGCGCCGACAACAATGCACGGCGTTGGGGGCACGGCGGCGCCTTACATTCTGCGAACGCACTTGGAAACCAACGACGGCGTCTCGGTCCAGGTATTGCTGCCCATCGGCGAGACCGTCACCGTGGGCAAGTTCGACAGCGCCCGCCGCTTCATGGTCTCGACCGCCGAAGTCACGGGCAACGCCGACAGCGCCGAAGGCTGCCGCACGCAGATTCGCACCAAGGTCAAGGACGCGCGCAAAATGCTCGCCAACTTCAAGGGCGGCGTTCACCGCGTGACCTACTACGGAGATTATGTCGATGCGATCGAACGCATGGGCCGGCTGATGGGTTTTGAAGTGATCCACGAAATGTAGCGAGTGAGTCAAAAAGGAGCATTCCTATGAGACGCAAGGGATTGACATTGCCTTTCGTCGTACTGCTTGTGGCCGCGACCGCGCTTCAGGCGCAGGAAACGCGCGGCCAAATCCTCGGGCGAGTCACCGACCCGACCGGCGCCGTCGTCGTCGGCGCGGCCGTCACCGGCGTAAACACGGGAACCAATGTGCGCACGGTCGCCTCCACCAACCAGAGCGGCGACTACGTCCTGCCGTTCCTGATTCCGGGCGCTTACACTGTGACCGTCGAAATGGCGGGCTTCAAGAAGTTCGTTCAGGATGGGATCGGCGTCCAGGTGAACGACCGGGCGACGCTAAACGTTGCGCTCGAGATCGGCCAGTCGTCGGAGACCGTCCGTGTCACCGCCGATGCGCCGCTGGTCGACACCTCCACCGCTTCCATGGGACAGGTAGTAGACAACCGCCGCATTCTGGAGTTGCCGCTCAAGGACGGCAATCCCATCATGCTGTCGAACCTGGCTCCGGGCGTGATGAACCTTTCCACCGGCGGCTGGACGCGACCGTTCGACGTCGGCTCTCCCTCGAGCATCGCCATCAACGGCACGCGCACCGGCAGCAACGAATTCACCATGGACGGCGCGCCGAACATCCAGCGGGCGGCGGTCGCCTACGTCCCCCCGCCGGGCGTGGTCGAGGAGTTCAAAATCCAGACGGCCACTTTCGACGCCAGTTACGGTTTCACGCCGGGCGCGGTGATCAACGTCAGCCTGAAGGCCGGCGGCAACGACGTGCACGGCCAGATGTACCACTTCCTGCAAAACCCGGTGCTGAACGCCAACAAGTTCTTCTCGAACAAAGCCGGCCTGCCCAAAGCGGTCATTCGCCAGAACCGGTGGGGCACCAGCGGCAGCGGACCGGTTTACATCCCCAAGCTCTATGACGGCCACAACCGCACCTTCTGGATGTACGGATATGAGGGCATACACGACGCCGACCCGCGCGGCACGATCACCACGGCGGTTCCAACCTCAGCCCAAAAGAACGGCGATTTCTCGGGTCTGCTGGCCCTGGGGTCCCAGTATCAGATCTACGACCCGGCGACGATCAGGGCCGCCGCGGGAGGCCGTTTTAGCCGCCAGCCGCTCGCGGGCAACATCATCCCTTCCAGCCGCATCAATCCGGCGGCGCGCAAGATTGCCGACCTGTGGGAGCCGCCAAACCAGCCCGGCACCATCGACGGCCGCGACAACTGGACCACGCCCGGCCCGGAATGGGACAAGTACTTTAACCACGTTTTCCGCGTCGATCACAACTTCAGCGATAAGCAGCGCTTCTTCGTGCGCGGCAACATCAACGACCGCCGCCAGCAATACGACACCCGGTTCAACAACGCTCAAGGGAATAACTTCTTTCGCAAGAACCGCGGCCTGGCCGCCGACCACGTTTACATCTTCACGCCCCAATTCCTGCTGAACACGCGCTACAGCTACACCCGCTTTGTCGAAGGCGCGGAGCCGCTGCAAGAGGGCATGGACCTGGCCGCACTCGGTTTTTCCAGTTCGTTCGTCGGCCAGATCAAAGGGGTCAGTGCGCGCGGCCTGAAGCTGCCATACATAAACGTGAGCGGCCTGGGCACCATGGCCGACGGCACGCTGAACTTCCGCTACGACGACACCCACGACCTGGCGGCGAACTTCACCAACATGGTGCGCTCGCACACCATGCGGTTCGGCGTTGGCTATCGCGCCTATCGCGAGAATGCGTTCAATCTGGGCCAGTCGTCCGGCTCGTTCAGTTTCGGCACGTCATGGACCCGCGGCCCGCTCGATACGTCGCCCAGCGCGCCGATGGGGCAGGGCTTGGCCAGCTTCCTGTTCGGCCTGCCCGACAGCGGCTTCTTCCCGATCAACGACTCCTATGCCGAGCAGTCCAAGGCCTGGTCGTTCTACTTCCAGGACGACTGGAAGGTCAGCACCCGGCTCACGCTGAGCTTCGGCATCCGGTATGAACTGGAGCAGCCGCTGACCGAGCGATTCAACCGCAGCGTGCGCGGCTTCGACGCGGGCGCCGCAAGCCCCGTCGAGGCGCAGGCCAAGGCCAACTACGCGCAGAGCCCGATTCCCGAGGTTCCGGTGAACCAGTTCCAGGCCAAGGGGGGGTTGACCTTCGCCGGAGTGAACGGCCTGCCGCGAACGCTCTGGACCACCGACAAGAACAACTTCATGCCGCGCATCGGCTTCGCGTACGCATTCAATGCGAAGACCGTGGTTCGGGGCGGCTACGGCGTCTTCTTCGACCAGCTCGGCGTGACGCGGCAGCACGTCAACCAGGCCGGTTTCAACCGTAACACCGATTTCGTCGCCTCGCTCGACAATGGCCAGACGTTCGTGGCCAACCTTGTCAATCCGTTTCCGAGCGGATTGGACCGCCCCGTGGGCGCGGGCCAGGGCCTGGCGACCTTCCTCGGCCAGGGCATCAGCTACTACGAGGAGAACCTGATCGCACCCTACATGCAGCGCTGGCAGTTGGGCGTGCAGCGCGAGTTGCCGAAGCAATCGATGATCGAGGTCTCCTACGTCGGCAACCGCGGCACCAAGCAGCGCATCGGGCGGCAGTTGGATCCGACGCCGCGCCGGTACCTGAGCACCTCGCTGGTCCGGGACCAGGAGACTATTAACTACCTGGCGGCGGCGGTGAGGAACCCCTTCTACCCGCTGCTCCCAAAGACCTCGCTTGCCGGCACGACCGTCAGCCGGGCGCAACTGCTTCGGCCCTACCCGCATTTCACCGGCATCGGTTACAACTTCAACCAGGGTTATTCCTGGTACCACTCCTTGCAGACCCGCGCCGAGAAACGCTTCACCCAGAACTACACGCTGTCGTTTTCCTGGACCTGGTCGAAATTCATGGAGGCCACCGGGTATCTGAACGAGACCGACCCGATGCCGGAGAGAGTCATCTCGGACCAGGACCGCACGCACCGCCTCGTCGTCAGTGGCCTGTGGGAACTGCCGTTCGGGCCCGGCAAGCGCTGGGCTGGGCCGATTAACCCGGCCGTGCGCCGCGTCATCGGCGGCTGGCAGATTCAGGGGATTTTCCAGGGACAGAGCGGACCGGCGGTCGGCTTCGGCAACTCGATTTTCACCGGCAAACTCTCCGACATCCCTCTTCCGAAGGGCCAGCGCACCATCGACCAGTGGTTCAACGTCAACGCGGGGTTTGAGCGAAATTCGGCCAGACAACTCGGCTCGAACATCCGCACGCTCGCCTCGCGCTTTTCCGGCATCCGCGGCGACGGGATGAACAACTGGGACATCTCGATCATCAAGAACACGAACATCAAGGAGAAGGTCAAGCTGCAGTTCCGCGCCGAGTTCATCAACACGTTCAACCACACGCAGTTCGCCGCGCCGAACACCAGCCCGTCGTCGAGCGCGTTTGGGACCGTGACCAGCGACACGCAGTGGCCCCGGGCCATCCAGCTTGGCCTCAAGTTGCTCTATTGAACGCTATATGATTCCCGAACCAACAAGGAGATATCCATGACTCATCCCGTATCCTCTGTTTCCCGCCGCCAGTTTGCCGCATCGCTGGGCGGATTTGCGATCGCTTCGCGTCTGTTCGGCGCCGATTCGTCCGCGCCCTGGATGGGCCCGGCGGTGGTCAGGCGAGTGTTCCTGGCCGTGCCCACCCCGACCTGGCCTCACCCGGCCTTGGACGTGGCCAAGGAGAAAGCCGAGGTCGAGGCGACCCTGGCCGGCGTCGAGAAGAAACACGCGGGCGTGGTCCGGTTCACCGGCGGCGACCTGGTGCGCACCCCCGAGGCCGCGCAGGCGTTCGCCAAAGGCCTGACGAGCGACGTGGACGGCGTCCTGATCGTCGACCTGACGTCCGGCACCAGCGGCATGCTGGCGCCGCTGCGCGAGATCGCCGTTCCCACCCTGCTCTACTCCCGGCCCTACTCCGGCTGGTCCTACGTGGACGTGGTGCGGTGGGCGCAGCAGGGCAAGAAGGCCGACCTGATTCTCAGCAGCGAACCGGGCGACCTGGATCCTTATATGAGGATCTTCCGCACCATCCACCATCTGCGCAACAGCAAGGTGCTGGTGGTCTCGGCCGGGTCCGGGCGCAACCAGACGGCCGAGGCGTTCACCAAGCAGTTCGGAACGGCCTTCGGCTTCCCGACCTACGGCGATCTGAAAGCGGCGTTCGAATCCTCGGACGTCAAGAAGGCGCAGACGGAAGCGGAGAAGTTCACGAAAGCGGCACTCCGGGTGGTCGAGCCTTCGGCGCGGGAAATCACCGATTCGATGCGCCTGTACCACGGCATTCTCGCGGTGCTCGAACGGGAGAAAGCGAACGCGATCACCGTGGATTGCCTGGGCGGATTCAAGCGCGGCGACCTGCCGGCCTACCCCTGCCTGGCCTGGTCGAAAATGAACGACGCCGGATTGTACGGCGTCTGCGAAGCCGACGTGGAGTCCACCATGACGCAACTGCTGCTGACCTCCTTCACCGGCAAGCCGGGCTTTGTGTCCGACCCGGTGTTCGACACCAGCCGCAACGAAATCATCCACGCCCACTGCGTCTCGGCCACCGCCATGCACGGCGTTGGCGGGGTGAAGTCGCCCTACGCCATCCGCTCCCACATGGAGGACAACAAGGGCGTTTCGATCCAGGTGCTGGTGCCCATCCAGGAGACGGTGACCTGCGCGAAATTCCTGACCCCGGAGACCGTCGCCATTTCGACGGGCGAGGTGATCGGCAACGTCGACGATGCCCGCGGCTGCCGCACCAAGTTCCGCACCCGCGTCGCCGACGCCCGCAAGATGCTCGAGAACTTCACCGGCGGCCTGCACCGCGTAGTGATCTATGGCGACTACCTCCGGCCGGTCGACCAGATGGGCCGCCTGATGGGCTTCAAAGTGGTCCGGGAGGGCTGAGCGGCGCGTTAAACTGGAAGTGAATGGACCGAGTCCTGAGTCTGACCACCTTCGAAGAGGAACGGGCCGCAAACGCCGCGCTCGAATACTGGCTGAGCCGTCCGCCGGAAGAGCGGATTGCAGAGGTCGAACGGCTTCGCCAAGAGTACGTGGAGGCCCTGGGGGGAGCTGAGCGTCATGGAATTGAACAAGGATTTCCGCGATCTCTGCGCCTTGTTAAACGCGAAGAACGTTGAGTACCTGATCGTCGGCGGCTACGCGGTCGCCTTCTATGGCGCGCCACGGTTCACCGGAGACATCGACCTATTCGTTCGGCCAGCCGAAGAGAGCGCAGAGCGGATGTTGGAGGCGGTGCGGGATTTCGGCTTTCCAACCGCGGACGTGACCACTGAAATGCTCCTTGAGCGGAACACGATTGTCCAGTTGGGCCGTGTACCGAGACAGATTCACCTGATGAGTTCCATCTCCGGAGTCACTTGGGAGACCGCCTGGGATTCGCGGAAACCAGGGACGTACATGGACGTGAAGGTGTTTTACATAGGGCGCGACGAGCTCATCGCCAACAAGCGGGCGTGTGGGCGAGCCAAGGACCTCGCCGACGTCGAGGCACTGACGATGGGCGAAAGTCACTGAGCATGCTTATCGACTGCCGGCCGGTTCCCATGACACCCGCCTAACGCCCGCGCTTTTTCTCTTGACCTGTCTACAGCTTCAGGGTTCACAGTGGAATCAGGACGATGATTACTGTCACGACGCTCGCACGGAACTGCGGTTTGAGCCGCAGCGCGGTGCTGTATTACGAATCGATCGGGTTGCTCCGCCCGGCGGGGCGGACCGAGGGCAACTATCGCAAGTATGGCGACAAGGACCTGGCGCGGCTGAAGCAGATCTGCGTCTACCGCGGCATGGGTCTGAAGCTCGCCGACATCCGCTCGGTTTTGGACCGCCCGGACAACGACGCGGCGGCGGTCCTGAAACGCCGCCTGCTGGAACTCGACTCGGAAATCGAAAGGCTCCGCGGCCACCAGCGAGCGATCCTGAAGCTGCTTCGTCACAAAAACGCATTTAAGAGGACGGACATGGTCACAAAAGAGAAGTGGATTTCCATCATGAAAGCATCCGGCTTCACCGAAGCCGACATGAACCGCTGGCACGCCGAGTTCGAGAAATCGGCGCCCGAAGAGCACCAGGAGTTCCTGGAGTTCCTGCACATCCCGGCCGAAGAGATCCGCTCGATCCGCGAGTGGAGCCGCAAAGGGTAAGTAGCCTTCAGGCCGTGCCACGCCTAATGGTCGCGGTCGGTGACCAGTTCGGTTAACGACGCCAGCGCCCGCTGGGCGGGGGATTCGGGAAACTCCGCGATGAGCGTGCGCGCCTTCTGGCGGAACGACTGCGCGCGATCCATCGCGCGCTGGATGCCCTCGTGACGCCGGGTCAGCTCGAGTATGCGGGCGAACGGCACGTTGTCGTAGCGGGCGTCGGCGAGCACGCTGGCGACTTCGGCGCGCTCCTCGGCCGCCGCGCGCTCCAGCGCGTAGATCAACGGCAGCGTGACCTTGCCCTCGCGCAGATCGCCGCCGACCGGCTTGCCGAGGACGTTCTCGTCGGCCGTAAAGTCCAGCACGTCGTCGACAAGCTGGAACGCCATGCCGAGATTCCAGGCATACTCGGCCAATTTTTCGGCGTCGATCTCATTCGCTCCGCCGAAGTTGGCGCCCAACCGCGCGCAGGCCGAAAACAGGCTGGCCGTTTTACGGTCCACCAGTTCCATGTAATCGGCTTCGGTGACCGAGATCACGCCGATGCGGCCCAGTTGCAGCAACTCGCCCTCGACCATCTTTTGCGTAAGGCCGAGCAGCAGATCGAGCAGCGCGAAGTTGTGCTCGCCCAGGGCGATCTGGAACGCCTGCATGTACAGCCAATCGCCGGCCAGCACGGAGGTGTGATTGCCCCAGACGGCGTTGGTCGACGGACGGCCGCGGCGAGTCTCGGCATAGTCGATCACGTCGTCGTGGACCAGCGTCGCGGCATGGATCATCTCGACCACCGCGGCCATGCGCACGGCGCCCGGCGTGACCCCGTCGAACAATTTCGCCGACAGCAGAACCAGAATGGGGCGCAGCCGCTTGCCGCCGGCGGAATGAAGATACCGCCCGATGGTCGTGATGGCGTCGACCGAAGCGACCGACTCCAGGCGAATCTCCTCTTCCACCTTCGCGAGGTCGTCGCGGACGAGGTCGAAGATTTCCATGGCGCCCAGAGACTGGCCGGTTCTGCTTAAACCCATCGGACTCACCCAGTGTATCCGCTCGCGTCCGCCCCCCGCAAACACACGCGTTCGAAGTTGGCCGAGACCGCCTCCCCCACCCGCTCCAAGCTTTCACCGCGCGCCTCGGCGAGCGCCAACGCGGTGTAGAGAACATAGGCTGGTTCATTGCGTTTCCCCCGCACTAGCAACGGCGCCAGCAGCGGCGCATCGGTTTCAATCAAAATGCGATCGGCCGGCGCCAGCCGCGCGGCTTCCCGAATCTCGTTCGCGCTCTTAAAGGTCAGGATGCCCGAGAAGCTCAGATAGAAACCCATCTCCAGGCACCGCTCGGCTTCCCTCGGCCCGCCCGTGAAACAGTGCATGATGCCGGACAGGCCATACGGACGCCAGTGTTCCTCGAGCAGCGCGAACGTATCGTCCCAGGCCTCGCGCGTGTGAATCACGATCGGCTTGCGCACCGCGCCCGCAATCCGCATCTGGCGGATGAATGCCTCCCGCTGCGCCGGACGCGGCACAAACTCGTAGTGATACTCGAGCCCGGTCTCTCCCACCGCAACCACTATTGGATGGCGCGCCAATTCCTCCATGCGGACGTACACTTCGGGGCCCGCCTTATCCGCGTCGTGCGGTTGGACGCCGACCGTGGCCCAGACGCCCGGGTACTCCCCGGCCAGCCGGATCGCGCTGTCCAAGTCCTCGGGCTGCTTTGCGGTGTTGATGGCCAGAATGGTTTCGACCCCGGTCGCCCGGGCGCGCCGCAGCACCTCTTCGCGGTCCTCATCGAATGCTTCGGAATCCAGGTGGCAGTGCGAATCGACCAGGCGCATTACTTGAGACGCGCTCCCACGGGTACATCTTCGTGGAAGCCGGCCAGCACCGGTTTGCCGCCGTCCAGCGCCGCCGCCACAATCATCCCTTGCGACGGGATGCCGCGCACCTTGCGGTGTTCGAGATTCGCGACGATGACCACTTTGCGGCCCACCAGATCTTCGGGCTGGTAGGCCTCCGCGATGCCGGCGACGATCGAACGCGGTTCAGCTTCGCCGATGTCGACTTTCATCTGCAGCAACTTGTTCGCGCCCTTGACGGCCTGCGCTTCAAGCACCACGCCAACGCGCATTTCGATCCTGGCGAAGTCGTCGATGGTGATGGTCTGGGCGGCGGGCGCGGGCGCCCCGGCCGGCGGCGCGGGAGCCTTGCCGAGCAGCGCGGCTTGCCGGGCGGTCTCGAGAACTTCGAGTTCCTGCATCCTGGGAATGGCTACCTTCGCGTCGATGCGAGGAAAGACCGCGGCGATTTCCCCGATCTTCTGCCCGCCCGCCAACTGGCCCCAGGCCAACCGGTCGATGCGCACCGACTCGAGCGACTCCGGCATGCCAAGCTGGGCCCAGATTTTGGCCGCCGATTCCGGGATCACCGGCGCCAGCAGCGCCGCCGCCACGCGCACGACTTCCGCCGCCGTGTAAAGCGTCGCATCCAGCGCCGCCGCCGCTTCCGGCTTCGCGGCCAGTTTCCACGGCGCTTGCCCGACGATGTACTTGTCGGCCGCCGATAGCAGCGACCAGATCGTCTCCAGCGCCTTGCTGAATTCGAACCGCTCGAAGGCGGCAATGACCGCCGCGATGGTCTCCGCGGCCTGCCCCGCGATGGCCTCGTCGCCGGGCGACGCCGGAATCGCGCCGCCGCGATACTGCCGGATCATGGTCAGCGTGCGGCTCGCCAGGTTGCCCAGGCCATTGGCCAGGTCGGAGTTGTAGCGGCCGACCAGGGCGTCGTAGCTGAAGCTGCCGTCCTGCCCGAAGACGATCTCGCGCAGCAGGAAGTAGCGCAGCGCATCGATGCCGGCGACCTCCGCGATCGGCGCCGCGCGCACGATGTTGCCGCGCGACTTGGACATCTTGTCGCTCTCAAACAGCAGCCAGCCGTGCGCGTAGACGCGCTTGGGCAGCGGCAATCCGGCGGCCATCAGAAACGCCGGCCAGTAGATGGCGTGGAAACGCACGATCTCCTTTCCGATCAGGTGCAGGTCGGCCGGCCAAAGGTCCTCGCCGCCGGCCTGTTGGCCCGCCACCGCGCTCATGTACGTCGTCAGCGCGTCGAACCAGACATAGAAGACGTGCGGCGCGTAGTCGGGCACGGGGATGCCCCATTGGATGGTGGTGCGGCTGATGGAAAGGTCGGTCAGTCCCTGGCGCAGAAACGCCAGCACCTCGTTGCGCCGTGTTTCGGGCTGCAGAAAGTCGGGGTTCTGCTCGTGCAGTTCGATCAGCTTCCCGGTGAACGCCGAGAGTCTGAAAAAGAGGTTCTCCTCGGTGACGGTTTCGGTGGGCCGCCCGCAATCCGGGCACGGTTCGCCGGGCTTGGCATCGCTCACATACAGCTCATCGAAGAAGCAGTATTGGCCGGAGTAAGCGCTCTTGTAGATGTAACCGTTCTCCAGGCAGCGGCGGAACAGGTCCTGGACCACCAGGTGGTGCTGCGGGTTGGTGGTGCGCTGGAAGCGGTCGATCTTCAGCCCCAGTTTTTCCCACTGCTGGCGGAACTCCTCGGCGATGATGGTGGTGAACTCCTCGGGCGTTTTGCCCGCCGCCCGGGCCGACCGCTCGACCTTCTGGCCGTGCTCGTCGGTGCCGGTGGTGAGCACCGCGTCGTAGCCCTGCATGGTTTTGAAGCGGCGCACCAGGTCGGCCACGATGGTGGTGTACGTGTGTCCAATATGTGGGGCCGCGTTCACGTAGTAGATGGGGGTGGTCAGGTAGTATTTCATCGCGAGTTCCTAAGGTAAGCCAGTCCGGCTTCGTTCATGATTTCCCTGAGCGGCGCGCCGGACTCGCGCGCCAGTTTGCGGCAGTCTTCGTATTCGGGCGCGAAAGCTCCGGAGGCGGAGACCTTGACGCGCAGTTTGCCGAAGCGCGTTTCGACTTCCACGACGCTTCGCGCCTCGACGCGCCGCTCGGCCATGTGGATGCGCAAGCCGAGGGTGGACGTTTCGGCGAAGACCAGCGCGGCGAGCCGTTCCCGGTCTTCCGGCCGCGCCAGCACGGTGAGCATCACGCCGGGCCGGTTCTTCTTCATGTGGACCGGGGTGAGGGTGACGTCCAGCGCGCCGGCCTCGAGCAGCCGCTCCATGGCATAGCCGAGGGTCTCGGGCGTCGAGTCGTCGATATTGGCCTCGAGCACGGCGACCGAGACCGCCTCGGCCGCGCCGCTGGCTTCACCCAGGATCACGCGCAGGACGTTGGCCTGGTCCTTGAATTCCTTGGTCCCCGCGCCGAAGCCCGCGCCCGAGATGCGCATCGGCGGCAGGGGTCCGAAGGAGACCGCGAGGGTCGCCAGGATGGCCGCGCCGGTGGGCGTGGTCAGCTCCGTTTGCGGGCCGCGCGAAAACACCGGCCGGCCCTCCAGCAGCGCCACAGTCGCGGGCGCCGGCACGGGCAAAAGTCCGTGCTCGGTGGTGACGGCGCCGCCGCCGACATTGACGGGGGAGGCGTGGACCTGATCCACTCCCAGCAGGAACAGCCCCATCGCGGCGCCGGCGATGTCGGCGATGGAATCCACCGCGCCGACTTCGTGGAAGTGGACTTTCTCGACCGGGACGCCGTGCACCCGCGCCTCGGCCTCGCCGAGTTTGCGGAAAATGGCGGTTGCGTTTTCCTTGACCTGGTCCGGCAGAGCGCCCGCGTCGATCATTCGCAGGATGTGCGGCAGGTGGCGGTGGGCGCGCTGCTCGCCACCTTCGACCACGAAGCGGGTGGCTGCGATGCCGCCGCGCTTTACCTTCTCGATGCGAAACGCCGCGCCCATGCCGAGCGAATCGAGCGCCCCGGCGAGGGGTTCAAACGCGGCTCCGGCGTCGATCAGCGCGCCGACCGTCATGTCGCCGGCAATTCCCGAAAATGCGTCGAAGTAGCAGATCTTCATGCAATCACTTCCGGCAGCAACTCGCCGGCGCGGCCGCGCAGCGAGCAATCCACCTGCGCCGAATACGGCGTTTCATCGAGATTGATCTCGATGACTTTCGCACCCGCGGCTTTCGCCAGCGGAACCAGCCCGGCCGCCGGATAGACCACCGCCGCCGTGCCGATAACCAGAAAGACCTCGGCCTGGCGAGTGGCTCGTTCGGCCTCCCGCCAGACGTTGTCGGGCAGTGGCTCGCCGAACCAGACCACCCCCGGCCGCAACAGCCCGCCGCACTCGCAATGCGGCGGCAGTTCCGGCAGCGGGACGCGATCGTCCCGCGTTTGACGCCCGCAGGCGGTGCATCGGACCATCCAGATGTCACCGTGGACCTTGAGAACATCCCGGCTGCCGGCGCGATCGTGCAGCCCATCCACGTTCTGCGTGATGAGCGTGAAACGCTCGACACGCTGGGCGAGTTCCACAAGCGCCCGGTGCCCGGCGTTGGGTTCGGCGTGCGCGATCAAACCGCGACGCCAGTCATACCATTCCCACACCAGGCGCGGGTCGCGGGCGAAGGCCTCGGGCGTGGCAAGGTCCTCGGCGCGAAACTCGCGCCACAGTCCGCCGGCGCCGCGAAAGGTGGGGATCCCGCTTTCGGCCGAGATGCCCGCGCCGGTCAGCGCCGCGACAGACGACGCTTCTCGAAGCCATTCGCGCGCCCGTTGCATGAAACTTTCATTATCCCGTAAACCGCGGGGGACACGCCTGTGGCTTCGCGGGGGACACGCCTGTGTCCCGGGGCTAAGCGATAGTTACCGTAAAATCAGCCCGGAGTGTCCCCGGGGGCTGTGGTTTCCGTAAGGTCAGCCCGGAGTGTCCCCGGGTCCGAGAAAAGGGGCCATACCAGGCTGACGCATTTTTTGAAAAGGGGCCATACCAGGCTGACGCATTTATTAGGGGAGGGTTTCGCGGCGGGTCTTTTCGGCTTGATCCTCGCGGAACTGCTTGAGCTTGGCGCGGAGCTCGGGGCGGCTGAGGGCCAGGATGGCGATGGCCAGCAGCGCCGCGTTGATCGCGCCGGGCTTGCCGATGGCGAGCGTGCCGACCGGGATCCCGGCCGGCATCTGCACCGTCGACAGCAGCGAATCCAACCCCTTGAGCGAATGGCTCTCGATGGGCACGCCGAGCACCGGCAACAGCGTGTGCCCCGCGGCCACTCCGGCCAGGTGCGCCGCGCCGCCGGCGGCGGCGATGATCACCTCGAAGCCGCGCTGTTCCGCGCCCGAGATGTACTCCGCCGTGTCGTGCGGCGTTCGGTGGGCCGAAAGCACGCGGCATTCGTGCGGCACGCCAAACCGCGTGAGCGCTTCGTCGGCGTGCCGCATGGTTTCCCAATCGGATTTCGATCCCATGAGCACGCCCACCAGAGGGCGCGTGTCCTGACTCATATTCACTCTCCCTATCCCTGTTACTTGAACACCTTTTTGAGCAACGGCGTGCGCGGCTCACCCTGCCGCAGAAACTCGGTGACCGGGGGGACGACGCCGTCGCTCTGGCACTCGAAGATCAGATGCCCGCAGTCGCCATCCAGCGAGACGACCGGGGCGCGAATGAGTTTGGCGAACTCGATGGCCGGCGCGGGGTTCACCATTGCATCCTTTTCCGCGACGATCACCAGCAGGCGCGTCCGGATCTCGGCCGCGGCGCGGGCCAGCGAGCCGTTGAACGACGCCGCCACGTCGTGCGCCAGCATCGCTTCCAGTTGCCGGATGCGGTCGTTGGGGTCGAACGCCGCGCCGCGTTCGAGCGCTTCCTTGAGCCAGGCCGGAAACTGGCCGCGCGAGGTCCGCGAGG
>JAUYBU010000419.1 GCA_030693045.1 Bryobacterales bacterium | reverse complement strand
GTGCGCGACTTCCGCGTCACCAACCCCGGCGTCATCGGCCGCAGCGTCGCCGACGTTCTGGGACTGCACAAGGAGCTCGGCTTCGTCATCGGCCGCATCCAGCACCTGGGCGAGACCGACCTGGCGAAGTCCGCCACGGTTCTGGCCGGGGGCGACATCGTCGCCGTGGTGGGCGACGACATCGCGCTGGAACGCGCGCAACAGATCTTCGGCGAACGCAGCCCGACGCACATCGAAGAAGATCGCTCCAAGCTCGACTACCGCCGCGTGTTCGTTTCCGCCAAAGAGGTAGTGGGCAAGCGCCTGCGGGATCTGGATCTGCAAAACACGCTTGGAGCGACCATCACCCGCCTGCGCCGGGGTGATGTCGACGTGGTGCCCGCGCCCGACACCCGCCTGGAACTCGGCGACCGCATCCGGGTGCTCACGCGCCGCGAGAACTTTGCCGGCGTTGCGCGCTACTTTGGCGATTCCATTCGCGGCACGGCCGAGACCGACTTCGGCTCGGTCGGCATCGGCATGGTGCTGGGCGCGCTGTTCGGGATGATGCCCATCCCTCTGCCCGGGGGCGGCGTCATACGCCTGGGCCTTGCCGGCGGACCGCTGCTGGTGGCCCTGGTGCTGGGCAAACTCGAACGCAGCGGCCGGGTGACCTGGGTGATTCCGATCAGCGCCAACCTGACCCTGCGGCAGATCGGCTTGCTGCTGTTCCTGGCCGGCGTCGGAACCAAAGCCGGTTACTCGTTCGCCCAAACCCTGCGTGCCAACGGTTTCCAGATGCTCGCCGCCGGCGCCGTCATCACGTTCTGTGTGACGCTGGCCACCCTGGTGGTGGGCCATCGCGTCTTCCGGATGCCCTACGACAGCCTGATGGGCCTGGTGAGCGGCGTGCAGACGCAGCCGGCGTGCCTGGCCTACGCCAGCAACCTCACCAAGACCGAAGCGCCCAACATCGCCTACGCCGGAGTCTATCCGGCCGCCATGATCGCCAAGATCGTGCTGGCCCAGTTGCTGGTCTCCTGACGCGCGCAGCCTGCCCGGCAGGTTCTATACTAACGGTTGGCGCATGTCGTTTGGCGCCATCCTGCCGGTGGTACTTCAAGCAACTGAGAGGCGTCCATGAACAAACATGCCAGTGCGTTGGTCTGCTGTACGGTAGTGCTTTCCGCGGTTGTCGGGCCCGCTTGCGGCGCCCAGGAGCCGGCCAAAGCCGGCACGCCTGCGTCGGCTCGTCCGAAAGTGTACGAACTCCAGGTAGCGGATCGCTTATCCCGGGACCGGCTCTTGTACGGCTTTTACGACGGGACCGAAGGCTGGAAGTGGACCGCTCGCAAGTTCGCGGTTTCCATCGACGCGCCGCCGCCGCTCGACGCACCCACCTATCTCGACCTTGACTTCAATGTCCCGTCCGAGTTGATCGACGAAGTCCACGAAGTGACGCTGACCGTACGGGTAAACGGCAGCCAGGTGGCCGTCAAGAAGTATTCGGCGGCGGGCCGGGAATATCCCCGCTTCGAGGTCCCGCCGGCGCTGCTGAAGCGCTCGCCGGCAGTCGTGGAATGCGAATTGGACCGCTGGGGTAAGGACCGCGCCACGGGACGGGACGTCGGCCTGATCGTGGTGGGAGTTAAGCTGGCGCACCCGGATAGCACCCTCATCGGTCACGATGCGGCAACCGAACTGGCGCGGCAGGGCTACCTGCGACTTCTGGAGATGCGGCAACTCCAGCTCCCACGCGACCGGCAGAACGAGATGATGAAACTGTTCCACGACATCCCGGTCTGGCAGCACATGTGGTTTCAAAATGTCCAGATCGACAAGAACCCGCTGGACCTGTGGATGATGCAGCAGTTGATCTATGAACTGCAGCCGGAATTCATTGTCGAGACCGGCACCGCCATGGGCGGATCGGCGCTCTACTGGGCGCACACGCTGAACGGGATGGGCCTGGTGAACTCGCGCGTACTCACGGTCGACATTAACGAATTGCCGGTTACGGCGCCCGCGCATCCGCTCTGGAAAAAGTACGTGACCTTTTTTAGGGGAAGCTCGACCGACCCGGCCATCGTCGCGCAAATCGGGCAACGCGTGCGCGGCCGCAAGACGCTGGTCACACTGGACTCCGACCACTCGATGAAGCACGTTCTGGACGAACTCCATGTCTATGCGCCCATGGTTAGCCGCGGCAGCTATCTCATCGTCGAGGACACGCATATCGACGGCATCCCGACGCAGCCCGGCGCCGGAGCGGGCCCCATGGCGGCAGTGCTGCGGTTTCTCCGGGAAGAGAACGCCGGCCAGGCGTTCGAGCAGGATTTCTCTCGCGAAGCCTACATCATGACCTTCAACCCGGGCGGCTGGCTGCGCCGGAAATGAGACGCTTCGCGGGTCTCAGGTCGGCTGGGGGACACTCCGGGCTAATCTTACGCAACCCCTCGCCTCCCCCTCAGAGCACAGCGCGGCATCGCCGCGGCCAAAACGCGAAATCGTCACGGCGCGCGAAGAAGAAACAATTGGTCACCCGAGGTCATCGCGGAGGAGTTGGCTACCATGTCCATGCTCGAAGGTCTCGGCGGGACCCCGGGGGGAGCCGGCGCTACCAGATCGCGCGCGAGTAGTTCCGATGGATCCGCTGGTCCTTGGTGACCAGCGCTGCGTCATTGGCCTTCGCGTTGGCCACGATCAGGCGGTCGAAGGGATCGCGCCCCCAATTCTCCCTCAAGGCGTGCTCGACGACAATCCGGAACGGCAGGTCGCAAACGCGAAGGCCGGCTTCCTGGCCCAGCACGCTCACGAGCTTGGATGCGGTCGTGCGCAACCGGCCGATTTCGTGGAGAAACTCGAGTTCCAGAACGGCGGCCGGCGACGCCACGAGGTCGTGCTCCTCGATGGCCTTGCGCCCGGCCGGGCCCAGGTCGCCGGCATCGCCGAGGTACAGGCGCACCAGCACGTGCGTGTCGAGATAGATCATTTGACCTCGGTCCACTCTTTCATCCAGTCCATGCCGATGATGTCGTCGGGGTCGCCGTCGAAGCCGGCCCTCTTCTTCAGCCGGCTGAGTTTAGAGACCCGCCGTTCGGGGACGATTTTGAGGACCACGCCCTTCCGGATCACTTCCACCGGCGTTCCGGTCGTGATCGCCTCGTCGAGAATCCGATAGACGTTCTCGCGTAGTTTCGAAGCCGTGATTGGCACAACACCCTCCCACCACCAGGATATCACACGTACGGCTAATCTATTCCGAACGTACGATTCCGTCGTGGCGGCGCCTGTGCCAGAATTGGCGCATGCTAGGCTGGAGGCATGGGGCTTTCCCAGTCTTACATCGCCGCGAAGTTCGGCATCGCCGAGCGCGACCTGGAGCGTTACCTGGCCGAAGCGCTGGGCAGCGGCGGCGACTACGCCGACCTGTTCTTCGAGCATCTGGCGACGACGTCGTTCAGCCTGGATGAGAGCATCGTCAAGGGGGCCACGCAGGGCGTCTCGATGGGTGTCGGCGTGCGCGTGATCTCGGGCGAACGCACCGGCTACGCCTACAGCGACGACTTGAGCCCGGAGCGGATTCTCAGGGCCGCGCGCGTGGCCGCCTGCATCGCCAGCGGGCCGTCGAAGGTCCAGACGACGGGGCTGCAGGAGGCGGCGATACGAAACCTCTACCCGGTCCTGGTCGCGCCGACCGAGACCGAACTGGGGGGGCGCGTCGAGCTGGTCAAGCGCGCCGATGGCGCCGCGCGCGCTTACGATGCGCGCATCTTCCAGGTGCAAGTGGTGTACGCCGACAACCTGCGCCACACACTGGTGGCGACCAGCGACGGCACGCTGAGTCACGACCGGCAGCCGCTCACCCGCGTGAGCGTTTCGGCGCTGGCGCGCGAGGGCGGCGGCCCGCCGCAGCGCGGATCGTCGGGCGGCGGCGGGCGCGTGGGGCTCGAGTTTTTCGACAACCACAGCACGCCCGAGTTCTTCGCCCGCGAAGCCGCGCGGCAAGCCGTGCTGCTGCTCGACGCCGTGCCCGCGCCGGCCGGCGAGATTACGGTGGTGCTGGGCCCGGGCTGGCCCGGCATCCTGGTCCACGAGGCCGTGGGACACGGTCTGGAGGCGGATTTCAACCGCAAGGGCGTTTCGGCTTTCAGCGGCCGCATCGGCGAGCAGGTGGCCGGGCCCCTGTGCACCATCGTCGACGACGGGACCATTGCGCACCGCCGCGGCTCGCTGAACGTGGATGACGAAGGCACGCCCACGGAAAAGAACGTCCTCATCGAGAAAGGCGTTCTGCGCGGCTACTTGCAGGACCGGCTCTCCAGCCGCCTGATGCGCTCGCCGGCCACCGGCAGCGGCCGGCGCGAAAGTTATCAGAGCATCCCGATTCCGCGCATGACCAATACGTACCTGATGGCCGGCGAAAGCGACCCGGAGGAGATCCTCCGCTCGGTCGCCAAGGGCGTCTACTGCAAATCGTTCGGCGGCGGACAGGTGGACATCACCAGCGGCAACTTCGTGTTTTCGGCCTCGGAAAGTTACCTGATCGAAGGCGGGCGGTTGGGGCCGCCGCTGCGCGACGCCACGCTGGTCGGCAACGGGCCCGAGGCGCTCAAGTGGATCAGCATGGTGGGCAACGATTTGCAGCTCGACCTGGGCGTCGGCATCTGCGGCAAGGAAGGGCAGAGCGTGCCGGTGGGGGTCGGCATCCCCACCGTGAAGATCGACCGAATGACCGTGGGAGGCGCCGCGTGAACGAAATGGACTATCGGCAACTGGCCGCCGATGTGGTGAAAATAGCGCGCGGGCGCGGCGCCGACGAGGCCGAATGCACGATATCGGAAGGCGACGAATTTTCGGTCACCATCCGAATGCGCGAGATCGAAACGCTGAAGGAGGCGGGCGCGCGCGGCGCCGGCGTGCGCGTGCTGCTGGGACAGCGCCCCGGATCGTCGTACACCTCCGACCTCACGCCCGACGGGCTCGCCCGCATGGTCGATTCGGCCATCGAACTGGCGCGGCTCACCACCGACGATCCTTTCGCCGGACTGCCGGAGGAGGCCGAACTCGGCTCCGCGCCGGGCGAGCTGGATCTCTATTCGGACGACGTCGCGGCGCTGGCCTCCGACGTCAGGATTCGCATGGCGCGCGACTGCGAGGAAGCGGCCTTTGCCGTCGATCCGCGCATCGTAAACTCGGAAGGCGCCAGCTTCTCGTCGTCCGTCAGCCAGCGCGCCTTCGCCAACTCGCGCGGTTTCGCCAGCGCCTACCGTACCAGCAGTTGCGGGTTGAACACGGTGCCGGTGGCGCGCGAGGGCGATTCCATGGAGCGCGACTACTGGTACACGGCGGCGCGCAGGGCGGCGCTTCTGGAAACCCCGGAACATGTCGGCCGCATCGCCGCCGAGCGCGCGCTGCGGCGTCTGAACCCGCGCAAGATCGCCACCGAGCGCCTGCCTGTGGTGTTCGAGCCCCGCACCGCCGGGTCGCTCATCGGCTCGATCTTCGAGGCCGTGAGCGGCGATGCGATTTACCGCAAGGCATCGTTCCTCACCGGGAAACTGGGCCAGCGCATTGCCGCCGCCTGCCTGACCCTGATCGACGACGCGACCATGCCCGGCCTGCTCGGCGCATCGCCGTTCGACGACGAGGGCGTGCCGTCGCGGCGCACGGTGGTGATCGATCGCGGCGTCCTCTCGAGTTACCTGCTCAACACCTACACCGCCCGCAAACTGGGATTGAAGACCACCGGCAACGCCGCGCGCGGCCTGACCGGGAACGCGGGAGTCGGTCATGGCAATCTGTATCTGGGCCAGGGCGAACTCTCGCCCGGCGAGATCCTGGGTTCCGTCCGGCGCGGGTTGCTGGTGACCGAGTTGATGGGCTCCGGCGTGAATATCGTCACGGGTGACTATTCGCGCGGCGCGGCCGGCCTGTGGATCGAAGACGGCAAACCGGTGTTCGCGGTTTCCGAGGTGACCATCTCGGGCAATCTCGGCGAGATGCTGGATGGGATAGAATCTGTGGGAAGCGACTTGGAGTTTCGCGGCTCCATCTCCGCTCCGACGCTGCTCATACGGGAGATGACGGTCAGTGGCCGGTGAGATCACGAAAGAGAGACTGGGCTTCAAACCGAGCACCCTGATTGTCGCCGTGGTGGTGGTGGTCGCGGGCGGTTTTCTGTGGTGGTGGCTCAAACAGCCCGTGCACTATGCGCAGGGGCCGCCGATAACGCCCGAAGCCAAAGCCTACGTGCGCAACTTGAGGCTGGCCGAAGTGGAAATGAAGGCGGCCGAAAGCTTCATGCGCCAGGCGGTGGTCGAGATCACGGGCAAGATCGGCAACGCCGGCGAACGCCCGCTCAAGCAGGTGGACCTCAACTGCGTGTTCTACGATCCTTACGGCCAACTGGTGCTGCGCGAGCGCGTCTCGATCGTCAAGCCGCGCTCCGGCCCGCTCAATCCGGGCCAGACCCGGAGTTTCCGTCTGGCTTTCGACAACATTCCGCAGAGCTGGAACCAAGCCCTGCCGCAACTGGTCATTGCGGGCATCCAGTTCGACTGACCATGGCGCGCCTATTGGTGGTTGAGGACGACGCCGACCAGAGCGAGTTGCGGCGGCTGCTGTTCGAGCGCGCCGGGCACGAAGTCGAGGTCGCGGCCCGCGCGCGCGCGGCCGCGCGCGCCTGCGCCACGCGCCCGCCCGACGTCGTGGTCATGGATTTGCACCTGCCCCGGGCCGGGGACGG
>JAUYBU010000409.1 GCA_030693045.1 Bryobacterales bacterium | reverse complement strand
CCGCTACAAATTCGACAGCCGCGGCGAACTGGACGACAAGCCGCTCTTCCTCAACGCCTTCCGCCACGGCGCGCCGATAACAATCCAAGAAAGCCGCCCCGCGCCGGCGCCATCCAGCCCATGAGACCGCAATAGCCGGAGGTCTACCGGACCGCGGGAGCGCCGGACTCGCGCTCGGTCGGGGGTTCGGCTTTGTACCACGCGCCCGGCTTCCCCTCTTCCGCCGCCTTGCGCGCGCCGCCGAGCGCATTGCCTTCGAGCACGACGCTCTTCATTTCGCCCGGGGCCACGGAGAGAAACGTGCCGGTGCCGGCAAACGCCCGGCTTGCCCGCACGATGGCCCCGGGGCAGCGATCCAGGCGAATCACGGGAGCGTCCGATAACGGCTTGCGCGAGGACACGGCGTCCAGTTCCAGTTCCTTCGAATCGCGCACCAGGAAGGCCGGTCCGCTGTCGGCGTTCACCTGCACGCGGTGCAGTTCCAGCGCCACGGTGTCGGAGGCTTTCATCCCGCTCTTGCCCGTCGCGATTACGTCGCTGATCCGGAGCCCGGAAATCGGCGCCTCCGGCAGTCCTTCGATATTGATCGCCACGCGCGCGCGGTTGATGGTCATGTTGCTGATGGCGATGTTGCGATACACCGGCGTGCGCTTCGAAACCGGCTCTTCGGCGGTTTTCACTTCGCCTTCCATCAGGTAGTAGTTCGTGACATTGATCCCCTGGCCGACATCTTCCATGGTCCAGTGGTCGAATCGGACGTCTTCGATCACTCCGCCGCGCCCGCGCCGGCTCTTGATGCGCACGCCCATCTGGGTGCCCTGGCAGGTGATGTTGCTGGCCACCACGTTGCGGATGCCTCCGGCGGTCTCGCTGCCCAGCACCACCGCGCCGTGCGCGCGCCGCACCGTGCAATTGGTGATGGTCACGTTCTCGGTGGGCCGGTTGACGCGCAGCCCGTCGGCGTCCTTCCCCGATTTGAGGACGATGCCGTCGTCGCCGGTCTCGATAAAGCAGTCGGAAATTCGTATGTCGCGGCTCGAGTCGATGTAGATGCCACCCGTCTGCACGCCCGGATACGACTCGATAGTGACACCGCGAATGACGGCGTTGCTGGTGTACAGAATGTGGATCGGCCACATCGGCGACCCCACGATGTGAATGCCCTCGATGAGCACATTCCGGCTGTCCATGGTGCGGATGAACGAGGGCCGGAGTTCCGGCGCGGTCCTCCGATACTCCTCCTCCGTCGCGGGCGTCTTGCGTTCCAGCGATGCGAGCAGGCTGGCCCAGGCGGGGCCGTTGGCGGAGCCGGGGTCGGAGCCGGAGGGCTTGATCCGGCCGAAGATTTTCATCCACTCGGCGTTGTCGGAGGTGATCACGCCCCGGCCGGTGATGGTGACGTTTTCCAGGTTGCGCCCGCCGATCAGCGGTACGGGCGTGATGCACTCGATGCCTTGTTGTCTTCCTTGGGTGAACGGCAGGCGTTCGGCCGGGAATCGCAGCGTAGCCCCCGCTTCGATGTGGAGCACCAGGTTGCTCACCAGTTCGATCGGCCCGCTGACGTACTTGCCCGCCGGGATGTAGACCGTTCCGCCGCCCGCGTTTTTCGCGGCCTGGATCGCCGAGCGGATCGCCTCGGTCGCGCGCCCCGAGCCATCCGTGCGCGCACCGTAGTCCAGAATGTTGAAGAACGGGCCGGCGCTCCAGGCGTTCGCGCCGGCGAGAATAAACAGGGCCGGCCACAGCCGGCTTCCACGGATCAGGTTCATGGGCCTCCCGCGGGCGGCCCACGCCGCCGCGGCGCCCGCCCTGTCTGGAAGTGTACCTTGAACCTGAGCCGCGCTACCGCTGGTTGGACTTGAGAATCTTCTTGCGCAGGCGGATCGACTTGGGCGTCACTTCGACCAGTTCGTCGTCGCGGACGAACTCGATGGCCTGCTCCAGGTTCAGCAGGCGCGGCGGCACCAGGCGAATGGCGTCGTCGGAGGTGGAGGCGCGCATGTTGGTCAGCTTCTTTTCCTTGACAATGTTGACGTCCAGGTCTCTGGTGCGCGCGTTCTCGCCGACGATCATCCCCTCGTAGACCTCGGCGCCAGGCTCGACAAACATCTCGCCGCGCTCCTGCAGGTTGAACAGGGCGTAGCCGGTGGTGCGGCCCGCGCGGTCGGCCACCAGCGAACCGGTGGGCCGCGTCGGAATCTCGCCCTGCCATTCGATGTAGCCGTGGAACAGCGAGTTCATGATGGCGGTGCCCCGGGTGTCGGTGAGCAGATCGCTGCGCAGCCCGATCAGCCCGCGCGAGGGCACCAGGAACTCCAGCCGCACGCGCCCGGACCCGTGGTTCACCATCTTCGTCATATGGCCCTTGCGCCCGCCCAGTTGCTCGATCACCACGCCGATGAACTGCTCCGGGCAGTCGATGGTCAGCGTCTCCAGCGGCTCGTGCAGCTTCCCGCCGATGGTCTTGGTGAGGATCTCCGGTTTTCCCACCGCCAGCTCGTAGCCTTCGCGCCGCATCATTTCGATCAGGATCGCCAGTTGCAGCTCGCCGCGGCCCATCACTTTGAAGGCATCCGGTCCGCCGGCTTCCTCGACTTTGATCGAAACGTTGGTGAGCAGTTCCTTGTCCAACCGTTCCCTTAGATGGCGGGAAGTCACGTATTGGCCTTCCCGGCCCACGAAGGGCGATGTGTTGATGGTGAAGGTCATCGCGATGGTCGGCTCGTCGATGTGCACCAGCGGGAGCGCCTTGGGGTTCTCCGCGTCGGTCACCGTTTCGCCGATGGTGATGCCCTCGACGCCGGCCAGCGCGACCACCGAGCCCGGCGGCGCCGCGGTCTCCTCCACCCGGCTCAGCCCTTCGAAGGTGTACAGCTTGGTGATGCGCGTCTTCTGGAGCGAGCCGTCGAGTTTCACGATGCCCACTTCGTCGCCATAGCGCAACGTGCCGTTGAACACGCGCCCGATGGCCAGCCGCCCCAGGTAGTCGCTGTAGTCCAGGTTGGCGACCAGAAGCTGCAAAACGCCGTCCGCCTCGCCCACCGGCTCGGGGATGTGCTTCAGGATGGCCTCGAACAACGGCCGCAGGTCGGTGGAGTCGTCCTCGGGTGAGATTTTGGCGACGCCCGTCTTGGCATTGGTGTAGAGGATTGGGAAGTCAAGCTGATCCTCGACCGCGTCCAGATCGATAAACAGGTCGTAGACCTCGTTCAGCACTTCCTGAATTCGCGCGTCGGGACGGTCGATCTTGTTGATCACCACGATCGGCGGCAGCCCCGCCTCCAGCGCCTTCATGAGCACGTAGCGGGTCTGCGGCAGCGGGCCTTCGCTGGCGTCCACCAGCAGCATGACGCCGTCCACCAGCTTCAGCGCGCGCTCCACTTCGCCGCCGAAATCGCTGTGGCCCGGCGTGTCGACGATGTTGATCTTCACGCCGTGGTAGCGCACCCCGGTGGCCTTGGCGAGGATGGTGATGCCGCGCTCGCGCTCCAGGTCGTTGGAGTCCATGACCCGCTCGGCGACCTCTTGGTTCACGCGGAAGATGCCGCTCTGCTTGAGCATGGCGTCCAACAGCGTGGTCTTGCCGTGGTCCACGTGCGCGATGATGGCGATGTTGCGTATGGCTGCGTTGGGGTGAATGAGACTGCTCCTTGAAGGGAACCCGCTATTACCAGGATACACGGAAACGTGGGGACGAATCGTGCTTGCGCCTAATTCGGGGACAGGCTACGAAATCCCGAAATTAATTTCGGGATTTCGTAGCCTGTGGTCATGATCGCATCGCGCTCACCGAAGCCGATGAAAATGGGGGACACGCCTATGGGGTGGTTGAAGCGGTGGTTTGCGTAAAGGTAGCCCGGAGTGTCCCCAAGTCTGTGCGATTTTCG
>JAUYBU010000399.1 GCA_030693045.1 Bryobacterales bacterium | reverse complement strand
GATGCCCGCTCAGACAAAAGTCTTAGCAAAAGTTCTGAGCGGTGACAAGCTCCGGGGAATACACTCCTCCCCGGTGAACTTCCAAACCCCCTTCCTCCTATATCGATAAATTTCCTCTCGGATCAACTATAAGGGCGCCCCCCGGCCTGAAGGCCGCCCTACCGACAGCCAGACTCCGGCCAAGTGTCGAAACTCCGGCCAGCCAGCCAGGCGGGCGGCTGGTGCGGTCCTGGCGGAATGGTTTGGAGGCAGGATGGGAGGAATCGCCAGACCTGCTCGGTTGTGGTGGTCTGATGGAGGCCCTGGGCGATGGCTCAACCTGGATGTGGCGACTGAATACACCGTCGAGTTGGGCCAGAGCGGGAGAGCGGGGCGAGGACGGTTAATAGGGCCGCTTGCCGACCAGGTTACCTGGGGGATCGTAGTCGCAAACCCAAACCTCGCGTCCTCCGCCCCGCGCCACTGCGCATCCCACTTCTTTGGTGTCGCCCCAGACGAGTTGCGTGTAGTGCCCGCACACGCCGCGACATCTGTTCGATGCGTAGTCGTAGTTCCGAGATTCCGAGGCCCACGCGTTGACCACCTGCGCGGGTGATGCGGTCGCTCCTGTGATCTCGAACAAGTTCTCGCCGTAGGTCGAGTTCGGGCGGTGGACGAATTGCCTGCGCGCCAAGAGAGTGTCGGCCCAGTCTTGTGAACGTGCCGCCAGCCGATCGGACCACGTCAGAGGAGCCATTCCCACTCGCGCCCGCACAGCGCTATGGACGGCAAGCATGTCGCGCGCCAGAGAAGATGGTGCGGTGGCCGGTTGCCCCCCGCCAAAGCGCCGCCATTGTGCGCCGCTGGTTCCGGCAAGCGCGATCAGAAGCCAGAGCGTGTGCCTCATGCTCCGATAGACGTGCGCGGACGCACTTTCGTAGACACAGGTGAATAGATAAGTACTATCTCTAATGCCTAAGAAACGGGCGCCTCAACTCCACCCCGAACGCGATCATTATTCAGCGGCCGGGCCGAGCGATGGTTTCCGTGAGATTAGCCCGGAGTGTCCGCGGGTCTCGGGACGGGGGACACGCCTGTGTCCCGGGCCAAGCGATAGTTTCCGTAAGATTATCCCGGAGTGTCCCCGGAGTCTGTTCGCGTAAGATTAGCCCGGAGTGTCCCCGGGTTCTGTCCTACATCTTGGGCATCGACGCCATGGCCGCCGCGATCGCCTCGGCCGGGTGCTCGTAGTCCTGGAGCTTGCCGCCCAGATAGGCGTCGTAGGATCCCAGGTCGAAGTTGCCGTGGCCGCTGAGGTTGAACAGGATGGTCCGCTGCTTGCCCTCTTCGCGGGCGGCCAGCGCCTCGTCGATGGCGGCGCGGATGGCGTGCGAGGATTCCGGCGCCGGAATGATCGCCTCCGTGCCGGCGAACTGCAACGCCGCCTCGAAGCAGGTTAGCTGCCGGTAGGAGCGCGCTTCCAGCCAGCCGTGCTTCAACAGGTGGCTGGCCAGCGGCGACGCTCCGTGGTAGCGCAAACCGCCCGCGTGGATACCGGGCGGCACGAAGTCGTGCCCCAGCGTGTACATCTTCATCAGCGGCGTGAGCTTGGCGATGTCGCCGAAATCGTAGGCGTAGATGCCCTTGGTCAGCGTCGGGCAAGCCGAGGGTTCCACGGCCAGCAGGCGCACCGGATCGCCCTTCAGCTTCTCGAGGAAGTAGGGCAGGACGATGCCGCCGAAGTTCGAGCCGCCGCCGAAACAGCCGATCACCACGTCGGGTTTCTCCCCGGCCAGCGCCATCTGCTTCTGGCACTCCAGGCCGATCACGGTCTGGTGCAGCAGCACGTGGTTGAGCACGCTGCCCAGCGAGTAGTTGGTGTCGGGGTGCTTGGCGGCGTCTTCCACGGCTTCGCTGATGGCGATGCCCAGACTGCCCGGCGAATCCGGGTGCTCGGCCAGCACGGCGCGGCCGGAGTCGGTTCGGTCGCTGGGGCTGGGGAAGCATTCCGCGCCCCAGGCGTTCATCATCATGCGCCGGTATGGCTTCTGGTCGTAGCTGCACCGCACCATGTAGACCGTGCAGTCCATGTCGAACAACCGGCAGGCCATCGCCAGCGCGCTGCCCCATTGCCCGGCGCCGGTTTCGGTGGCCAGGCGGCGGATGCCCGCCTGCTTGTTGTAATAGGCCTGCGCAACAGATGTGTTGGGCTTGTGGCTGCCGGCCGGGCTGGTGCCTTCGTACTTGTAATAGATGTGCGCCGGCGTCTGTAGCGCGGCCTCCAGGCGCCGCGCGCGGTACAGCGGCGTCGGACGCCACAGCCGGTAAATGTCCATCACCGGGCCTGGAATGTCGATCTCGGGTTTGGACGAGAACTCCTGCTCGATGAGCGCCATGGGAAAAATGGGCGCCAGATCGCCCGGGGCCAGGGGCTGCCTGGTTCCCGGATGAATCGGCATTTCCATCGGCTCTTTGAGCGACGGCAGGACGTTGGCCCAGTAGTTGGGAATCTCCTTGTCGGGGAGAACGAACTTCGATAGGTGCGGCACCGGGGGATAGCTCCTTTGTCTGGAAAAATGAAACTCCTATTGTAGAACAGGCGCGGAGCGCCGGCGTATTGGCGTATCATAGTCGGCTTGGGAGATCGAATGCAAATGAAGCGCACGCTATTGGCCACGATCCTGGCCGCGAGTTCCTGGGCCTTGGGGGCCGACAAGGACTTCGCCGGCCGCTGGGATATCGAGGTTTTGAATGAAGCTCGCAGCCGCGCCTGGTGGCTAGAGGTTTCCGGCGTCGGGACGCCGAAGCTGAAAGGCCGCTTTGTCGGCGCGCCGGGCGGCAACATGGACGACATCCCGGAGATCGCGATCAAGAGCGACGAGCTGAGATTCGTCTTCGAACGCAATTATCGCGGCAAGAAGGACGCCAAGAATCGCGGCATCTATCGCGCGCGATTCGTGAAAGGCAGGCTTGAGGGCACGTTCGAGGTGGAGGGACAGCCGACGTCGAAGCTGACCTGGATCGGCCGCCGCGCGGCGATAATCAACGACAAGGACGACGGCTCGTGGAAACCCGGAAAGCCGGTGGCGCTGTTCAACGGCCAGGACCTGGCCGGTTGGAAGGCGATGGTTGCGGGCAAGGAACTGGGCTGGGAAGTGGTCGATGGCATCATGAAGAACAAGGCCGGCGCCAACAACCTGGTCAGCGACCGGAAGTTCTGGAACTTCGACCTGGAGTGCGAGTTCCGCCTCGGCGCGGGCACCAACGGCGGCATCGGACTGCGCGGCCGTTACGAAGTGCAGGTGCTGGAGGACTTCGGCCGCCCGCCGGGCACGCATTCGGCCGGCGCGCTCTACGCCCGCATCCCGCCGTCGGTGAACGCCAGCAAGCCCGCCGGTGAATGGCAGACCTACAAGATTCGCCTGGTGGGCCGGCAGGTGACGATAACCTTCAACGACAAGAAGGTAATCGACCGGGGCGAGGTCGAGGGCCTCACGGCCATGGCCAACGATTGGAACGAAGGCGTCGCGGGCCCCATCTCGCTCCAGGGCGACCACGGGCCGGTCGAGATCCGCAAGCTGGTGATGACGCCGCTGACGAAGTAGGAGAGCAGAAATCACCCCCCGCTCCCTGACGGTCGCGGCTCAGTAACCCGTTTCCGAGCCGCGACCGTCAGGGAGCGGTCGTTTGGCGAATCTTGCGAGTGGATCACGGAATCGCGGTTTCCTTCTTCAATGTCTCGACTGCCGCCGGCGGGGCGATGCGCCAGTTGTTGTCGGGCTTTTCGGGCAGAGAGCCGCGCTCGGTGTAGTAGGCCACGATCAGGTCGCGGATCTCTTCCGTACTGCGCCAGACGATCTCAGCGTCGCGGAACATGGCGTAGCCGCCGCTGCCCGCCGCGCGGTAATTGTTGATGGCGATGCGCAAGGGCTGATCGTCGCCGAGCGGCTTGCCGTGCCAGCGCAGGTTGCGCACCCGGCGGCCTTCGGGCTGCCTCAGATCGATTTCGTATTCGACGCCTTGCGCGACGTCGAAGTTGAAGCCGGCCACCTGGCGGTTCAGCAGCGGCCCAGTGGCGCAAGTGGCTTCGGGACAGGTGAGAAAAAAGCGGGCCGCATTCTCCAGCGCCTCGCGCAGCATTTTCCCGTTGCCCTGGACGGCGTAAAGCTGGTTGTCGTAAAGGTACAGCGCCGCAATCTGACGCACCGTCACCGCGCCCGCCGCGACGCGCACGCCGGGATTGAACAGCGCCGTCAGAGACACGTCGGCATGGGCGTAATGAAGCTGCACGGCCTGCACCGCGTCCAGCAGAGCCGAATCCACGATGCGCGCGTAGCGGCCGTCCATGGCGATGGTCGAGCGGGCCACCGGCGTGTTCAGATAGCGTTCGGCGGCCTCGTGGTATGGGCGCGCCAGCCGCAGCAGTTCGGCGTCCGCCTGGGTCTGGGCCGTGACGGGAATCAACCGGCTGGACTTGCCGGCGATCTTCCAGCCGCCGCCCTGGCGCTCGAGGTCGAAATCCATGCGGCCGAGCGAGATGCCCCAGTTCTTGGGCTGCATCAACAGGACCTCGCCGATGCGTTGCCCGGCCACCTGCTGGTGGGAATGGCCGAAGACGATGGCGTCGATGCCGGGGACCTGGGCCGCAATCTCGCCGGCCATGTTCTCGCCGCCTTCGCCGGGGGCGCGCTCCAGGCCGGCGTGTACGGCGGCGACGATCACATCCGGCCGGGGCCCGGCCTTGAGTTCGGCGACGGCGCGCGCGGCGGCGTCCTTTGGGGGCAGGAAGCGAAGGCCGGCGTAGTGCTCAGGCTTCTCCCACTGCGGGATCGCCGGCGTGGTGATGCCGATGATCGCGATCTTCACGCCCGCGACGGTTTTGACGATGTACGGCGCGAACGGCTTTCTTCCCGAGCCCGGTTCGGTCTCGGTGTTGGCGGAAAGCCAGGGGAAGCGCGCGTCGGCGCGGGCCCGGTCGAGCACCTTCAAACCGAAATTGAATTCGTGGTTTCCAAGCGTCATCGCGTCGTAACCCAGGTGATTCATCGCCAGCATCATCGGATCGGCTTTGAAACCTTCGGCGGGCAGGCTCAGGCCCAGCGGCAGGCGGCCGTTGCGCACGTACTGCTCGTAAATCGTCTCGATGGGCGTGCCTTGAATGGTGTCGCCGGCATCGATCAGTACGCTGTTTGGATTCTGGCGGCGGGCGGCGGCGATCAGCGTGGCCAGTTTGGCAAGGCCGCGGTCGGCCGGCCGCGCCGTGTAGTAGTCGTATGGGTAGATGTTGCCGTGCAGGTCGGTGGTGGCCAGCACGGTGACGGTGACGCGTTGAGCGCCGGCGGTTAGGGTCGTGGCCAATAGCGCGGAGACGAGCCGAAGGGTTTTCATGGGATCGACATTTCAGTATAAGATGGCAACATGAAGACTCGATTCCTTATCTTGATTGGCTTGACCTCGCTGTTTGCCGCCGGCCTGCTGGCTCAGGCGCCGCCGGCCGCGCTCGATCCCGGGCTGTATGCCACCTTCGTCACCAGCCAGGGCAACATCGTCGTGAAGTTCTATGAGAAGGAAGCCCCCATCACGGTGAAGAACTTCGTCGCCCTGGCGCAGGGACACAAGGCTTTTGCCGATCCCAAGACCGGCCAGCGCGTGACCCGTCCGCTTTACAACGGCCTGACGTTCCATCGCGTGATCCCCGGCTTCATGATCCAGGGCGGCGATCCCACGGGCACCGGCGCCGGCGGAACCGATGCGATCCCCGACGAGTTCCACCCAACCCTCAAGTTCGACCAGCCCGGCCGTATGGCCATGGCCAATGCCGGCCCCAAGACCGGCAGTTGCCAGTTCTTCTTCACCGAAGTGCCGGTGCCGCACCTCAACGGGCTGCACACCATTTTCGCCCAGGTCGTCGAGGGCCAGGACGTAGCGAGCAAGATCGGCCGCGTCCCGCGCGACGGCAGCGACAAGCCCCGCATCCCGGTGAAGATCGTGAGCGTCACCATCAAGCGTGAAGGCCCGCCGCCGGCGCCCCCCGCCGCCAAGCCGGCCGTCCCCGCAGCAAAGAAGTAGGGACAGAGGCACCCTCGGCACGCCAAAGGAGTACCCCTCTCCCTGCTTGAGGGTGCCTCTGTCCCTATCTGGCCATACGTATGCTGAAGCCGCCCCATCCCGGGGATTTCATTCGGACCGAGATCATCCAGCCGCGAGGCCTGTCCGTGACGGCGGCGGCTCAAGCGCTTCAGGTCTCCCGGCCCGCTCTGTCCAGCCTGCTTAACGGCAAGGCCGATCTGTCTGGTGAGATGGCGCTGCGCATCGAGAAGGCCTTCGGGGTGAGAATGGACACGCTCATGCGCATGCAGGCGTCCTACGACATTGTCCGGCGCTTCGAACCGGGTAAGTCGCATAAAATGCGTCAGCCTGGGTAGGGTCGAGGACTGGCGCCATGATTCCGTAGGTCCGGCCTATCCATTGCTCCCCGTTTCCTTTGGGAGTGCCTCACTAGCCGAACCGTGAACCGGATTCCAGCCCCCGCCACCTCGCACGCAGCGAGCGGATTTCCCGCACTACGCGCTCCTGCACATTTCACATCCAGGGTTATGGGACCTATCAGACCGGAGCGACTGCCGAGTTCGACGGCTGATACGAGACGCGGTACTCCGAGAACAGTCCCAGCGTCCCGTACAGCCATTCCCTGCTCCATCGCTTCCAGCCGAAACCTCGACGCTGGCACGCCCGCGCCAGATGGCGCCGAATCCTCGTCTCTACCCAG
>JAUYBU010000184.1 GCA_030693045.1 Bryobacterales bacterium | reverse complement strand
GGTGCTGGTGGCCGGCAGCCAGCCGGTGCTGGCGCTGGTGCGCGGCGATCATCAGTTGAGCGAGACGAAATTCGCCGCCGCGCTGAGCGTCAGCGAGTTCCGCCCCGCGCTTCCGGAGGAGATTCGCGAGTGGTTCGGCGCCGATGCCGGCTCGCTTGGGCCGGTGGGCGTCACGCGGCCGCGGATCGTCGCCGACGAGGCGCTGCGCGGCCGGCGCAACATGATCGCGGGCGCCAACCGGGACGACTATCACCTGCGCAACGTCACGCCCGGCGAGGATTTCGCGCCCGAGTATTTCGACCTGCGCCAGGTTGCCGGGGGCGACGGCTGCCGGGGCTGCGGGGCAATTCTTACGCTGAGCAAGACCATCGAAATCGGCCACATCTTCAAGCTCGGCTACAAGTACTCGCAGTCGATGGGCCTCCACGTGACCAACGACGCGGGCGAGGAAGTGGCGCCCATCATGGGTTCCTACGGCATTGGCATCGAGCGCATTCTGTGCGCGGCCATCGAGCTTTGTCACGATCGGGACGGAATGTCGCTGCCGGCGGCGATCGCGCCGTTTACGGTCATCGTCACGCCGGTGAACTTCAACGATGCGGCGCAGCGCGAAGCGGCCGAACGGATCTATCGCGAGTGTCTCGACAAGGGGCTGGACGCGTTGCTCGACGACCGCGACGAGCGTCCGGGCGTCAAGTTCAAAGACGCGGACCTGATCGGCGCGCCCTGGCGCATCGTCGCGGGCAAGAAGCTGACGGAGGGTATGGTGGAAGTGATCGAACGCGGGAGCCGCGAGAAGCGGGATGTACCGGTGGAGGAAGCGGCGGCGTTGGTCGCCGCACAGATTGGAGGCGCGCATGGCCGTTGACTGGAACGCGATTCGCGCCGAATTCCCGGCGCTGGCCAACTGGACCTACCTGAACACCGCCACCTTCGGCCAACTGCCGCGCGCGACCGTTCAGGCGATCAACCGGCACCTCGCCCGCCGCGATGAGCTGGCCTGCTCGGACTTCCTAAGCTGGTTCGACGACGCGGACCGGCTGCGGGGGCGCGTTGGCCAACTGGTGAACTGCGAGGCCCGCGACATCGCCTTCGTCAATAGCGCCAATTCCGCGCTCTCGCTGCTGATGGGCGGTCTCGACTGGAAGCCGGGCGACCGCATCGTCGCTCTTCAGGATGAGTTCCCGAACAATATCTACTGCCCCGCGGTGCTCGAGCGGGTGGGAGTGGAGTTCGTCGAAACGCCCTGGGAGCGGTTCTACGACGCCATCACTCCGCGCACGCGGCTGGTGGTCGTCTCGACGGTGAACTACACCAACGGCTTCGCGCCGCCGCTGGAGGAGATGGCGCGATTTCTGCGGGAGCGAAACGTGCTGTTCTACGTCGATGGCACGCAAAGCGTCGGCGCGCTGCGGTTCGATATCGGCAAGGTTCAGCCCGACATGCTGGCCGTGCACGGCTACAAGTGGCTGCTGTCGCCGAACGGGATCGGATTCATGTACGTCAGCCCGGCGTTGCGCGAGCGGCTTCACCCGGCCGTAATCGGCTGGCGCAGCCACCACGCCTGGCGCAACGTCGACAACCTGCATCACGGCGCGCCGGTGTTTGCGGCGTCCGCCGAGAAGTACGAAGGCGGCATGCTGGCCAGTTCCCTGCTTTGCGCGATGGATGCGAGCATCGCGATGATGCTCGGCATCGGCGTCGAGGAAATCGAGCGCCGTGTGCGCGAACTCGCCGCCATGTTGCGCCAGCGGCTTCATGGGCTGGGCGCGCAAGTGCCCGAGTTCGACTCTCCCATCGTCGCCGCGCGCTTCGACGGCCGCGACGCCTCCGAGCTGGCGCGGCGGCTCAAGGAGCGCCGCGTGCTGGTGTCGGCGCGCCACGGCAACCTGCGCGTCTCGGCGCATTTCTACAACACCGAGGAAGACCTCGACCGGCTGGAATCCGAACTGCGCGCGCTGCTGTAATGGCGTGGCAGGCGACCTTCTATCTGACCGCCATGGTCACACCGTCCTGGCTTGGGGGCCAGTTGCGCGCCATCATGGTTACCGACACCGCGCCGGAGGGAATGTTCATGGGCAATTTGATGTTTACCTGCATCACGCCGGACACGATCCCCGGAGCTGTGCCTGCGTAAAGCACTTCGGCCTCTTGCCCTCGGATCCAGACCCCCACTGGCAGGCGAGGGCGCGATAGCACGTCCTTGGTGATCTCACCGTCCACGCCGGGCGGGTCCGTCTGGCCTCCGCCGGTCGCGTAAAACACAACAACCGATCCTTTCGCGGCGGGATTTGCGGGCCCGTTCAACGTGCCGTCCTGGTTGAGCATGGCGGCCTGCCCCTGGCCGGACGAATCCATGGTGAAGATGCCGGGGTAGGCGTCGGCGACGTTGAACTCTATGGGATATGACTCCTCGCCCTTGTAGATGAGCTGCACGCTCACCTTTCTCTTGCCCGCGACGCTGTAAGGCACGACGAAACCAACCTGCGCGGCATAGGCATATAGGATGGGCGCCGGCACTCCGTCGAAGAGCACCTTCGTGTCGGCCAGTTCGGTGGCCACCCGGCCGGAGGCGTCCAGCCGGAGCGAGGTCAGGAATGGCGGCCCAATCTCGCCGGGCAGACCCCCTTCGAGAAATGCCATGACACAGCCCGGCACTACCAGCACACTCCGAAAACTAGCGCCGTGCAGCAGGCTGGCTATGCCCAGTTGTGACACAGGTCCACCCAGGGGTATCACGTCCAACACTTCGCCTGCGGTTGTGTCCAGGCGCGTAATGGTGTCGGACTTCTGGTTTGCCGTGTACAGATACCTTCGGTCCGGAGAGATCACGGCGGCGACAGGACTCAGACCCATCCAGACAACTCGCGGGATCCACTTCTCACTCCGGAGGTCGTACTGAAAGACGCTGTGCCCGTCCCAGGAAGTGATGAAGAGGCGGTCTCTGGCCGGCGACAGGTGAATTCCTCTCAGCGCGCCGGTCGGCCAACCCCCCGGCCTGCCCATTTCCCTGTACACATCGTACATGTTCAGCATGCCGAGGAACTCATCAGAGTCCATGTGGACTTTGTAGACGGAGGCGAACCCGCACAGATAGGCGATGCGCTTTTGTTCGTCGAAATCGCCGAAATCGCCACTGCCTCCCTCAAAGGTCGTAGGCGGCTCGATCCTCTTGCGCACCCGCAAGGTGGCCGAATCCAAAACCTGGAGGACTGTCTTCTCGGAGCCAAACCCTTGCTGGACGTACAGCTTGGAACCGTCCGGCGACGCCACCGCGCATCCCACCCGGCCTACCAGCGGCAATTCGAGCCGGAAACTATTGAGGACATCGAGGGTGCGCGCGTCAAGAATCAGCATCCGGTCTGGGTCCCTGCCGGGTAGAAAGGCTGCCACGGCGATCTTGTCCCGGAAAATCGTCATCTTGGTCAGAACGAGTCCGTCCGGCATCTGGCGGCTGAGAATCAGCGAGCCGTCCGCGGCGTTGATCACCCAGAGACCTCCGCCCCACCCCAAATAGAGCTTCCCGTCAAAGTACTCACACTGGCCGGAGCCGGATAGTCCCGGAAGATCGAGGGTTCCCACAAGCTTGCCGGAGTTCAGGTCCAGTTTGTGAATCAGGGGAGACTGCGCGCAGGTGATGTAGGCAAGCGACCCGGAGGTGGTCGCGCAGGTGGGCAACCTCTTGCCGGCAAAGAACCTCACGCGCATGACTTCGGTTCCAGTCACGATGTCAACCTTGCGTAAGATCACCAGGCCTTGTTCGGTCGAATACACGTAACGAGGATTCGCCGGATCCATCCGGATGGAGTTAATCACGGAGGACGGGGAGATGGGCATGCGCCGGATCACCTTCTGTGCGTTTGGATCCCATTCGACGATGTACATCCTTCCGCTTACCCGCCCTTGTATGAGCCCCTCCCATTCCCCGACCGCATAGATCCTGCCGTTCTCGAGGTGGACGGCGAAGTCGCGCACGCCGTCCTCGATCGGAGTGGAAGCGCCGGCCCGGAAGGTCTTCAGATCAAAGGGCGTAATGTTCCCAAAACCGCCCCCGTTCTTCGAGGCGCTCCAGCCGAGGTAGGCGACATCGCCGGAAGGAGACAACAGCAGGCGCTCAATTCCTCCGCCCGGCCGGCAAGCGTCCTTAGGCAAGACTACGCGCCGCTCTTCAAGCCCCGTGTCCAGGTTGATGGCGTGGAAGAAGCCCTGGATACTCACGGCGTAGAGGAGATTGGCCCGCTGCGTGGAAAGCGCGATTGAGCTGAAGGTCACCCCAAAATCCACCGTGGTATAGGACAGGTCGGCGCAGGACACCGTGACCAGTCGTCCGTCATTGAGTCCGATGTAGACCTTCCCGCTGGGAGACGCTTTGATGGGGTCGCCGAACCCGGGGCAGAACGGAAGCACCTTGCGCACCCGTTCCGTTGCCGTGTCGATGACGGCAATGTTCTCGACTCCCTGGTTGGCGACAAACAGGAGTTTGCCGTCCGCAGAGAGTGCCGCTTGATTAGACAGCAGCATGACGCCCGCCGGCGTCAGGTCGATGGCGGACCGCAGACGGCCGGCGCGCAAATCCACCACCAAAACAACGTCAGGGCTACGGAACGTAGCATAGGCGGTGGATCCGTCCGGGCTGATGGCCAGCCCGCGTATGCCCGGCTCGCCGCCTTCCAGCGGCAATGCAGCGGCCGGCAGCCCGCGGCTCACCGAGATACGTTCGCCGGCGGCCGATCCCCGCATTGCGAGCAACGGCAGAAGTCCCGCGTGGAGCATGCTCCGGCGAGAAAGAAGCTCACTGAGCTGACGTGGCGCGTTCAGGAACGGGTCGAGTGGCATGGGTCCCCGTCAAGCCGGGGTTTCCTCATTGCCTGCCCGACCGCCGATCAGTATACCTCATTGTCAGGCGCTTTCACGCGCGTTTAGTGGCTTGCCTCGTGCTCGCAGGCGGCCACGCCGGCTTTCTTCAGAATCGTCATCATCGGGCACCAATTGGTGAAGGCCGACTGGAACAGGTTCAGCCCCACGAACGCCGTGAAGTAGAACCAGTTCGGGTGAACCCAGTGTCCCAGCGCCAGGCTGATCATCACAAAGGCGCCGGCAGTCAGGCGCAGATAGCGGTCAATCGTCATTGTCCCCTCCTAAAACGCTTCATTCTCGCCGAACCGGCTCTTGTGTTCGGCGGCCCTTGCCGCGCGCCGGTTCACGATGTAGTACACGATCGGGACGGTCATGCGCGACAGCGCCAGCGAAGCGATTTCGCCGGCCATCAGCGCGATGGCCAATCCCTGGAAAATCGGGTCGAACAGAATCACCACCGAGCCCACCACCACCGCCGCCGCCGTCAACATCATGGGACGGAAGCGCACGGCGCCGGCGTCGATCACCGCTTCGTCCAGCGGCATGCCTTCTTTCAGCCGCAGCTCGACGAAGTCCACCAGGATGATCGAATTGCGAACCACGATGCCGGCGCCGGCAATGAAGCCGATCATCGAAGTCGCGGTGAAAAACGCGTGCAGCAACCCGTGCGCGGGCAGGATTCCCACCAGCGAGAACGGGATCGCCACCATGATCACCAGCGGCGTCAGGAACGACTGGAACCAGCCCACCACCAGCACGTAGATCAGGATCAGCACGACCGCGAAGGCGAGGCCCAAGTCGCGGAAAACCTCGTAGGTGATGTGCCACTCGCCGTCCCACTTCATGGCGTACTTGGAGTCCTCGAACGGCTGCCGCGCCGTGAGCTGCTCGATCTCGTATCCTTCGGGAATCTGGATCTTGGCGATGCGCGGGGAAAGGTTCAAGATGGCGTAAACCGGGCTCTCCATCGCGCCAGCGACGTCGGCGGTCACGTAGGTCACGGGCATCAGGTTCTTGTGGTAAATGCTCTTGTCCTCGACCACTTGCTCGGTGCGCACCAATTGGCTGAGCGGCACCAGCCGCCCCGTGCGGCCCATTATTTTAATGCTCGCCAGGCGCTCGAGGTCGCTGCGAGTTGCGCGGCTCAACCGCAGCAGGATCGTGACATCCTCTTTCTCCTTGTCGTCGTGGAGCAGGCCCGCGGGCGCGCCGGCCGAGGCCATCTGAATGGTCCTGCCAATGTCGTCTTCGGAAATGCCGTTCAGCGCGGCCTTCTGCTGGTCCACCAGGATTCGGTACTTCGGCTGGTCGTCCTCGACGTACCAGTCGATGTCCACGATGCCGTCGGTGCTCTCGAAGATCCCCTTGATCTGGCGAGCCAGCTTGATCTGGCCCTCTTGCGCCGGGCCATAGATCTCGGCGACCAGGGTCTGGAGCACCGGCGGTCCGGGAGGCACCTCGGCGACCTTGATGTTGGCGCCGAAGCGGCGCGCGATGGGAACCAGGCCGTTGCGCACGCGCTTGGCGATCTCGTGGCTTTGCAGGTCGCGATCGTGCTTGCCGAGGAGGTTCACCTGAATGTCGGCGACGTTCGAGCCGCCGCGCAGGTAGTAGTGCCGCACCAGGCCGTTGAAGTTGTAGGGCGATGCCGTGCCCACGTAGGTCTGAAGGTTCACGACCTCCTTGTGCCGCATGACCGACTGCGCCAGTTCCTTGGTCACGCGCGCGGTTTCCTCGAGCGTCGTGCCCTCGGGCATATCGACGATCACCTGGAATTCGCTCTTGTTGTCGAAGGGCAGCATCTTCACCTTGACGAAGCCGGTATAGACCAGCGTGGCGGAGCCGACCAGCAGCGCCGTCACCATCATCAGGAACCCCCAGCGGAGCACGGGGATGTGAAGCAGCTTGCCCATCACCACGCGATAGAAACGGGTGGTGCGGTCTTCGCCGTGCTGGTGGCCGTGCGCGCCAACAGGCTTCAGCATCCGGATGGCCGCCCACGGCGTCACCATGAAGGCCACGATCAGCGAGAAGATCATCGCCGCCGTCGCGCCGATCGGGATGGGCCGCATGTAGGGGCCCATCAGGCCGCCCACGAAGGCCATCGGCAGGATCGCCGCAATCACCGTCAGCGTGGCCAGAATGGTCGGGTTGCCGACTTCGTCCACCGCCTCGACCGCGACCTCCGCGATGGGCCTGCCCAGGTTGCCGGGCAGTCGCGCGTGGCGCACGATATTCTCGACCACCACGATCGCGTCGTCCACCAGGATGCCGATCGAGAAGATAAGCGCGAAGAGCGTAATGCGGTTCAGCGTGTAGCCGTACAGGTAGAACACCGTCAGCGTCAGGGCCAGCGTTACCGGGACCGCGGTGAAGACGATCCAGGATTCGCGCCAGCCCAGCGTCAGCCACATCAGGATGCTCACCGAGACCACCGCGATGCCCATGTGGAACAGCAGTTCGTTGGACTTCTCGGACGCCGTCTCGCCGTAATGGCGCGTGGTGGTCATCTCGACGTCGCCCGGAATCAGACTCCCTTTGAGCGTCTCGACGCGGCGCAAGACGTTCTCGGCGACTTCGATGGCGTTGGTGCCCTTGCGCTTGGAGATCGCCAGCGTCACCGCGGGATGGAAGCCGTTGCCGGAGGCGAACTGGACGTACTGCGACGGCTCTTCGCCGCCGTCGGTGACTTCGGCGACATCGCGCAGGTAGATCGGCTTGTCGCCGGCCACGCCCACCACCACGTTCCGCACCTCGTCCGCCGTGCGCAGAAACTGGCCGGTCTCGAGAAGGAACTCGCGGTTGCCGGTCGAAAACTTCCCCGAGGACAGGCGGCGATTGGAAGCGCCGAGCCCGCCATAGACCTGCATCGGCGAAAGATTGTAGGCCGCCAGACGGCCCTCGTCGAGCGTCACGCGCACCTGCCGGCGAGCGCCGCCCAGGATCTTGACTTCACTGACGTCGTTCACCTGCTTGACCGCGTCGTGCACCTGCGCGGCCACGCGCCGCAATTCGTAGTCGCCGTAGCGTTTACTCCAGAGGGTCAGCGCCAGGATCGGCACGTCGTCGATCGAGCGCGGCTTGATCAGCGGCGGCGTGGCGCCCTGCGGGATCAGGTCGAAGTTGGCGAACATCTTCTGGTTCAGCTTGACGATGCTCTTCTCTTCGTCCTGGCCCACTTTGAATCGCACGATGGCCAGCGCGCCGCCGGGCTGCGAGGTCGAGTAGATGTATTCGACGCCGGGGATCTCCCACAGCAGTTTCTCCATCGGCTTGGTGACGCGCTCCTCGACTTCCCGCGCCGAGGCGCCCGGCATGCCGACGAAGATGTCGATCATCGGGACGATGATTTGCGGCTCCTCTTCGCGGGGCAGCTTGAGCACGGAAAACGCGCCCAGCAGCAGCGACGCCCCGATCACCAGCGGCGTGAGTTTCGAGTTGATCCACGTGCGCGCGAACTTGCCCGCGATGCCGAGCGATTCAGGAGCGTTCACGGCCGAACCTCCACGCGCGCGCCGTCCGCCAGGCCGGCGGGGCGGGGAAAGACCACCGCTTCGCCCGCGGTCAGGCCGGAGAGGACTTCAACGCGCTCACCAGTGCGCTGGCCCAGCGTGACTAAGCGGCCGCGCGCGTAGCCCTCCTGCGCCACCATGACGGATTGCACCTGCCCCTGCTCGATCACCGCGCCGGCCGGCAGCATCAACACCTGGCGCTGGCCTTGCGGAAATGACACGCGGCCGAACATGCCGGAGCGAAGCCGCGGCATGGCCGGCAGATCGATCTTCACCACGAAGGATCGCGACGCGGCGTCCACGGCCGGAACAATCTCGGAAACGCGCGCCTGAATTGGTTGGTCCAATGTCACCGTGACACT
>JAUYBU010000217.1 GCA_030693045.1 Bryobacterales bacterium | reverse complement strand
TCTCGCGGTTGTTCTTTTGGTTTTCGCACTCGCCGCTTTCGGCGATGTGACGGGAACCATAACCGGCGTCGTCAGCGATCAATCCGGGGCCGTCATTCCGAATGTACCGGTGACGGTCACCAACACCGGCACGAATGCCGTCTTCCGGGCAACCAGTAACGATCTGGGGGTGTTCACCATCAGCGCTCTGCCGGTCGGCGTCTACAACTTGTCCGCGGCGACAGGCGGCTTCAAGAAGTTCGAAGCCCGGGACATCCGGCTGCAGGTCAACGAAATCGCGCGCGTGGACATGCCCATGACGGTAGGTGAAACCGCCGATTCCGTCACTGTTACCGGCGCGGCGGTGAACGTCGACACCACCACCGCGACCTTGAAGACGGTGATGGATCAGAAACGCATCGAGGATCTGCCGCTGAACGGCCGCGATCCGGCGCAGTTGATGCGGCTGGTGGCGGGAGTGCAGATCGATTTGCGCACCAGCGTTACGTCGGGCACAACCTATCCTGGGGTCCAGGGTGTTTCGGTGAACGGCGGCCGGGCCAACTCGACCAACTACGTGCTCGACGGCGCCCAGAATAACGACCACTACAGCGCCGCGCCCAACCCCATGCCCAATCCGGACGCGCTTCAGGAGTTTAGCGTGCAAACGAACAACTTCAGCGCCGAGTTCGGACGCCAGGGCGGCGGTCTGGTGAACGCGGTCACCAAGTCCGGCACGAATGAGCTGCACGGCGTTTTGTTCGAGTACCTGCGCAACAAGGCGCTGAACGCGGCCACCCGCTTCGCGCCGTTCGTGAAAGACAAGAACGGACGGGACGTGAAGTTGGACGATGGCTTGAAGCGCAACCAGTACGGGTTCACGCTGGGCGGCCCGGTGATTCTCCCGAAGATCTACAGCGGCAGGGACAAGTCGTTCTTCTTCTTCTCCTACCAGGGGCAGCGGCTGCGGCGCACCCCCAGCTCGGCATTCAACATCGTGCCCACGGCGGCCCAGAAGCGCGGCGATTTCTCCGCGCTCCTGCCTAAGGCCCTGAACAATCCGTTCGGAGGCGGCGTCTTTCCGGGCAACCAGATACCGCTTACTCAGTTCAATCCGGTTTCCAAGACCATTGCCGACAGTTTTATTCCCACGCCCGCCAGCGGCAACCAGATCTCCTATTCGACAGTCGCCAATTATGACGACGATCAGGTCCTGATTCGCGGCGATCATCAACTTACGGCCAAGAACCGGATCGGCGGCCGCTATTGGAAATCCTGGGCCCTACAGCCTGGATCCTTGGACCCGGCCAACTACCTGTCGGTACAGACTGCCAGGACCTGGAATAACTACAGCGCCACGATCACCGATACGCACGTGTTCTCGCCGACGGTGATTAACACTTTCCTGTTTGGCCTTAACCACACCAACGGCCCGGTGAGCCCCGTCTATCCATCCAAGAGCCTGGCGGACCTCGGCGTGAAGATGTTCAACGACAAACAGCCGCAGTATCACCTGACCGTCTCCGGCTATTTCGGAACCCTGAACACCGGCGACACGAACGACTTCTTCCGGGATGAGTATCAGTTCAACAACACCCTCCGGTGGTCCAAGGGCCGGCATCAGATCACCTTTGGCGGCGAAGGCGGCCACGGGGCCGGGGACGTGGTGAACAACTACCGGGCCAATGGCCAGTTCGGATGGAACAACTCGGCGCCCTTTACCGGGGACGCGCTGGCCGATTTCTTCGTCGGAAAGTTCGCCACCTTCGCGCAAGGGATTGGCGAGTACAAGAACACCCGGTTCAATATCGTGGCGCTCTACGCCGACGATGCCTGGAAGGTGAACCGGCGTTTCACCCTGAATCTCGGTCTGCGGTGGGATCCGTACTTCCCCTACACCGACGAACTCGGCAAGCTTTCGGCGTGGCGGCCCGGACAGCAATCGACGCGCTACCCGAATGCGCCGCGTGGCGTGCTGTACCCGGGCGATCCCGGCCTGCCGGACGGCGGTTACAGCACCGCCTGGAACAACCTCGCCCCGCGCCTGGGCTTTGCCTGGGACGTGTTTGGCGATGGGAAGACCGGCATCCGCGGCGGTTACGGCATCTTCTACGATCGAATTAACACGCTGCAAACCAACTCGGCGGCTACCCAAGGCCCGTTCGGGACCGTCGTAAATCTGACCGGCAACGCCGTGAACAGCTTCACCGATCCGTACGCGGGCGATGTCAACCCGTTCCCGGCCCCGCTGAATCCGCCCAGCACCGTGAAATTTGTTCTGCCCCACGTAGCGTTCCTGTACGAGGAACACATGCGCAACGCCAACATGCAGTCGTTCAATCTTACTCTCGAACGGGAATTCGCGACTGGGTTCATCGGTCGCATGGCCTATGCGGGATCGAAGGGAACGCGCCTGTACAGCGGTCGCCAGTTGAACCCGGCCATCTATCAACCGGGCGCTACGACCGCCACGACCAACCAACGGCGTCCGTTAGCCTCGCTCGGATACGGCAGCATCGCCCTGGTCGAGCCGGTCAGCAACTCCACCTTCCACTCCTTACAACTTACGGCCGAAAGGCGGTTCCGCAAGGGCTTCAGTCTGCTGGCCAACTACATGTGGTCCAAGAGCATTGACGACGGCTCGGAAAACAAGGGAAACGGCATTACGCATGCGAACCCGTACAACCACGGGTTCGATAAGGGGCCTTCCGATTTCGACCACACGCACGTGTTCACCGCCTCCGGGCTGTGGGAGATTCCAGTGCGTTTCGACAACCGGCTGGTCAACGCGCTGGTGGGAGGCTGGAACCTGACCGGCATCACCACCCTGCAAAGTGGAAACACCTTCACCGTGGGCAGCGGAGTTGATAATGCTCGCACCGGAACGGGCGGGCAGCGGGCCGACCTCATCGGCAATCCTTACATCTCGGGGGATCGCAACCGCAACGACATCATCGCTCAATACCTCAGCAAGGCGGCCTTCGCGCCCAATCCGCTGGGCACGTTCGGCAACCTGGGCCGGAATCGATTCCGGGGTCCCGGTCTCGCCAACGTCGATCTGGGGTTGCACAAGAATTTCCGAATCACCGAGCGCGTCAATACTCAGTTCCGGTTCGAGACTTTCAACTCCTTCAACAAGGTAAACCTGAGCAACCCCACGACGACCCAGAATTCGGTCAACTTCATGCGCATTACCAGCACCATCGGCGATCCCCGCATTCTTCAATTCGCGCTTCGTCTCAGCTTCTGAG
>JAUYBU010000107.1 GCA_030693045.1 Bryobacterales bacterium | reverse complement strand
AGATTTCGCGGCGATCTGCGCATCCTGAGCCTTACCTCACCAAACGTTAGGTAAGGCTCAGGATACCAAAATCGCTCCTGATGGCCGCCGCTTCGCCTCTTGGCCCACGTTTCGCGAGGGAGAATGCGCCGGATTCAGGTCTCAGGGCCAGTCAGGAGGTCATAACCATGAAGGCGCCCCTCAACATTGCAGACGCCAATAACCCGGTTATTCTTGAGATTATGCGACGACGCAAGCTCATTCAGAACGGTGAGGTACTGTCGGAGCAACCAACTAAGCTCGGATTGGTGATCGAGGGGGGCGGAATGAGAGGCGTGATCTCTGGCGGTGTACTGGTTGCCATGGAACGTCTTGGACTCACTGATGTATTTGATGAAGTCTATGGTGAATCTGCCGGTGCCATCAACGCTTGTTACTTCTTGGCCGGGCAGGCAGACTTTGGCGCGTCGATATATCGCGACAATCTGAGTTCCAGGAAGTTTGTGCACCCATTTCGGTTTGGGAGAATCTTGGATCTCGATTACGCAATCGATCAGGTCGTGGGAAAGATTAAGGCGTTAGATTGCGAAAAAGTGAAGAGAGCAAGATCGAAGCTCTTTGTGTCACTCACCAATACTCAGGATGGTACGGGACGAATTGTGGATTTCCAGAATGAGAATATTCCTCTTTTGACTTTACTCAAGGCGACCGCTGCTATTGTGCCTCTCTATAACAAGCCGGTTGTAATAGAGGGTGTTGCGTACGCCGACGGAGGAATCACGGACCCGGTCCCTGTTAGGAACGCTGTTAATAGCGGGTGCACCCACATACTGGTGCTGTTGACACGCGAGCCGAGTTTCGTTGCTAGAGGATTTACATGGTTAGAGCGAATCGTCGTGGACCGCTTACTCAGTGGCTGGAACGATAGCTTTGTCAACGCATTTTACAATGTGCGCTGGAAGCGCCTGAATGAATCACGAGATATTGCCTTTGGCCGTTCGGGCTCAAATAGTAAAGTAGAAATCGGGGTCATCTGCCCGTCCGCGGGTTCCCCTGGGGTGGGTCGAATGTCAACAGATCACCGGGTCCTTGACCGTGCCATGGACGAGAGTGTCAAGGAAACCTTACACTTGTTCGGATGGAGGTCTTGAGTAACATTGCAACGCTGTGAGTTGGTACCGGGTAGAGCTGCGAGGAAGCGTAATAATCCATGGTTCGCTGGACCCACATTGACGGGCAATCGTTGAGAGGCAGGTTGATTCGAGTGCCGAAGGCGCGACGGAAGTGTAGTTTTGGGGTTTGAATTAGTATTTTCCAAACTGGCTTCATAGGTGCGGGCCGCCGCAAAGCCTGGGTACGAACCTGGGCAGGCTGAGCCTCTGATAGTTTGTATGAGGTTCTGGCGAAAACTAATGCTCAGCCGTCAGGCGGGTCGGCTTTGCGTTAATGCCGGTTGCCTGAGCTGGCAGCAGGGTGGCCGCGAGGAGCAACAGGACAAGCGTCGGGAGTCTCATACATTTTATTAAGACGCCCGGATCTGAAAGGAAGTTCCGCGGGGCGGGCGCGCGGCCCGCCCCGTGGGCAGAGGAACGAACTACTTTCCGGCGGCGTACAGCTTGGCCATCTCCGCGATCGGGATGGGTTGGTAGTCGCCAGCGTGGCCGGCCTGGCCGAACTGCGTCATGCGCTCGGCGACCACCTTCTTCATCGCCTCGCGCGCGGGCTTCAAATAGTCGCGCGGATCGAACTTCTCGGGCTGCTCGATGAACACCTTGCGGATGGCGCCGGTGATCGCCAGCCGGTTGTCGGTATCGACGTTGATCTTGCGCACGCCGTTCTTGATGCCAAGCTGGATCTCTTCGACCGGCACGCCGAAGGTCGGCCGCAGCTTGCCGCCGTACTGGTTGATGATGTCCTGCAGTTCCTTGGGAACGCTGGAGGATCCGTGCATCACCAGGTGCGTCTTGGGCAGCCGCTTGTGGATTTCGATCAGGCGGTCCATTTTGAGCACTTCGCCGGTGGGCTTCTTGGCGAACTTGTAGGCGCCGTGGCTGGTGCCGATGGCGATGGCCAGCGCGTCCACGCCGGTCTGGGCGACGAAATCGGCCGCCTGCTCGGGATCGGTGACGTGCGACAGGCCGTCCAATCCCGCGCCGTGTCCGTCTTCGATGCCGCCGAGCACGCCGATTTCGCCCTCCACTGTGACGCCCTTGGCATGCGCCATCTCGACCACCTTGCGCGTGGCCTCGACGTTGTACTCGAATGACGACGGCGTCTTGCCGTCGGGCATCAGCGAGCCGTCCATCATGACGCTGGTGAAGCCCAGGTCGATGGCCGACTTGCAGGTCTCGACCGAATTGCCGTGGTCCAGGTGCAGCACCAGCGGGATCTCCGGATACAGTTCGGTGGCGGCCAGCATGAGGTGATACAGGTACAGGTCCTGCGCGTAGGAGCGGGCGCCCCGGCTGGCCTGGACGATGGCAGGCGAGCGGGTCTCCCGCGCGGCCTCCATGATGGACTGGATCTGCTCCATATTGTTGACGTTGAACGCGCCGACTCCGTAACCACCCTGGGCGGCCTCGTCAAGAAGCTGGCGCATGGATACTAGCATGTGTGTGTCTCCCCTTCGATAGGGACAGAGGCACCCTCTTTTGCGCCAGGAATACTCCTGGCGCAAAAGAGGGTGCCTCTGTCCCTATCTGATTATATCAACGCGGCGGCGCGGCGATGCCATGCGCGGGCGCGTTCGGCATCGCGAAGGACCTGCGCCCGCAACGCCTCGGGAGTATCGAACTTCCGCTCGGCGCGCAGCCGGTGCAGAAACTCGACCGCAATCCGCTCCGGCGTCGGGCCGTCGAGCGGCGCGAGCAGGAACGATTCGATGGTCAAATCGCCGCCGCCGAAGGTCGGCCGGCGGCCGACGTTGGTGACCGACGGCCACGTTCGCGCGCCGCCCGGCTCCCGCGTCCGGGTAACGTAAACGCCAACGGCGGGGAGCACTTCGGCGGCGGGGGCAAGGTTCAGCGTCGGAACGGTCAACCTGGATCCAATACCGCGGCCGGGGACCACCACGCCGTCCAGCGTGTAAACCCTTCCCAGCATTCGCGCCGCAAGCGACACCCGCCCGGCCTCGATCAGCCGCCGCACCTCGCTGCTGGAAACCATGCGCCCGCGCAAGCGCAGCCCGGAAACCACCTCGGCCCGGTAGCCATAGCGCTCTCCAAGCGAAACCAGCAGCCGCGTGTCGCCCAGATGGTCCCGCCCGAACCGGAAGTTCTCGCCGACCACGACGGCGCGGGCGCCCAATCGGGCCGTCAGAACCTGGGCCACGAACTGCTCGGCCGAAAGCTGCGAGAACGAGTGGCTGAACGGCAAAATCAACACCTGCTCGATGCCCGCCTTGCGCATCCATTCGGCGCGTTCGGCGGGAGAGCTAAGCAGGCGCGGGGCGCGCTCGGGGGCAACCACGCGCGCCGGGTGCGGATCGAAGGTCATGACCGACGGCTTCCAGCCGTGTTCGCGCCCGATCTCGACCACCTTTCGCAACAACCGCTGATGCCCCGCGTGAACCCCGTCGAAATTGCCGATGCTGATGGCGCTCGGCCCGAAGCGGCCGGCGGTTTCATCCAGGCTGGTGTAGACGCGGAAGTCGCCCGGCATGCTAGCCCGCCTCCACTACGATTTCCAGCCCGTCATAGGCCAGGCGCACGTGTTCCGGCAGCAGGCTCTCGGCGCGCGCGTGCCCCAGGTCGTGGCAAATGTGCGTCAGGAAAGTCCGGCGCGGCTTCAGCCGCTCGACGTAGCCCAGCGACCGCTGGACGGTCGAATGCGTCGGGTGCGGCTTGTAGCGCAACCCGTCCAGGAAAAGGACGTCCAGGTCGTTCAGCTTTTCCATGGACTCGCCGGGAATGTCGCTATGGTCGGTCAGGTAGGCCGCCGGACCGAAGCGGAAACCCCAGGCCACGCCGTCGCCATGGCTGAGGCGCACCGGCAGGAATGGCAATCCGAAAAGCTCGAAGCCCGATTCGTCGAACCCGCGGCAATCCAGCTTGGGCCGCGACGACTGGCTGGCGGCGCCGTTGAAGATGTAGTCGAAGCGCCGCCGCACGTCGTTCAGGGTTTGGGGCGAGCCGAACAGCGGAATGACCTCCTTCTGCATGTAGTTGAAGGGCCGCACGTCGTCCAGGCCGAGAACGTGATCGGCGTGCGAGTGTGTCAGCAGGATCGCGTCCAGCCGGTCGATGCCGAAGCGCAGCGCCTGCGCGCGAAAGTCCGGCGCCGCGTCCACCAGCACCATGCGCCCCTCGAAGCGAATCAGGATCGACGGGCGCAGCCGCTTGTCGCGCGGGTCCTGGGACAGGCAAACCTTGCACCGGCAGCCGATGGTGGGCACTCCAACGCTGGTGCCAGAGCCGAGAACGGTGATCCGGATCTCTGGGCTGGGCGGCATTCAGCTTGCCTTCTTCGTCTCCTCGACCGCCTGCACATAGCGGTAGCGCAGTTCGGTGAGAGAGTTGTCCAGCAGCCGTTGCTCGACCATCGACAGGTTGCCGCGGGTCTTCTCCTGGAGCATCGCCATCAGGTCGATGGTGTGGCGCGCCAGCCGCAACTCCGGTTTCGGCCGCTCGGATTCCTCGCCGAAATGGAGCAGCCCCAACTGCATCTCCACCTGCGTCTTGAGCGACAGCGTCAGGAACTCGAAACTGACGGGTGGAAGCGGCATCTCCTGTTCGCCGGGTTCCGGCCGGTTGTCGTCGGGTTGGATATTCTCGGTTTCGCTCATCTATTCCATTCTATCCGGCGGGAGTTGCGCGTGATTGCGGAGGGACCGCCTCACATGCCGGCGCAGGCCCTCGAAGGCGGCCCTCAAGTCCCCGCCCGCCCCGGGAACAGGACGCCGAAGCCGGGCAGCCTCGCCCAGAGGGATGCGCCCACCGCTCCCTGACGGTCGCGGCTCGGAACCGCTTACTGAGCCGCGACCGGGGTGCCCTCTGGGCCGGGAGCGGTTGTACCCGGTGTTTCACGGCGAGCCCCAATCACTCTAAGTATTGGATGGCAATGGCCGATCAGAACAGTGAACGCAATGAGCGACGATGGTTTCTACAAGAACCTGCTGGATAGTTTTTTCGACGGAGTGTACTTCGCCGACCCCGAGCGCCGCATCACGTACTGGAATAAAGGCGCGGAAAAGTTGGCGGGCTTTCCGGCATCCCAGATGGTCGGGACGCACTGCTGGGACAACCAGCTGATGCACGTGGACGCCGCGAGAACCCAACTGTGCGCGGGAGGCTGCCCGCTGGCGGCGACGATTGAAGACGGGCGCCCGCGGGAAGCCGAGGTCTTCATGCGCCACCAGTTGGGACACCGGGTGCCCGTGTCGCTGCGTGTGAGCCCGGTCCGGAACGGTGACGGACAGATCACGGGCGCGGTCGGGGTGTTCAGCGACAACTCGGCGAAGAAGGCCGCCCAGGACAAGATCGTGCAACTGGAAGGTCTGGCGCTGCTGGATCCGCTGACGGGTGTGGGGAACCGCAGGAACATCGAGATCCGTTTGCACGCTTCGCTGGCCGCCTTTCGGCGTTACGGCTGGGCCTTCGGCGTTCTGTCCCTGGACGTGGACCTCCTCAAAAAGGTCAACGACACGGCCGGACACGAGGCCGGCGACCAGGTGCTGCGGATGGTGGCGCGCACGCTGGCTGCCAGCCTGCGCCCGATGGACTCGTTCGGCAGGTGGGGAGGCGAGGAGTTCGTCGCCGTGCTCACGAACACGACCGAGGACGGTCTGCGGGTAGTGGCCGAACGGTGCAGGCGCCTGGTGGAGCAGTCGGCGCTGGAAGCGGGTCCAGGCCGGATCCGGGTGACCATTTCTGTCGGCGGCTCGATGGCCCGGGCGGGGGACACGCCCGAGACGCTGATCGATAGGGCCGACCGGCTGATGTGCCGGGCCAAGACCGGCGGGCGAAACCGCGTCGAGTTCGAGGAGCCGGCCGGCGCGCGCCAATAAGGTGCTCGACACCCGCCGCGCGAACTTCGATAGAATCGGGTACGGAAAGGTGGTATTCGATGAAGGTCAGGATAATCTCGCTTGCGTTGTGTGTCTGCGCCGCGCTTCTGGCGCAGTCCCCCCAAGCCACGATTAACGGTACGGTGAGCGATTCGCAGGGCGGCGTGATCGTCGGGGCCGAAGTGTCGGCGGCCAATGTGCAGACCGGCGTCAAGACGACCGTCAAGACCAACGAATCGGGCGTCTACTCGCTGCGATTTCTGCCCATCGGCAACTATGTGATCGATGCGTCGCAAGCGGGCTTCAAGAGTTACAGCCACAGCAACATCACCCTCACCACGGGCCAGGTGCTGGGCCTGGACATTCAGCTCGAACTGGGCGCGGTGAGCGAGACGGTGAGCGTCTCGGCGTCGGCCTCGCTGCTGGAGACGCGGACCTCGGACGTGAGCCAGCTCGTCGAGGCGCGATCGATCGAGGATATGCCGCTGGGCGATCGCCGCTCGATGAACATGATCAACATGACCGGCGGCGCGGTGTTCGTGGCCTACGACAGCGGGCAAAAACCGAACTTCAGCCTGGCCGGCGGGCGCACCCAGAGCCAGATGTTCTGGATCGACGGCGGCTCGGGACAGAACATGCGCCTGGGCGTCGGGCAGATCGATACCGACCCGCCGGTGGAGACGCTTCAGGAAGTCAAGGTCATGGCCAATGGCTACGCGGCCGAGTACGGAGGCTCGGCCGGCGGCGTCATCGTCGCCACCACCAAGTCCGGAACCAACCAGTTTCGCGGCAGCCTGTTCGAGTATCTGCGCAACAACCGGCTGGATGCGCCGAGCTTTTTCGCTCCCATCGCCGGCGGAAAGAAACAGAAGGCGCCGCTGCGCTACAACGTATTCGGCGGCGTCATCGGCGGGCCGGTGCGGCGCGACAAGACCTTCTTCTTCTTCTCCTACGAAGGCTCCCGCCGCCGCGACGGCGCCATCTCGACGCTCACCGTGCCCACCGATACGCAAAAGGCCGGCGACTTCTCGAAGACCTTGAACGCGCAGGGCGTCATGATTCCCATCTACGACCCGGCCACCACGCGCACCGAGGCCGGCCGCGGCGTGCGGGACGCTTTTGCCGGGAACCGAATTCCTTCCGCGCGCTTCGATCCGGTGGCGCTGAACCTCTTCAAGTACTACCCGGTGGCCAACCGCGCGCCGGACACTCTGGCGGGAGCCAACAACTTCCGCGCCAACTACGTGAATCTGCTCACGCGCAACACATTTCTGGTGAAGGTGGATCACAATCTGGGCGCCAAGGACAAGCTCAGCGGGCGCTACCTTTACAATTCCGACGATTCGGGCAATACCAGCGTGTATCCCGAGCCGGCGGCCGACACCGCCAACGGCACCCGGCGGCACCAGCAGTTCTGGTACATGTCCTGGACCCGCGTCATCACCCCGAGTCTGATCAACGAATTTCGTTTCACATACGGCAATCGCATCAACCACGCCTTTTCCAAGAGCATCGGCGGAGGCTGGCCCGCCAAGCTCGGCATCAAGGGCGTACCCGAAAACGCCTTCCCGCAGATCGTGGCCACCGGCTTCGCGAATCTCAGCAATGCCAGCCAGGAACGGCGGCAATTCCCCATCGAGCAGCTTCAGTATGTCGAGAACCTGTCCTGGATTCGCGGGCGGCATGCGTTCAAGTTCGGGACCGAATTGCGATCGTCCCGCAACTATGAAACCAACCTGCCCACCGCTTCCGGCGCGTTCACCTTCAACACGCTGCCCACCGGACAGCCGGGTGTGGCGGCCAGCGGCAACGGTCTGGCCACGCTGCTGCTCGGCTTCCCGACCGGGTTCGCCATGCGGCAGACGCCGGTGCTGGACCGCAAGAGCTGGTACCTGGCCGGCTTCGTGCAGGACGACTGGACCCTGCGCAAGAACCTCACCCTGAACCTGGGCGTCCGCTGGGAGACCGACACGCCGATCATGGATGCCGGCGACCGCATGAACAGCTTCGACCCCAACGCCAACAACCCCGTCTCTGGCACGCCGGGCGTGATCCGGTTCGCCGGCGTGAACGGCTGGCCATCCAATCCGTACAGCACCAACATGCGTAATTTCGGACCGCGCATCGGTTTCGCCTGGAAGCCGCTGAGCTCCTCCGCCATGGTGGTGCGGGGCGGCTTCGGCATCTTCTATGCGCATCCGTTCGACAGCGGGCAGCCGGCCTCGGCCGCACTGGGTTACGAACAGTCCGCCCAGCTCGACAGCCCCGACAACGGCATCACCGCGCCGTTCTATCTGAAGGACGGGCCGCCCGGCCTGACCGCCACGTCGCCCAAGCTCGACGACTCTTTTGGCGCGGTGGCGGTGGGCAGGAACGCCACCACGGCGGTGACCTACTTCGAGCAAAACCGCAAGACCGGTTACTCGGAGCAGTTCAATCTCAGCGTACAGCGCGAGCTGCCGCGCTCGATGGTGGTGGAAGCGACGTTCCTCGGCAACTTCTCGCACCGCTTGCCCAGCGCGAACCTCTCGACCAATCAGATCCGTCCGGAGCGGATGGGACCGGCGGCGGCGCAAAAGGACCGCCCCTTCCCGCAGTTCAGCAACGTGACGCTGATTGCACCGACGCTGGGAGACTCCGCCTACCTCGGCGGCGTGTTGCGCTTCGAGAAGCGCTTTGCCAAGGGCTTCAGCATCCTGTCCACCTATACCTGGTCCAAGTTCCTCGACAACACCTCCGACGCCGGCTCCGCGCTCGGCGCCAGCGGCGGTCCGTATTCCGACTACTACAACCGCCGCGCCGACTGGGGTCCCTCGGACAACGACATCCGCCAGCGCTTGACCTGGAGCTCGCTCTATGAAGTGCCGTTCGGCAAGGGGCGCGCCCACCTCGCCAATCACCCGATCGGTTACCTGGTGGGCGGCTGGGGCGTCGGTTCGGTCGTGATGCTGCAGACCGGGCCGGCCTTCACCGTCACCACCCAAACCAACTCGACCAACGCGTTCTCCGCCGGGGCTCTGCGCGCCGACGTGCTGCGGCCCCCGGGTCTGGCCGGCGGCGAGCGCACCCTGGCCCGCTGGTTCGACACCGGCGCCTTCAAGCAGCCGGCCAATTACACCTTCGGCAACCAGGGAGTGAACCTGTTGCGGAGCGACGCAATGGTCAATTTCGATTTCTCGATCCTGCGGAACTTCAACTTCTCCGAGTCCAAGCGGCTGCAATTCCGCACCGAGATCTTCAACGCGTTCAATCACCCGAACTTCAGCGTCCCGGGGCGCACGCTGGGCGGCGCCGGCTTCGGCGTCGTCAGCTCGTCGTTCCCCGGCCGCCGCATTCAACTGGGCCTGCGGCTGACATTCTAGGGGCGTGCCCGGCGCCGCCGGCTGCCTTCGGCGCGGCGGAACTATGAAGTATCTCAGCTTCGACATCGAAATTTCCGACGAGTTCGACGTGCAGCCTGGCGAGGACCTGGCGCAATACGGGCCGTTTCACATTTCAGTGGCGGCCACGGTGGAGTCGGGCGGCGACAGCAGGCTCTGGTACTCGGCCGGCGACGGCGGCGTCCCCGCCCGGTCAATGGACCGGGGCAAGGCCCGGGAACTCCTGGCGTACCTGGCGCAGATGCAGAAGGACGGATGCAAGCTGTTCGCCTGGAACGGTCTGGGGTTCGATCTCCGTTGGATCGGCTACAATGCGGACGACATGGAAACCGCGGCCGGCGTGGCGCTGGGCTTATACGATCCCATGTTCCAGTTTTTCAACCGGCGAGGATTTCCGGTCGGCCTGGCCGCGGTGGCCGAGGCGATGGGGGTGCGGCAAGTCAAACTCATGGATTCGGCCGATGCGCCGCGGGAGTGGAACAAGGGCAACTATCAGCGCGTGATGGACTATGTGGCCGGCGACTGCCAGATCACCAACCAGGTGGTGGATGCCATCGCCCGGCGGAAATCGGTGTCGTGGCGGACGCGGAAGGGAACCGTCAGTTCCGAGCCCATGCCGCGGTTCAAGACCGTCGCCGAGGTATTGCGCGAACCCGAGCCGGACCAATCCTGGATGGTGGGCGGCGGCCTGCGGCGCGGCAAGTTCATCGAATGGCTGCCAGCTCACCTGCTGGCCTCGGCCCGCTGACCCGGCGAATCAGCCGTTTCGCCTGGGGGCTGCTTCTTCAGGAAATCCGCGACGGCTTTCAGGAACATCGCCGGCTGATCGACAAACGTGTTGTGGCCCGAATCGGGGAGAATCACCAGCTTTGAGCCCGCGATCAGCTTGTGCATCTCTTCGGAAAGCGACGGGGCGCACTCGTCGTGGTCGCCCACGGTGATCAGCGTGGGCACGCGCACCGTCGCGAGCTTGTCAGTGTATTCGGCGGACTTCAAGTTGCCGTCGATGACGAACTCGCCGCTGGAACCCCACATCTGGCGGTAGACGTCCCAGGCCATGTTGCCGAAAGCGACGGGGTCGAAGTTCGGGTCCGGACGGCGGCCGTAAAGATACGGGAAGTAACCTTCACCCCAGGCGGCAATCATGTAGTCGGTGGGGTAGCGGTTTCGCTCGTACGGCTTGCCCTTGCCGTACAGTCCCGCTTTTTCGAACGACCGGATGCGGTCGCGCAGCTCGGCTGGCATGGCGGCCAGCATCTTCTGGAACACCTGGTTCATCTTCGCGGTGCTGTGGAACGTGCTGCACAGCACCAGGTGCGAGAGATTTCCCTGGTACTTGAGCGCGTAAGCCTGCGCCAGCACTCCGCCGCAGGAATGGCCGAGCAGCGCGATCTTGCCCAGTCCCAGCGCCTGCCGCACGGCCTCGGTATCGTCCACCATGTGCTCGACCGTGTAGCCGGCGGGATCTTCGAGCTTCTGCGAACGGCCCGAGCCGCGCTCGTCGAGAAAGACCAGCCGGAAGTTCCGCGCCAGCGGCGCCAGGTGCGGCAGAAAGTAGTCGTGCGTTGCCCCGGGGCCGCCATGCAAAATGACCAGCGGCGCGCCGCGCCCCATCGATTTGTAGTAAATCAGAACGCCGCCCGAATCGACATAGCCCTCCTGAATCGGGATCGTCGCCGGGGCTGCGATCCCGGCCAGCGCCGAAATGGCGGTCAGCAGAACGATGGCTACCAGCGTGTGATTCATCTCACGATTGTCGCCGCAACCGTGCCGCGAAGTCACTTCCTTACCCGCTTTGACGGAGCGTTCGCCGGCAGGCGGGCCGCGGATGCGGCTTCACGAAGCGCCGGGCGAACTGGCGGATTCCGGAAGTTTGGCGCGGATGGCGGCGACAACCCGCCCGGCCACCATCATGCCTGCGGACGCCTCGCCGGCGTCAGGCTCGTAGGGAGCTCCGGGATACCTGAACCGGGACGCGAATTCCGTGAGGGGATAAGCGGCTTCGACGATCTCTCGCAGCGAGGTGTCGAGCGCAGCAATCTGTTCGCCCAGTTCGCGCAGGTCGTGTGACTTCCGAATCGGCTGGTCATGGAAGGCGAGGAATCCCTTGAGGGCCTTTTCGACCGCCTGCTGACAGTGGTACAGCGCTTCGCTTGTGAGTGGCGGCCGGTCGTTCAGCGCCAGCCTGGCGATGCGCAGGTCTGCTTGTGCGCGGCGGAGCCACTCCCGCGCTTCATCGCTCGACGAGATCGGCGGCTGCATAAAGCAGTCTTCCTTCTCTGACAACGGTCGCTGGGAACGATGCGCGCAAGTGCAGCCGCCGATCGAATTCGGAGACCTTCCACACGACTACGTCAATTGGAAACGGAACGCCCTTGGCATGAACGAAGAATGGGCCGGCTTTCAGCTTCTCCCGAGGCGTCTCGTCCGGAACCACGACCAGGAAGTCGAGATCGCTCTCCGGGCCGCTGTCCCCGCGCGCCTGGGATCCGAACAGGTAGATTCTGAGCGGATCGAAATGGGACACCAGCCTGCTGGCAATCTCCCGGATCGCAGCCTCCTTCGTCATACCACTAACCTACTCTTTCTTCGCCGCTCATGTCGAGGCGCAATACGCCGCCTGTGTTAAACTCAAGCTTTCAGGCCACTTCGCCGCCTGTTTTCATCCGATGACGCCTGATTCGTCCGACGCCGGGCAACGTTTCGCCAGACTTGTCGAAATCATGGCCCGGCTGCGCGCTCCCGATGGTTGTCCGTGGGACCGGGAGCAGACCTTCGACTCCATCAAGCCGTACCTGGTCGAAGAAACCTACGAGGTGATGGACTCGATCGACGCGCGCGACTGGCCGGAACTCACCGCGGAACACGGCGACCTGATGCTGCAGTCGGTCTTCTTCGCGCAGATGGCCGCAGAAGAGGGCCGATTCACGATCTCCGATTCCCTGGATGCGATCAACCAGAAGCTGGTCCGCCGGCATCCGCACGTGTTTGCCGACGGGGCGGCGCGCACCTCCGGCCAGGTGAAAGAGCGCTGGGACGAGATCAAGAAAGAAGAGAAACAGAGCCAGGGTCGGGACACGCGCCAGCTTCTGGGTTCCATCTCGCGGTCGGCGCCCGCGCTGGTGGAGGCGCAACAGTTGACCGCGCGCGCGGCGACGGTGGGTTTCGATTGGGAAAACCCGGAGCAGGTGCTCGACAAGCTCAACGAGGAACTGGGCGAGTTGGCCGAAGCGCGCCGCGGCGCGCCGCGCGAGGAAATCGAGAACGAAATCGGTGACCTGTTGTTCGTGCTGGTCAACCTGGCGCGGTTCCTGAAGGTGGACGCCGAGCAGGCGCTACGCAAGACCAACGCCAAGTTTCGCAAGCGCTTCGGCTATTCGGAACAGAAGCTCGCCGAACAGGGCCGGTCGCCAAAACAAGCCTCGCTCGACGAGATGGAAGCCTTGTGGCAGGAGGCCAAGAATCATGATTGAGGTCCGTCCGCTTTCCACGCTCGAGGAATTCACCGAAGCGGTTGGTCTGCAAAAGGAGATCTGGGGCTTCGAGGACATGGAACTGTTGCCGCTGCGCCTGTTCGTGGTTGCCAACAAAGTGGGCGGCCTGTCCTGGGGCGCGTTCGACGGCCAGCGGATGATCGGCTTCTGCATCGCGATTCCGGGCCTCAAGGCGGGCGGACAGACTTACTGGCACAGTCACATGATGGGCGTGGTCGGCGAGCACCGCAACTCGGGCGTGGGGCGCGCGTTGAAACTCCGCCAGCGCCAGGACGCCATCGCGCGCGGCATCCAACTGGTGGAATGGACCTTCGATCCGCTGGAGATCAAGAACGCCTATTTCAACATCGAGCGGCTGGGCGCCGTGGTGCGGCGTTACGTGCTCAACCAATACGGGACCACCACCAGCCACCTGCACGGCGGCTTGCCGACCGACCGCTGCATTGCCGAGTGGTGGCTCTCGTCCGGACGCGTGAATGCGTTATTGGCTGGCACGCCAATGGAGCGGCCGCCGATCGAAACGCGCATCGAG
>JAUYBU010000010.1 GCA_030693045.1 Bryobacterales bacterium | reverse complement strand
TATGTCCAAACCCGTAATTCTGATACTTTTATTGAGCTTCGTCCTGTGGGGCCAGAACGCAGGTATCCAGGGCGTCGTTTCCGATTCCTCCCAGGCCGTGATACCCGGCGCGGTGGTGACGGTGACCAATCTGGAAACCGGTTTGCGCCGGGAGGCCAAAACCAACGAGGCCGGCTCCTACGCTTTGCCCACGTTGCCGGTGGGCAAGTATAAACTGAGCGCGGCGCAGCAAGGCTTTTCCACCTCCGAAGTGCCCGAGATCAAGCTCGACGTGGGTCAGATCGCGCGTGTGGACTTTACGCTGAATCCGGGAGCGCTGGTGGAGAGCGTGAACGTCACGGCGGCGGCGGCGATGCTGGATTCCGAGACCGCGACCGTGGGGCAGGTGATCGACAACAAGCGCGTTTCCGAGTTGCCGCTGGCCGGGCGCAACTTTCTGGAGTTGGCGCGACTGACGGCGGGGACGTCGGCGGCGCGCGGGTCGCGTCCGGAAGCCGAAGGGGTCTTCTCGGCGGGCGGCCAGCACGGCTACCAGGTGCAGGTGAATATCGACGGCGTGGACAACTCGATGACCTATTCGGGCGGGCCGATCGGCTTCGAGGCCCAGGCCGTCAAACCCAGCGTGGACTCGGTGGGCGAGTTCCGGGTGGTGACCAACAACCTGTCCGCGGAGTACGGAACGCGCATGGGCGGGCAGGTGTTTGTGAACATCAAGTCGGGGACCAACCAGTTGCACGGCTCGGCGTATGAGTTCTTGCGCAACTCGAATCTGGATGGCACGAACTTCTTCGCCAACCGCAGCGGGTCCAAGAAGCCGCCCTACAGGCAGAACCAGTATGGTGCGACTCTGGGCGGGCCAGTGAGGAAGGACAAGACATTCTTCTTCGGTTCCTGGGAAGGAACGCGCACGCGGCTGGGACAAAGCTCCGTTTCCACGGTGCCGGTGGCTGAAGTGCGGGAAGGGAATTTCAACCGCATTCGGCCGGTGTTCGATCCGGCCACCACGGTGGGGACGGCCGCCAGTTTCACGCGGCAGCCGTTTGCGGGCAACATCATCCCGAAGAATCGCTGGGACCCGCTGTTCCCCAAGCTGCTGGCGCTGTATCCGCTGCCCACCGACCCGACCAAGATTGCGAACAACTTTTTCTACTCGCCATCCGAGAGCAATGATGTCGACACCTTCGACGTGAAGGGCGACCACAACCTGAGCGACAGCAGCCGGCTGTCGGGGCGCTACAGCAGGCGCAACCGCGACCGCTACCAGCCGGGCCCCCTGCCGATGCCCGCCGACGGAGCTCTGGCGTCGACCACCGTCATTCGCAGCAACAGCCTGGCGGCGTCCTACACGGCGACCATCGGGTCGTCGCTGACCAACGAATTCCGTTTCGGCCTGACTGCGCCGAACACCAATTTCGACATCCCCTACGACAAGCCGCTGTTTGACGAATATGGCATCAAGGGGATTCCGAAGACCAATTTCGCCACCTCGAACGACCATGGCATTTCGCGGTTCACCCCGGCGGGATACAGCGAGATCGGTTCGCGTTCGTTCTGGCCGAACACGAACAACATGCGGGTGTACCAGTTCACCGACACCGTTTTCAAGAGCTGGGGCAAGCACAGCGTGCGGATGGGCGGCGAGTTCCGGCGCGACCGCGTGTTCCGGAACGCGGCGCGGTTCGCGCGGGGACAGTTCGCCTTCGCTCGCGAGTTCACCGCCAATCCCGCCAACCGCGGCGCCACCGGCGACGGTATGGCGGAATTCATGCTAGGCACGGCGTCGGGCGGCACCGTGGGCAATGAGAATGGGGAAGATCTGATCGCCAACGCGTTGTCGGCGTTCTTTCAGGACGACTTCAAGATTACGCCGCGGCTGACACTGAACCTGGGTCTGCGCTACGACATTTTCTACGCGCCGTATTTCCCGGTGGGACGGGTGTCTACCTTCACGATCGACTACTCGAACACCGGGCCGACCGCCCGGCTGAACCAGATCCGATTCGGGAAGGGCGACTGCAACTGCGAGAATGACCTCAACAATTTTGCGCCGCGTCTGGGCTTCGCCTACCGGTTCTCGAACAAGACCGTACTGCGCGCGGGGGCGGGAGTCATCTACGCCCGGGCCGACGCTTTGCAGACGCAATGGTCGCGCGGGCAAAACCAGGCGCCGGACTTTATCGAGATCGGCTTTGGGACTCTGGACCGCATCAATCCGCGTCTGACGCTGAGCGGCGGATTTCCGGCGGTTCAGTTGCCGGCCACCGAAGTGCCCGGTCCGAATGCCGTGGGCATTGACGCTCCGGGACGGTACCTGCCGACGCAGTACTCGCAGCAGTGGTTCTTCGATATCCAGCGCGAGCTGCCGTTCAATACCCTGCTGACGGTGGGCTACAACGGAAACGCCACGCGAAAGCTGCTGACCGGGCTGAATCTGAGCCTTCCTTTTGACATCGCCCCTTCTCCGGTGCCGGTGGCCAGCCGCCGGCTGTGGCCCTTCTATAACTCGGTCAACCAGCAGATAGGGCTGGGCAACCTGAGTTATAACGGCATGATTGTGAAAATGGAGAAGCGGTTCTCCCAGGGATTGACGTTCCTGGGGGCCTACACGTGGTCGAAGTCGATCGATAACGTCGACGAAGTGGGAAACAACAGCGGCGTGGGAGTGCTGAAGCCGTGGGACCGCAAGTCGAATCGCGGGAATTCCCTCTCCGATGTAAGGCACAACTTCGTGCTCAGTGCCACCTATGAATTGCCGTTCGGCCGGGGAAAGAAGTGGATGGGGGACGCGGACCCGTTCACGGCCGCGATTCTGGGAGGCTGGCAGTTCAGCGGCGTGTTCACCCGGAACACCGGGCTGCCGTTCACGGTGACCACCTCGGGCGGGATCACCAACGCCGGGGGCGCCGACCGGCCGACCCGGATCGGCGACGGCACGCTTGAGTCGGATAAGCGTTCGATCGACCTGTGGTTCGACGTGAGCGCATTCCAGGTGCAGCCGAACTACACCTACGGTAATTCCGGACGGAACATCCTGTTTGGCCCTTCGCAGACGAACCTGGACTTCTCGCTGGCGAAGGCGTTCCGTCTGTCGGAGCGTTTCCGGCTGCAGTTCCGGGCCGAAGCGTTCAACGCCTCCAACACGCCGGGCTTCGGTCTGCCGGGCGCGAACATCAACACGGCGGGTGTCGGACAGATCACCAGCGCCGACGAGCCGCGGCGGGTGCAGTTCGGCCTGAAGCTGCTGTTCTGACGGGGAGGCGCGCGCGAGGCCTCCAGTGCCAGGCGGTAAACTGAAACTGGGTACTGTATGAGGCTTCTTACTTTTATTGCGGTATTGCTCGCGGCGGCGGCCAGCGCTGCCGCGCAGACATCGTCGGCCAGCGTTGTGGGGCGGGTGACGGACGCGAGCGGGGCGGTGATCGTCGGCGTTTCGATCAAGATCACGAACCTGGACACCAATATTTCGCAGGCCGGCTCCTCGAATGAGGCCGGGGATTTCAGGATTCCCTACGTGCCCCCCGGGCGGTACTCGATGGAGGCCGGCAGCGCGGGATTCCGCACTTACCGGCGCGCCGAGATCACGCTGGCGGTGGACCAGGCGATGCGCATCGACATTCCGCTGGAAGTCGGCTCGGCCAGCGAGAGCATCACCGTCACCGACGCGGCGCCCGCATTGAACACCGAGAGCGGCGCGCGGGGCGAGGTCACCACCAACGGAGAGATCGCCGAGATGCCGCTGGACGGCCGCAATTTCGCCGATCTGGCGTACCTGACCGGCGGCGTGATACCCAAGGGCGACGGGGGCGACGGTCAGTACGCGGTGAACGGCGCGCGCGCCGACAACATCGGCTTCCTCATCGACGGGATGAACAATACCCAGCGGCGCAACACCGGCGCGGTCATCAACCTGTCGCTGGAAGGCGTGCAGGAGTTCAAGATGATCACCTCCGGGTTCGCGGCCGAATACGGGCGCTATGCCGGCGGCGTGCTGAGCGTGATCACCAAGAGCGGGACCAACCGCCTGCGCGGATCGTTTTACGAGTTCATCCGCAACGACGTGTGGGACGCCGTGAGCTACTTCGACGTCGAGAAGTCCAAGCTGCGCCGCAATCAGTTCGGCGCCACGGTAACCGGCCCGGTCTACATCCCCAAGCTGTACGACGGGCGGAACCGCACTTTCTTCATGGCAAGTTGGGACTCGCTGCGGGTGGTGGACGGCAAGACGCAGCGGGGCATCGTGCCGCTGCCGGAGATGCTCCAGGGAGATTTCTCGAAGGCCACGGACGCCTTTGGCAAGCCCATCAGGCTGACCGACACGCTGGCCAATGCTCCATTCCCCAACAACCGGATTCCGGTGAGCCGCTTCGACCCGGTGGCCCTGAAACTGGCCGCCTACTACCCCAAGCCCAACCTGACCGGATCGGTGAACAATTTCATCTCGCAGGGCAACGGTACCACCAGCAACAACAACATGGGCGTCAAGGTGGACCACCAGGCCAGCCCCCAGGACCGGCTCACCCTGAGCGCCTTCTGGCGGCCCAATTCGACCTATGACCCGGTGGTTAACGGCCGCTCGCCGCTGCCGCTGTTCGGGCTAAGAAACAACACCCTGGACCTGCTCTCTTACGTGCGCTATCTGCGGACCATCACGCCGTCCATGTTCCTGGAAGCGAGCGCATCGTTCTCGCGCAAGACGAACAATCAGCGCTGGCCGTTGAGCGGGGAGCGCGACTGGGCCGCCGATGTTGGGTTCGTGGGCGGCACGGCGAACCCGGCGGCGCGGGGCCTTCCGCAGCTCGACGTGAGCGGATACATCACGCTGGGCCCGGCTTACGATTACCCCAAGGTCTGGGCGTTCAACAACTACCAGTACGCCTCGGCCATCACCTGGATCCGCGGGCGGCACTCGGCGAAATTCGGCGGCGACTTTCTGCGCATGCAGTATTTCGCGCGCCAGTACGGCGATACGCGCGGCCGGCTCACCTTCCTCGGCCGCTTCACCACCAACCCGATGGCGGACATGCTGCTAGGCTGGCCCAGCAGCACGCGCCGGCAGTTGGACGCGGCCGGCCCGTATCACCTGATCTCGAACTATTCCGGGTACGTGCAGGACGACTTCAAGGCCTCGCCCACGCTGACGCTCAATCTGGGCTTGCGCTACGATCTGATGAAACCGCCGCGCGAGAAGTTCGGCGCCTGGTCGATGTTCGTGCCGTCGCTGGGCAAGATTGTCATCGCGGGCAAGGGAACGATTCCCGATTTCGACCAGCGAATCCTGAATTCGGGCCTTCCGCAGTACATCACGATGGCCGCCGATGCGGGCCTGCCGCCCACCATCACCAAGACCGACTACACCAACTTCGCTCCCCGGTTCGGCTTCGCGTGGCGCCCGTTCCGAGGGACCAGGTCGGTGATTCGAGGCGGCTACGGCATTTTCTATGGGAGCAGTTCGCTTTACCGCATGGACGAGTACAGCGACACGTATCCCTTCTCGATCAACGAGTCCTACTCGGCGAACACGTCGAATCCGCTGCTGGTGACCGTCTCCGATCCTTATCCGGCGGCCCGGCGCAGCGTGGGCGGCGTGACCAGCACGAGTGGGCAGGAGGTCAACCCGCAGAGCCAGTACCTGCAATCGTGGAACCTCACCCTGGAACGGGAGTTCGGGCGCGGAACCGTGATCGAGGCCGCCTATGCGGGTTCCAAGGGCACGCACCTTCAGCGCCGTTACGACATCAACCAGCAAAACCGCGAGCAGGCGTTGCGGTCCGTCCGGCCGTATGCCGGGTTCTCTACAATCAACATCATCTCCGACGGCTCGAACTCGATTTACAGCGCGGGGTCGGTCACCGTCCGCCGCCGGTTCAGTAAGCAACTGTTCGTGCGGGCGGCCTATACTTATGCGAAGTCGATCGACGAGAGTTCGAACACCGGCGGAACCGTTCAGTACAACTTCGGCAATGCGCAGGATTCGCGAAACCTGAAGGGCGAACGGGGGCGCTCGGACTTCGACATCGGCCACTCTTTCGCCGCGAGTTTCATCTGGTCGCCGAGCTATTCGCGGCACCCGCTGTGGCGCGACTGGCAGATCTCGGGTACCAGCACGATTTACACCGGGCCGCCGTTCACCCCCAAGGTGGCGAACTTCAGTTACACCAATGGCGAAGCCAGCCGCCCGGACCGCATCGCCAAGGGCGCGCTTGACAGCCCCTCGGTGGATCAGTGGTTCGACCGTACGGTGTTTCCGGTGGTCCCGGTGGGGTCCTACCGGTTCGGCAATTCGGGGCGCAACATCCTGGACGGTCCGGGCGCCGTCAACATCAACACGTCGCTGTCGCGCCGGCTGCGGTTTCGGGAGAACCGTTCGGTGCAGTTCCGCCTGGACACGTTCAATCTGCCCAACCGTCCGAACTTCAACCTCCCGGAGAACAAGGTGGATATCATCAGCGGCGGGTCGATCAGCAGGGTGAAGAACAACCGGACGCTTCAACTGGCGCTGCGTTTGGACTTCTGAGCCGGGCGCGGGGGGCCGCATACAGGTCCATGTCCTCTATGACATAATGATGTCATGGCAGTTCGGACAACCGTCGATATACCGGAGCCGTTGCACGACCGGCTCCGCGACCGGGCGGAGCGATCGGGTTCATCGATTCGGACATTGATTATCCGGGCCATCGAGCAGGTCTACAGCGAGCACAAGAAAGGCGCGTACGTGACGGGTCCGCTGGTTACGGGTTCGGGCAGGCTTGGCGCCGCCTTCCCCGAGGACGAGAACCCCCATGACCTCGTTTTTTCCTGACCTGAACGTCTGGGTCGCTCTGTCGGTAGGCGGCCATCGGCACAACGCCGAAGCCTGGAACTGGCTCAACCTGCTGCCTCGGGAGGCAAGGCTGATCTTTTCGCGCTATACGCACGTGGGCCTGCTGCGTCTTCTCACGAACCAGTCCGCCATGGGCGAACAGACGCTTACGCTGCGAAGAGCGTGGAGCGTTTACGACCGATGGTTGAGCGACCCGCGCGTGGAGTTCTATCCCGAACCGCGAGGTCTCGAGACTGGGTTCCGGGAAGCGACGGCGCCTTTCGCGGGCAAAGCGGCGTCCAAATGGGTCGGCGACTGCTACCTGCTCGCATATGCAAGACAAAGCCATGCCACACTTGTGACCTTCGACAAAGCACTATTCGATCTAGCCCGAAGTTCCAGGCTGTGAAGTAGGTCAACTCCAATCCCCTCTATCGCTTGGCTCTGATTTGGCCTGACAAATGTAGCCACTAAATAGATCACTTTCCTCTTGCATTGCTTGAATGTATGCCTTATAATTGGTTATGCCATCCAGAACTGGACCAGTTCATGTGGCCACTACAACTCGCCACTACAAGAACAAGGTCTACCAGTCCCACTTTCTCCGCCGTTCCTTCC
>JAUYBU010000533.1 GCA_030693045.1 Bryobacterales bacterium | reverse complement strand
ACCGCTCCCTCCCGGTCGCGGCACGGTATCCTATTCCGTGCCGCGAACGTCAGGGAGCGGTCATGCCAGTGAGGGGCGTGAGAATGCAGGCTCTGGTAAAGACGCAAAAGGGCGCCGGATTCCTGGAACTGCGGGAAGTCGAGCCGCCGCGGCCGGGCCCCGGCGAAGTTCTGATCGAAGTCCAGGCCTGCGGCATCTGCGGCACCGATGTTCATGTTCTGCACGACAGATTCCCGTACTGGCCTCCGGTGATTCTCGGCCATGAATTCGCGGGCCGGATTGTCGAGACGGGTCCCGGTGCGCAATACTACAAGGCCGGCGACCGCGTGGTCGGCGAACCGCACACCCAGGCCTGCGGCCACTGTTATCTCTGCCGCACCGGAAACATCCAGATCTGTCCCGTGAAGCGCTCGCCGGGCTGGGGCATCGATGGCGCATTCACGAAATACCTTAAGATGCCGGAGCGCCTGCTGCACCGCATCCCGGATGACATGGGCTACGATGTCGCCGCGCTGGTGGAGCCGACGGCCAACACGGTCCACGACGTGGTTGAGCGGGCGAAGGTGGAAGCCGGCGACTTCGTGGTTGTGCTCGGACCGGGACCCATCGGGCTGCTGGCGGCCATGACGGCGCGCGCTGGCGGCGCACGCCATGTCGTGATCGTAGGCACGCCGGCGGACGCGGGCCTCCGGCTGAAGAAGGCGCGGGAGTTGGGGTTCGAGAGCGTGCTCGACGTGTCGAAAACCAATCCCGCCGATGTGGTCCGCGATCTCACTGGCGGGATCGGCGCCGACCTGGTGATCGAGTGCTCGGGCGCCCCCGCCGCCATCGCCTCGACCGTGGAATTGGTGCGCAAGAAAGGCCGCATCTGCGCCATCGGCCTGACCGCCAGGGAACACATTCCGTTCCCCTGGGACAAGGCCGCCTTCAAGGTCTGCGACATCATCTTCAACCTGTCCACGAGTTACACGAGTTGGGATCGCACCATCCACCTGATTCATACCGGGCGCATCCCCGCGCAAGAGATCATTTCCCATCGCCTGCCGCTTTCCGAGTGGCGTCACGCCTTCGACGAAATCGAGGCGCAGCGCGCGCTCAAAGTGCTGCTGATTCCGGAGTGAGGCAACTATGAGTGATTCCCGTATCGGATTTGGACTGCTCGGAACGGGCCTGGTCGCGCCCTTCCATGCCAAGGCGCTGAAGGCGTCGGAAGTCGCGGAACTGGTGGCCGTTTCCGACGTGGCGCCGGATCGGCTGGCCGCTTTCGCCGCCCAGTTTGGCTGCCAGAGCTACGCGACGCTCGACCAGATGCTGGCCGACCCGAAAGTCCAGGTGGTCAATATCCTGACCCCCAATCATCTGCATTTCGACGCGGTCATGAAGAGCATCGCGGCGGGCAAACACGTGCTGATCGAGAAGCCGCCCGCGATGTCGCTCGGCGAAGTGCGCCAGATGATAGCGGCTTCGCGGCAGGCCGGCGTACGGGCCGGGGTGGTGCTCCAGTGCCGCACGCGCAAGTCGATTCAAGCCATGCGCAAAGCCATTGGCGAGGGCCGCTTCGGCAAACTGCTGCACGCCGACATGTACATGAAGTGGTTTCGCCCGGCCGAGTACTACCGCCTGGCCGAGTGGCGGGGCCAGCGGCGCTCCGGCTCGGGCGTCACCATCGCGCAGGCCTTCCACTACATCGACCTGCTGCAATACCTCGCCGGTCCGGTGAAGCGGGTCGAGGCGCGCATGAACAACCTGGCCCATCCGGGCGTGGATGTGGAAGACACGCTGCTGGCTTTCACCGAATTCGAGAACGGCGCGCAGGGCGTGGTGCAGGCATCGACCGCGCTGTGGCCGGGGACCGACATCCGCATCGAAGTGAATGGCGAAAACGGCGCCGCCATTATGTCGGGCGACCGCATGGAGACCTGGAAGTTCCGCGACGAGCGCCCGGAAGACGCGGGAGTTCGGCGCTATGGGACGGCGGGCGCCTCGACCGGCGCCACCGGCGCCGCCGATCTCGGATTCCGGGAGCACCAGGTGGTGATCGAGGACATGGTGGACGCCATACGCGGCGGCCACGAGCCGTTCATCCCGCTCGCCTCCGTCGTGCCGACGCTCGAATGGGCTTTGGCGATGTATCAGTCGGCGAAAGAGCGCGCCCCGGTCGAGTTGCCGATTGACGAAGATCGGGTGTGGTAGGGCGGGTCGGCGGGCTGTCGGCTGGCTGCCAGCCGACAATTGCGCCGGTTCCTTTGGGGGCACCCCGGCGCGGGTACGGCGAGACCTCGGGCGGCGGAGATGTTTCGCGCGCTACGACACTCGCACTTACGTCCGTCGAGCGCGACGCGAGTACCAAGCACCGGGCAAGATCAGTGCCCAGCCGAACGCCGGAGAGTCTCGTGTGCAATTGGTGGCCACGGACGGAATCGAACCGCCGGCGCCGGCCTTTTCAGGACAGAATTGTCAATTACCTAAAGACAGCGACACTGAAGACAGCAGCCTTGCCGGCCGCCAGCTTGGACTCCAAAACGGAAGTTTGAGAGGCCTCTTGGACTTTTCCTTCGGGTAAAGGTTCCGATGCTCGTGAGCCGCGCGAAGGCTTATTGACCGCGCGCTGTTCCGATCATAAGGTGATAAGATTATGTGTCATGCCCCGCAATCTGCAACAGTTCAGAATATTCCTCGCGTCACCAGTGGACGTTCAATCCGAAAGGGCCCGCCTAGAGAAGGTCGTCCGCGAAATGAATTCGATCTTGTCTAGCCAGGGGCTGCAACTGGAATTGCTCGGATGGGAAACACACGCGTACCCCGAGTTTGGCTCAGATCCGCAAGCCGTAATCAGCAGCCAGCTCGGAACCGATTACGACATCTTCATAGGAGTTCTGTGGTCGAGAGTGGGGACGCCAACTCCGAGGTATCCATCCGGAACACTCGAAGAATTTCAAGCTGCATACCA
>JAUYBU010000493.1 GCA_030693045.1 Bryobacterales bacterium | reverse complement strand
GGCATCCAGGAACTCTTTCTTGCCTTGCGCCAGTTCCGCGGGCGTCGACTTGTAGCGCAGGTGGAATTCCTTGATGCTGACATTCTCGATGTCCAGCTTCTTGATTATCTCGATGGCCTGCGCGCGCGGAAACTCGCGCAGTGAGTAGGTGGCCACGCCAAGCTTGATGTCGTCGGCCTTGGCCGCGGCCGCCAGAGCGGGCAGTGAAGGCAGGGTCAGCGCGACCGAACTGGCCAGAAAGCCGCGCCGGGATGTTTTGATCGTCATAAGTTCTCTCCGTGAATCGGACATGGAACGCCGAACTTAAGATGATAGCGGGTCTGACGCCTCGCCGTGTGGCGCGCGGCGGCCTCACTGCTTCCCAGCGCCCCAGTATGGGTCGGGTTCGGGCACCGCCGCGCCGTCTTTGCGGGGCGACGACGCGCCGTAATTGACGCCCGCGCGCGCGTCGCGCATCACGGCCTGGCCGCCGCCCATGTTGCTCGAGAAGTCGGCGCGCACGTCGAGCTTGTGCCCGCGCGCGGCGAGCGCCGCGCGAACCGCCTGCGGCACGCGGTTCTCGATCATCAGGTCGCAGCCGCCCGGCATGAGCTTGGTGAAGCGCGGCGCTTCGTGCGCCGCCTGCAGGTTCATCCCGTGATCGGCGACGTTGGAGACCCACTGCGCGTGCGCCTGCGCCTGATTCGACCCGCCCATGATGCCGAAGCCGACGTGCAGATCGCCCTTTTCCATGAACGCCGGAATGATGGTGTTGAACGGCCGCTTGCGCGGCGCGACCGCGTTCGGATGCTTGGGGTCGAACGAGAACAGCGCGCCGCGGTTGTGCAGGTGGAACCCCATGCCGTCCACCAGCACGCCCGAGCCAAAGGCCTGGTATACGCTCTGGATCAGCGAGACGATATTGCCCTCCGCGTCGATGGCCGAAAGATAGATTGTGTCACCCTCGTACGGCAGCGGGTTTCCGGGCCCGGCGTCGCAGCGCGCCTTGGCTTTGTCGATGAGCGCGGCGCGCCCGGCCGCGTACTTCTTGGAAAGCATTCCGGCCACCGGCACCTTGGCCTGGCGCGGGTCGGCCACGTAGCGGTGCAGGTCCTGGTAGGCCAGCTTCTGCGCTTCCATCTTCACGTGCCAGGTGTCCGGGTTCATGGCGCCCCATTCGCCCAGCGGGAAGCGCTCCATCAGGTTCAGCATCATCAGCGCCGCGATGCCCTGCCCGTTGGGCGGAAGTTCGTAAACCTTCCAGCCGCGGTATTCGGTCGAGATCGGCTCGACCCATTCGGCGGAGAACTCGGCGAAGTCGGAAAGGTCGAACAGGCCGCCGTGTCTTTCCGAGGTCTTGACGATCGCCTGCGCTATTGGACCCCGATAAAACGCGTCGGCGCCGCCCTTGGCGACCAGCTCGAGCGTGCGGGCCATGTCCGGATTGCGGAAGATTTCGCCCACCTCCGGAGCCCGGCCTTTGATCAGATAGACCCGGCCGGCCCCCTCGTCGGCCGCCAGCTTGGCGACCGCTCCATCCCAGTGCCCGTGGATGATCTCGGTGACCGGAAAGCCAGTCTTGGCGTAGTAGATGGCCGGCTGCAAAACCTCGGCCAGTTTGAGCTTGCCGAACTTCCGGTTCAGCTTCTCCCAGCCGTCGACGCAGCCGGGCACCGTGGCCGACAGGATGCCCAGCCCCGGCATGGCGGTTGCGCCTTTGGCGCGCAACGCGGCAAGCGTCATGCGCTTGGGCGCCCAGCCGCTGGCGTTGATGCCCGTGAGCGACTTGGTCTGCGCGTTCCAATGGATGGCGAACAGGTCGCCGCCCATGCCGCAACTCATGGGTTCCACTACATGCAACACGGCGTTCGAAGCAATGGCGGCATCCATCGCCGAACCGCCGCGCGCCAGGATCTGCGCGCCCGCCTGCGACGCCAGCGTCTGGCTGGTGGCGGCGATGCCCCGCCGCGTGATCACCATCGAGCGCGCCTGCGACCGCTCCTCGCCCGATGTCCCGGCGGACAGCAATCCGCCCACTCCCGTTTTCAGCGCGCTTCTCCGTGTCATGCGGAGATCATTGTAGCGTGAATGGCCGGTGATTAGTGTCCGTCCGCTCCCTCACGGTCGCGGCTCAGAATACGCTTCCGAGCCGCGGCCGTGAGGAAGCGGTAACGAGCCCTTACGTCGTTCCCGGCTTCAGCGCGTAGTAGCCTTTGCGCGCCTGGACCTTGAGATCCTTGCTGCGCGGCCGGATTTCGATGCGCCGGAACGAGCCGTCCTTGGCCGGGTTGGCGGGCGTGTACCCAATCGCGTACTGGCTGCGCATCTCGGTCTGGATCTCTTTGAAGATGTCTTCCAGCGGCCGCCTGCGATCCACCTTCATCTCTCGCCCGCCAGTCTCCTCGGACATTCGGCGCAAATCTCCGTCGCCCATGCCGAAGCCGATGCCGCCGTAGCGGCCGCGGTAGAAGCCGGGGTCGGAGTAGTAGACGCTGTAGATTATCGCGTCGGCCTTCTGCGCGCTCTCCATGGCCTCCCGCAGCTTCACGCGGCTGCCCTGGTCGACGCCGTCGGTGAGCAGGATAATCACCTTGCGGCCCACCTCGCCGCGCAGTTTTTCGCCGGCCGCCAAATACACCGCGTCGAAAAGAATGGTGCCGCGCGGTTTCGACATCGTGGGCACCGGCCCCGGATGTATCCCTCCCGAACTGGCGCTGAGGCGAAGCTGGTCGAGGGCGGCGCGCAGCAATTTCTGCGAGTTGGTGAAGTCCTGAAGCAGCTCGGCCTCGGCGCCGAAGCTGATCAGAAACGCGACGTCCTTCTTGCCCAGCACCTGCGAGAAGAACTGCGACGCCGCGCGACGCTCGACTTCGATCAATCCTTCCTGGCTCACGCTCACGTCCACCAGCAGGCCGATGGTGAGCGGCAGGTCGGTCTCGCGGGCGAAGTAGCGGATCTGCTGGCGCTTGCCGTCCTCGAAGACCTCGAAGTCGTCCTTGGTGAGGTTCGCGATCAGCGCGCCTTTCTTGTCGCGCACCGAGCACAGCAGGTTCACCACGTCCACGTCCACCTGGATCGCGGGCGGTTGTTCCTGTTGCGCCGTGGCGGCTAGCGAAAACAGCAGTAATGCAGTCGGCAGGCAGAGCTTCATTGCATACTAATAGATGCGCCCGCCCCCGGCCGCGTTCCCATGAGAAAAGCGATTTTGCACCTGAAACGGTCCGACCCCGTGCTAAAGGCCATTATCCAGCGCGTCGGCCCCTATGGACAGAAAATGGCTCCGGCCGATTTCCCCGCGCTGGCTCGCTCCATCGTCTACCAGCAGTTGAGCGGCAAGGCCGCCGCAACCATTTACGGGCGGCTGGAAGCGGCTGTAAGCCGGCGCGTGACGCCGCGCGCGGTGCTCAAGCTGGATGAGGCGCGCATGCGATCCCTGGGCCTTTCAAAGCAGAAAACCGCCTATCTCCGCGACCTGGCCCAGAAGACGCTCACGCGCGAGGTCGATTTCCGGACCTTGCCCGAACTGCCGGACCAGGAGGTCATCGCGCACCTGACCGCCGTGAAAGGCATCGGCGTGTGGACCGCGCAGATGTTCCTGATCTTCGCGCTGGGCCGCCCCGACGTGCTGCCCACGGCCGACCTGGGCATCCGCGCCGCGATGAAGAAACAATACGGGCTCCCCAATTTGCCCAAGCCCGCCGAAATGGAGACGATCGCCGCGGCGTGGCGGCCCTACTGCTCGGTGGCCTGCTGGTATTTGTGGCGCAGCCTAGACAACCGGGCGGCGCTGTAAACTGGAAGCATGTGACAGGAGGGGATTTCATGGACCTTGCAGATTTGGCGGTCGAGCGATTCAAGCAGGGCTATTCCTGCTCGCAAGCGGTGTTCTCCGTGTGTGCCGAGCGGCGAGGCGTCGACCGGGATCTGGCGCTTCGGATTGCCGCCGGGTTCGGCGGCGGTTTGGCCCGCACGGGCCAGACCTGCGGCGCCATCACCGGAGCCATCATGGCGATCGGCCTGGCGCAACGCAGCGTCACTCCGGAAGAGAACCGGACCGAGAAGGACAAGACCTACGAAACCGGGCGGCGGTTCATGGGCAAGTTCGCCGAGCGGACCGGATACACGCTCTGCCGCGATCTTCTGGGCTGTGACATCTCGACAGCGGCGGGATTCGAACACGCCCGCCAGAACGATCTCTTCCAGACGCGATGCCGCCAGTTTGTGCGAGACGCCGTCGAGATCGTCGAAGAGATCCTCGCCGAGGCCGGGTGAAGCGCGCCTGCGCGCCTACACCACCAGCTTCCAGGGCTTGCGGTACTCCCGCGTAAGGTACTTGCGCGCTTCCGGTTGCGCGATGGTCCCCTTGTCGATGTCCCAGTCGATGCGCAGCTTGGAACGATACGACACGTTGCCCAGCAGGCAGGTCGCGGTCGAGCGGTAGCACTTCTCGATGTCGCTCATGGGCTTCTCGCGAGTCTTCACGCATTCGAGAAAGTTCGCCCAGTGGGCGTTGTTGCTGTTGTTCGACGACTTCACCGTCACTTCTTCCAGATCCGAGCCGCGCTCGGGCACGATGTGATATTGGCTGCGGTCGAGGAACATGGTGCCCTTGGTCCCGTGGAAATAGATGCCCGAACGATGCGCGCCGAGCGTGAGGCTGGACGAGTTCCGGTTCTCGTAAGTCGCCACAAAGTTCGGGTACTCGCAGGTGACATGGATCAGGTCGGGCGTTTCACGGTTGTCTTCCAGCCACAGGTTGCCGCCCAGCGCGGTGATGGCCTTGGGGCAGGCCTCGTCGAAGGCCATTTGAACGATGTCCAGCCAGTGGATGCCCCAGTCGGTCATCATGCCGCCGGCGTAATCCCAGAACCAGCGAAAGTGCGAGAAGGCCTTGGGATCGACGCCGAAGCGGTTCTTGTTGTACGGGCGCTTGGGCGCCGGACCCAGCCACATGTCCCAATTCAGATCCGGCGGCGGGTCCGTATCCGGCGGCTTGCCGATGCCTTTCTGGGGCGCCAGCCCCGCGTTCAGCGTGTGAACCACGGTGACCTTGCCGAGTTTGCCGCTTCGGACGATGTCGCAAGCCTGCTGGAAATGGATGCCCGAGCGCTGCATGGTGCCCGCCTGCACCACGCGCTTGTACTTGCGCGCGGCCTGCACCATTTTCTGACCTTCGTCGACGGTGCAACAGATGGGCTTTTCGACGTACACATCCTTGCCCGCCTTGCACGCCTCGACTTCCATGTAGGCGTGCCAGTGATCGGGCGTCGAAATGCAGACCACGTCGATCGACCTGTCGGCCAGGATCTCGCGAAAATCCTGGATGCCTCTGGCCTGCCCCTTGGTGGCCTCGACGGCCTTCTCAAGGTGCGGGGTATAGACGTCGCACACCGCGGCCACGGCCAGGTTCTCCTGTTTCATGGCATGGCCCAGGTTGCCCATGCCCATGCGTCCCATGCCGATGAAGGCGGCCGAGACGCGGTCGTTGGCGCCCTTCACCTGGCCGGTGAAGATGTTGGTGGTGAGTGCGGTGGCGCCGGCGGTTTTCAGGAAATCGCGGCGCGGGGAATCTTCGATACTCATATGACCCATCCTATTTCACAACGATATTTACCAGTTTGTCGGGAACCACAATCACTTTCACAACCTGCTTGCCGGCCAGATGCGGCCGCACTTTTTCGCCGGCCAGCGCGCGGCGTTCCAGTTCCTCGCGCGAGGCGCCGAAAGGCGCTACCATGCGGTCCCGTAGTTTGCCATTCACCTGGACGACGACTTCGGCGCCTTCCTCGCGCGCCAACTCCTCGTCGAATGACGGCCACGGCTGCTTGAAGACCGGACCGGCGCGGCCGATCTCCTCCCACATCTCCTCGGCCACGTACGGCGCGAACGGCCCCAGCAACAGGATCAGCTTCTCAATCGTTTCCGCCACCACTCCCGGCGACAGGCTGGTCTCGGCGGCATAGATTTCGTTGACCAGTTCCATGATCGCCGCAATCGAAGTGTTGAAGTGCCAGCGGCTCTCGAAGTCCTCGGTGATCTTGCGGATCACCTGGTGCAGTTTGCGGAGCACCTGGCGGTCGGCCTCGGTGCGCGGCGCGGGGTCGCCGGGCCGCATGCGTTCGGCGTTGCGCGTGACGAACCGGTAGACGCGGCCCAGGAAGCGGTAGGCTCCCTCGGCGCCGGCGTCGGTCCAGTCCATGTCCTTTTCCGGAGGCGCGGCGAACAGCTCAAACACACGGCCGGTATCGGCGCCGAAGCGGTCGATCATCTCTTCGGCGCTCACCACGTTGCCCTTGTTCTTGGACATCTTCGCGCCGTCTTTGATCACCATGCCCTGGGTGAACAGGCGCGCCGCCGGCTCGTCGTTGGTCACCATGCCCAGATCGCGCATCACCTTGGTCCAGAAGCGCGAGTAGATCAGGTGCAGGATGGCGTGCTCGACGCCGCCGATGTACTGATCGATGGGGAACCAGTAGGCGATCTTGGCGGAATCGAACGGCGCCTGGTCGTTGCCGGCGTCGCAATACCGGTAGAAGTACCACGACGAATCGATGAACGTGTCCATGGTGTCGCTTTCGCGGCGCGCGCGGGCGTCGCACGACGGGCACTTCACGTTCATGAACTCCGGCACGCTCTCCAGCGGCGAGCGGCCCTGGCCGGTGATGGCGACGTCCAGCGGCAGGATCACGGGCAGGTCTTTCTCCGGCACCGGCAGGATGCCGCACGCGGCGCAGTGAATGACCGGAATCGGCGTGCCCCAGTAGCGCTGGCGCGAGATGCCCCAGTCCTTGATGCGGTAGGTCACCGCGCCCTGGCCGAAACCCTCGGCTACGGCTTTCGCCGTCATCCGGCGGCGCGCTTCGGCGCTCTCCAGGCCCGACCATTCGCCCGTATTCTGGCAGACGCCATCGTCGATGAACGCCTGCTGCATATCTTCTTCCCTGGCCAGTTCGCCGTCCACCGGGCGAATGACCGGACGAATCGCAATGCCGTAGCGTTTGCAGAACTCGAAGTCGCGCTCGTCGTGCGCGGGCACGGCCATGATGGCGCCCGTGCCGTATCCCATGAGCACGAAGTTGCCGACCCAGATGGGAACCTGTTCGCCGCTGTAAGGGTTGACGGCGAAGTGGCCGGTGAACAGGCCGTCCTTTTCCAGATCGCCCGGGGCCTTGTGCGCCCGCGCGTCGATCATCTCCCGGACCTTGCGGGCCTCCTCGCCGGCCACCAGCTTGGCCACCAGCGGGTGCTCGGGAGCCAGGATTACGCAGGTGGCGCCGAAGATCGTGTCCACGCGCGTGGTGAAAACGCGGATGGGTTCGCCGGTTTCCTCCAGCCGGAAATCGCACTCGGTTCCCTCGCTGCGGCCGATCCAGTTGCGCTGCATGGTCAGCACCCGGTCGGGCCACCCGCCGGCCAGATTGTCGATGTCCGCCAGCAGTTCGTCGGCGTAGTGGGTGATGCGCAGGAACCACTGTTCGAGTTCGCGCTGCTCCACCGTGGTGTCTTCATGCCGCCAGCAACAGCCGTTGCCCAGCACCTGTTCGTTAGCCAGCACGGTGGCGCACTTCGAGCACCAGTTCACCAGGGCCTGCTTGCGATAGGCCAGGCCGCGCTCCAGCATGCGCAGAAAGAACCACTGGTTCCAGCGGTAGTATTCGGGCTCGCAGGTGGAGAGTTCGCGGGCCCAGTCGTAGCTGAAGTTCATGCGGTGATGCTGTTTCTTCATCTCCGCGATGTTGGCCCGGGTCCACTCGCGCGGGTGACGGCCGCGCGCGATGGCGGCGTTTTCGGCGGGCAGCCCGAAGGCGTCCCAGCCCATCGGATGAAGCACGTTGTAGCCGCGCATCCACTTGTAGCGCGCCAGCGCGTCGCCGATGGTGTAGTTGCGGATGTGGCCGATGTGCAGCGTGCCGCTGGGGTAGGGCAGCATTTCCAGCACGTAGTACTTCGGCCGCGAGGAGTGCTCCTCGGCGGCGTAGAGCGCCGGGTCTTGCCCCCAACGCTCGAACCACTTCATCTCGATCGCTTGATGGTCGTAGAACTTTTCCGGCATAGGCTCTTCAGCGCCTCGACGTTTCGCCGATCGTCGTCTTCTTTATCGACGGGAGTTTCGAGGATGAAAGCCTTCGCGCGCAGCTTCGGGTGATTCAGGATGCGGCGGAAGCCTTCCAGACCAATATATCCCTGTCCGATGTGCTGATGCCGGTCCACGCGCGAGCCCAGCGCAGCCTTCGAGTCGTTGGCGTGGATGACGGGAACGTTTTCCAGGCCCAGAACGCGCTCGATTTGCTTCACGGTTTCGCGCAGGCCTTTCGCGGTAGCAACGTCGTAGCCCGCAGCCAGCGCGTGCGCCGTGTCGAGACAAAAGCCGATGCGAAAACCCAGACCGCGCCCGGCCCGGCCGCGAAGCTCGGCGAGTTCTTCGAACAAGCTGCCGATCTGCGCGCCGGAGCCGGCGGTGTTCTCGAGCAGAATCGCCAGGCAGCGGCTCTTCAACCCGCGCGCGGCTTCGACTAGGCCTTCGGCGACGGCCTCGATTCCCTGCTCGATCGTCTGGCCCCGGTAGCTGCCCGGGTGCGCCACCAGGTACTCGGCGCCGATGGCAATGGCGCGCTCGATCTCGCCGCGAAAGGCCGCAATGGAGCGCGCCCGCATCACCGGCTCCCGCGCCGCGAGGTTGATCAGGTAGTTGTCGTGGATCACCAGCGGCGCAAGATCGTGCTTCGCGCGGACCGCCTTGAGCCGCGCGATCTGCTCCGGTTTGGCGGGCCCCGCGCGCCACATCCGCGGGCTGGCCGAAAAGATCTGAAACGTGTTCGCCCCAAGCTCGACGGCCTTCAGCGCGGCGTTTTCAAGCGCCCCCGCAATCGACGTATGGATTCCGATGCGCAACGGCGCCTACTTCTTCGGGTACTTCGCGCTGGCCTTCACTTCTTCGATCTGCAAGACGTGCCGCTCGGTGTGCGCCGAGATCAACAACATCCACTGGTAGCCGTCGATCTCGCCCATCACGCGATTCTCGGTGAAGTGCGCGCGCAGGTCGTCCTGGGTCTGGTCCACATAAGCGATATGCGCGTCGCGCAGTTTCTTGTACTCGCTCACGGCGGCGCTTTGGGTCGCCCACTTTCCGGCGGGCTCGAGATTGGCCGGCGCTTTCCGCTTCTGCGATCGGTCCGGGAAGACTTTCAAAACCTGTTCGTCCTTGGCCTTCAGGGAGCCGCGCTTTCCCGGCTGCGCCGGCGACGCCTGGATCTTCTTCCGGAGCGCGTCGAACAACTCGCCCTCGCTGACCACCAGGTGGTCGGCGATCTGGGCGATCGACCAGACCTCGGGCGCGGGCTTGAAGCTCCACTGCGCCGGGCTCAAGCCGGCGATGGAATCGAGGAATCTCTTCCGCGTGGCGTGCAGTTCGCTCATCGCGCGGTCGCGCTCGCCGCGATTCAGCGGTTCCGCCCACACAGCAACCGCCGCCAGGCAGGTAAGCAGCAGGACTAATCTCGTCATGGCACTTTCCATTATGCCCGCCCGGCCGGCGAATTGGTAAGATCTCCCTGATGCCGCTCACTTTCCGCCTCGCGAACCGGTCCGACTACCCGCACCTGGAGGAGATGGTCCTGGAGGCCTTCGCGCCCATCACCTGGCTCAGCCGGGTGGACGAGATATTCGGCCCGATTAACGGCCTGGACTGGCACCAGCGCTGGCAGTTGCGCTTGAAGGCGGCCTTCGCCAGCCAGACGGTGATGGTGGGCGAAGACAGCGGTGTCATCGTCGCCTACGCCAGCGGGACATACGATCCGGCCACCCGCAGCGCCTACATCGACCTGCTGGCCGTGGACTCGCGCCGCCAGGGCCAGGGTCACGGCCGCCAGATGCTGCGCGCCATCATCGACCACTTCAAGAAGCAGGGCGCACAGCACGCCCACCTGGACTGTTTGACGAACAACCAAACCGGCAACCGGCTGTACGAGTCGGAAGGGTTCCAGAGAGTGGCAGAACACGCCCGCTGGTGGCTCAAGCTGTAGCTACTGCACCAGCCGGCGGATTCTCTCCAGCGCCTCCGCCGCAGGCGCGTATTTCGGCTCGATCTCCAGGGCCATCTCGAAGCACTCGCGCGCCTTGTTGAACAGTTCCCGGGCGGCCCAGACGCGGCCCAGGTTGTACCAGGGGAAATGAAAACTGTCGTAGCGCTTGCTGACGACGGCCTTCTCAAGCCAGGCGACCGCTTCGTCCTGGCGCCCCAGTTCGATCAGGTACGCGCCGATGTCGTTGTACGGATTGCCGAAGTCCGGATCCAGCGAGATCGCCTTCTTGCACTCGCGGATAGCGTCCTCGATCTTGCCCTGACGGCGGTAGGACCAGCCCAGCCAGGTGTGCGCCTCGGCCGTCGGATGCAATTCGATCGACCGGCGGTACAGGTCGACCGCCAGCGCGAAGTCGCCCTGCTTGTGCAGCATCGACGCCTTCTCGAACAGTTCGAGGGCCAGCTCTTCCCGAACGTCGGTCATGGATACTGTTTTAATCGACAGATGGCGGCCGGGGCAATAGGCCCGGCGCCAGCGCGCCAGCGCCCGGCTCGGTTTCGATCAAGTGCTTCTGGGGTATGAAATCGGGCCGGCCGGCATAGTACCGCGCCAGGAGACCGTCGCGCACCCTGGCCAATTCGCTCTTGCGGCAGAACACGATGGCACAGCCGCCGAAGCCGGCGCCGGTCAGCCGCGCGCCCAGTGCGCCGGCTTCCATGGCCGCGTCCACCAGGCGGTCCAGCGCCGCGCAACTGATCTTCAGCAGGTCGCGCGCGCTGGCGTGAGACTCCCAAAGCAAGCGCCCGAATTCCTCCGCCTGGCCCCGTTCCATCGCGGTCACCGCCGCCCGGACCCGCAGCGCCTCGCCGGTGGTGTGAAGGAAGGCGTCCCGCTCGATTTGCGAAGAGAGCCCCGCCGACGCCATGCCGGTCAGTTCTCCGATGCTCCGCCCGCCGATCGCCTCACGGTAGGAAGCGAACCCGAGCCGCGCCAGCGCCAGGTTTCCGCCGGTCCGCCGCGCGTTGAACTCCTCGCGCGCGGCTCCGGATTTCTCCGCCGTGGTGAGGCTGTGCGCGACCAGGAAGCCCCAGTCCCCGGGGATCGGCACGGCGCGCACGGAAAGGGGCGCGAATTCGATCAGCGAAGCGCAACCCTGGCGCGAGGCCAGGCAGGCCGCGTGGTCCATGCCCCCGCCGCGCGTTCCCACGAATTGCTCCCCTTCCGGGAGCACCTCCATCAGCTCCTCGAAGCTGACCTCGCGCCGGTTGGCCCACAGCAGGCCCAGCGTGAATGCCACCAGAATCGCGGATGACGACGAAAGGCCCGCCGCCGGCGGCACGTCCGACACCAGGGCCGCGTCCACCCCGCATCCCAATCCCCACCCGCGGCCAACCGCCCGCGCCGCCGCTTTCAGGTAGTTCTCCCAATCCCCCGCCGCCCCGGGCTCCAGATCCGGCGTCCATTCGAATTCGCGCGTGCCGTAGCCGTCCCCGCTCACCGCGCGAATCAGCCCGTCGTTCCGGGCGCGGAACGCCACGCGCACGCGTCTCTGCATGGCTATCGGCAATACCGCGAGGCCGTGATAGTCGATATGCTCGCCGATCAGATTCACGCGCCCGGGCGCCTCGATCAGGCGCGTCTCCGCTCCCGGCCCGCAGTATTGCTCGAGCAGTTCCTGGGGATCCGCCACGCTCATTTCCACAGCCGCCTGACCACCCAGATCACCGTCGCGCCGCTCACCGCGGCCACCGCCGCCAGCGCCAGCGCATAGCCCGTGCGGCCATACAGAAAATTGCCCACCGCGAACAGGCACGACCAGATCAGCAAACTGCCCGTCACCCAGCCCACCAGCGCCAGCGGGACGTTGTCGTTGCCCGCAAAGGCGGCGGCCTCGGCTTGAGAGACGCCCGCGGCGATGCGAATCGGACGCCACCCCGGACCCAGCGGATGCACCTTCTTGTAGAACTCGATCAGCGTTTGGCGGTCGGTGGGCGGGCCGAAGTAGGCGGTCGCCAGCCAGCAGATGGTGGTGAAGATCACGGTCATCAGCAGTTGCTGGTGCGTGCCGAACACCACATCCGCCTTGCGCAACAGGATCAAAAGCAGCGAGATGCCGAAGGAGCTGATCATGGCCACGATTTCACACCATGCGGTCACTCGCCACCAGAACCAGCGCATCAGGTAGAGCAACCCGGTGCCCGCGCCCACTTGCAGGATGATGTTGAAGCTGTCCTGCGCGGTCTCCAGCACGAACACCATGGCGGAGGAGACCACGAAGAGCAGGATGGTCGCCCACCGCCCGGCCAGCACGTAGTGCTTCTCGGACGCGCCCTGTCTCACGAAGCGCCGGTAGAAGTCGTGAACCAGGTACGACGCGCCCCAGTTCAAATGGGTCAGGATGGTCGAGGAGTTCGCCGCGATCAAGCCGCCCACCATGAGACCGATCCAGCCGGTGGGCAGGAATCGCAACATGGCCGGATAGGCGATGTCGTGGCCCAACAGCCTGGGATCCAATCGCGGAAACGCCGTCTGGATGTCGGAAAGGTTCGGGTAGACGATGAGCGACGCCAGCCCGACCAGGATCCACGGCCAGGGGCGCAGTACGTAGTGGGCAAGGTTGAAAAACAGCGTGCCGCCCAGCGCGTCTTTCTCCGATTTGGAGGCCAGCATGCGCTGCGCGATGTAACTGCCGCCGCCCGGCTCGGCCCCCGGATACCACACCGCCCACCACTGCACGGCCAGCGGCATGATGAACACCGCCACCGCCAGGTCCCAGTTGTTGGTGAAGTCGGGCAGCATGCTCAGATAGTTCAGTCCGCCGGGACCTTTCACCTGGGAGAGCTTTTCGACCAGCCCGCCGAGGCCGCCCACCGCCGGCAGGGTTACCGCGAAGTACGCCGCGGCGATGACCGCCGACATCTTGATGAAGAACTGAATCATGTCGATGACCAGCACACCCCACAGGCCGGAATGCGCCGCGAAAACGACGTTCAGCAGGCCCACCGCGCCGAGCGTTTGCCAGCGGTCCAGCCCGAACAGCACGGCCGCGATCTTGCACGCCGCCAGGTTCACCGTGGCCATGATGATGCAGTTGAAGAACAGCCCCAGGTAGACGGCGCGGAAGCCGCGCACGGCGCTGGCCGCCTTGCCGGAATAGCGCAGCTCATAGAATTCCAGGTCGGTGAGGACGCCCGAGCGGCGCCACAGCCGCGCATACAGGAACACCGTCGCGATGCCGGTGAGCGTGAAGGCCCACCACTGCCAGTTGCCCGCCACGCCTTGCGTGCGCACGAAGTTGGCGACCAGGTTCGGCGTATCGCTGGAAAAGGTAGTGGCCACCATCGACAGCCCGGCCAGCCACCAGGGCACGGAACGGCCGGAGGCGAAGAACTCCGACGTGTTCTTGCCCGAACGCCTTCCAAAGAAAAGCGCGGGCACGAAGCAAATCAGAATCGAGGCGGCGACGATAATCCAATCCAGTGTCTGGAGGCGCATTACCTGTTGAGGATACCTCAGTGGAGACGCCGGCGGGTGCGCTAAACTCTTAGAGTCTGGAGGGATCTGTCATGATGCGCAGAACCGTGGTCTTGACCCTGACCGCCGCCTGCGTGCTGGGGGTTGCCCAGCAGGCCAAAGAAGTCGAGAAACTTGCCCCCTACTACCCCACGCCCGAGACGATTGTCGAGAAGATGCTGAAGCTCGGCGAACTCAAAGCCGACGAGAAGACGTTCGACCTCGGCAGCGGCGACGGGCGCATCGTGATCATGGCGGCGCAGAAGTTCCGCGCCATCGCGACGGGCGTCGAGTTCGACGCCGACCTGTGGAAGCAGAGCACGGACCGGATCAAGAGCCTGGGCCTGGAGAAACGCGCACGTATTATCCAGGGCGACATCATGAAACAGGATTATGCGGCGGCGGACCTCATTACCGTCTACCTGTTGCCGGCCTCCAACGACAAGGTGCGGCCGCTCCTGGAAAAGCAATTGAAGAAAGGCACGCGGATCGTGGCGCACGACTTCGAGATGAGCGGCTGGACGGCGGAGAAGACCGAGCAGGTCGACGACGACGGTGAAGGCCGGAGCCACACGCTGTATCTGTACCGGCGCTAGCGCGAGCCGATTCCGGCGCACCCGGCAGTGGCAAGCAAACCGATTTTCGTTTCGTTTTCGTGGCAGCGCGGTTTTGGAATCGCGCGCCTGGCTCTCTCTGTTTGCGCGATCGCGCTCCTGTTTTTCGGCGGAACGGCGGCCGGGGGGACGGTTCTCCTCGCGACCGGCATCTATTTGATCTTCAGCGTGGCCGCCGTGCTTCGGGTCGGCGCCTGGCGCTCCGGTCTGGCGGCGCTGCCGTTCGTCGCCGATCTCTCGTTCTTCTTCGTCCTGTCGATGTCGCGGAACAAGGCCGGCGCCTGGCTGGCCGCCGCTTCGTTCGCTTTCACGGTCCTGAACGCGGCTGTGCTGCGCGGTTGGCGTGAAGCCGCGCTGGGGATCGCCTGCGCCGCTGTGTCGCTGGCCGTCATTCCTTCCCGCCCGGAACTCCTGGCGATGGCCGTTGTGGCCGGGGGCGCGATCGCCCTGGTGCTGGCCTTTTACATCACCCTTCTCAGGGACCGATTGGACTCCGCCGCCGCGCAATCCGTGCATTACCGCGCCCTGGCCGAGAACGTGCGCCTGGACGAGCGCCAGCGAATCGCCGCCGATTTCCACGACGGCCCGTTGCAGAGCTTCATCGGCTTCCAGATGCGCCTGGAGATTCTGCGCAAGCTGCTCGAGCGAAATCTGGAGGCGGCCCGCGACGAACTGGCTCAAATCCAGGAATTGTGCCGCGACCAGGTGACGGAGTTGCGCGCTTTCGTGCGCGAGATGAGGCAGGCGGAAACGGGAAGCGGCGGGCTGTCCGCCTCGATGCGCCGTTTGGTGGAGGTCTTTCAGAAAGACAGCGGTATCCCGGCGACATTCGTCGGCTCCAACATGGCCGGCCCGGAGGAGCCCGAGGCGCCGATGGAAGTCCTTCAGATCGTCCGCGAGGCGCTGCACAACGTGCAGAAGCATTCCAAGGCTTCGCGCGTGGCGGTGGCCGTGGCCCGGAGCGCGGGCGGCATCGAGATCTCGATCGACGACGACGGCAGCGGCTTTCCTTTCAGCGGCACTTTCAGCCTCGAGGAACTCGAAGTGTTGCACCTGGGGCCGGTGAGCATCAAGCGCCGGGTTGGCGAGCTGGGCGGCGATCTGACGGTGGAATCGCGGCCCGGCCGAGGCGCCAGCCTGAGAATCCGCGTCCCGCTATGAGCCGCTCCCGCCTGGCGGTTCTGACTTTTCTCGTGGCCGCCGGCTGCGGCCGTTACCGGGACTTTGCGCTCCCGGCTCCGCAGGGAGCGCCGCAGAAGGTGACATTTCGTTGGGAGCCCTCGCCGGAGCCGGTCCTGGGCCGCGGCGCTCCGGGGGCCTGGGACGGCGTTGACGTTCTCAATCCCGCCATCGCGCGCCGCGACGGGACGTACTTCAATCTCTTCTCGGGATTCGATGGACGCACCTGGCACACCGGCTTGGCCGTCTCCCCGGACGGGATTCGGTGGGACAGGCTGGGCCGCGTTCTCTCGCCTGGTCCGGTCGCCTGGGAGGGCGGCTACATCGCCGCCAACGGCGCGCTTCTTTTCGACGGAAACGAGTTCCGCTACTGGTACCAGGCGGGGCATCCGGCGCGCATCGGACTGGCCCGTTCGCGCGACGGGCGCAATTGGACCAAGCTGCCCGAGCCGGTGCTGGCGCTGGGTCCGCGCGCGAGTTGGGACGAGCGCGCCGCCGCCGATCCGTATGTCGTTCGGGCCGGCGATGCCTTCTACCTTTACTACCTGGGCATGGACCGCGCCCGGCGCCAGCGGCTCGGCGTGGCGGTTTCAAAGGACGGCGTAGTGTGGCACAAGTCGCGCGCGAATCCGATTCTGGAACTGGGCGCGCCGGGAGCTTTCGATGAGACCGGCTTGGGCGAACCCGCCGTATGGGCGTCGCATGGCTGGTATTGGTTGTTGTACACCGGCCGCGATCGCCGGGAGAACCGCCGCATCGGCCTGGCGCGGTCGCGCGACGGCGTCCGGTGGGAGCGGGTCTCCGAATCCGCCTTGATTTCGGGCGATCAACCTTGGAACTCGCGCGTCGTTTGCGACCCCGAGGTGGAAATCACGCCCGAAGGAGTGCGAGTCTGGTTCGGCGGCGGCGACCGCCCGCAGCCGGCCGAGAACTTGAACGGCCAGATCGGCACCGGCTGGCTGAAACCTAATTCGGGGACAGGCTACGAAATCCCGAAATAGGGACCCGGGGACACTCCGGGCTACCTTCACGCAAACCATCTCTTCAACCACCCCGTAGGCGTGTCCCCATTTCAGAGCCCCGGAGTTTCGGGATTTCGTAGCCTGTCCCCGAATTAGCCGGAACGGGCGCTGGGGGGGCGGCGTATTCCCTGGTGGAGGCCTTGTGCGCCGCAGCGGCTCTTCCCGATTCTTCGACTTCGCCCAGTGGCTCGCCCGAAATGCGACGGAGTGGTGCGTAACGATCCTGATGCTGCTGTTCGGGACGACCACCATCGTCCAGGCTTTTGTGGTCCCCTCGGGATCGATGGAAGCGACGCTGTGGACCGGAGACCATCTGTTCGTCGACAAACTGGCGTATGCGCCCGCCGGGCCGGTGTCGGGCCGGTTGCTCCCCTACCTCAAGCGGGCGATCGGCGTGCCCGGCGACCGCATCCGGATCGTCAACAAGCGGCTCTGGCTGAACGGCAAGCCGATGGATGAACCTTACACGCAGCACGTCACCTCCTACACCGACTCCTACCGCGACTACTTCCCCTCGACGCCCAACTTCGACCTCCCGCAACGCGCCCGAGACATGCTGGAACGTCACACGCGCGACGGCGAACTGGTGGTGCCGCCCGGCAACTACTTCGCCCTGGGCGACAACCGCGACAATTCCGCCGACAGCCGCTATTGGGGATTCGTGCCGCGCGAGAACATCGTCGGCAAGCCGCTGATCGTCTGGTGGTCCTACGACGCGCCGGGCGAGCGGTTGGCCGACGGCAACATCCGTCTGGACCATCTCGCCGACCTGGCGCGGAATTTCTTCACCAAGACCCGTTGGGAGCGGACCCTCGGTCTGATCCGGAGTCATCGGATAGACTGAAGGCATGTCACGATACGCGGTGATTCTGGCCGGCGGCCGCGGTACGCGCTTCTGGCCCCGCAGCCGCAAGCGCAAAGCCAAGCAGGTTCTGCCATTCCTCGGCGAGGGGACGCTCATCCAGCAAACACTGGCCAGGCTCCGCCCCGTGTTTCCGCCGGAGAACGTCTGGGTGCTGACCAACCAACACCTGCGGCAGGAAATCATCCGCCAGTTGCCGGAGGTGCCCAAGCGCCAGATTCTGGCCGAACCGGCGCAGCGGAACACGGCGCCCTGCATCGGCCTGGCCGCGAGGCTGCTGCGGGATCAGGACCCGGATGCCGTGATGGCGGTCTTTCCGGCCGACCACGTCATCGGCAAGCCGGCGCGATTCCTGCGCCTGGTGCGGGCGGCGCTGCGGGCGGCGGAGAAGGACCGCCTGGTGGTTCTCGGCATCCAGCCGCGCTGGGCCGAGACCGGCTACGGCTACATCGAATTTCCCGAAGGCGCCGCGCCCGGGAGCGTGAACCCGCTGCCGGTGCGCCAATTCCGCGAGAAGCCCGACCAGGCGACCGCCGAGCGCTACCTCGCCGCGGGCCACTTCTTCTGGAACGCCGGCATGTTCTTCTGGCGCGCCGATGTGTTGCTGGATGCCCTGCGGCGTCACCTGCCGAAAACCGCCACGCTGCTCGAGGGTTTGCCCCGGTTGCACAGCTCGCGGTTCAAGGAAGCGCTGGGCGAGACCTACCCGCTCACGGAAAACATCTCGATCGACTACGCGGTTCTCGAGAAGGCCGCCGGCGTCGTGGGCCTGGCCGCGGACGACATCGGCTGGAACGACGTCGGAAGCTGGAACGCGGTCTACGAACTGCACGAGCGCGATGCCGACGGCAACGTGGCGCGCACCGGCGCCATCTTCGCCCAAAGCTCCGGAAACTACGTCGAAGCGCCCGGCAAACTGGCGGCCCTGATCGGCGTGCGCGACCTGGTGATCGTCGACACGCCCGACGCGCTGCTGGTCGCCGACCGCTCCAAGGCGCAACAGGTAAGCGACCTGGTAAAGGCCCTGGAACGGCTCAAGCGGGACGACTTGCTGTAACGGGCGCCTTCTTAAGAACCTTCTTCAGGATATCGATGGCCCGGTCGATTTCGTTCTCGGTGATGATGTAGGGCGGCAGGAAGCGCAGCACCACGTCGTGCGTGCAGTTGATGAGCAACCCCTGGTCCATCGCGCCGGTCACGAACTGCTGGCCCGGAATGTCCAGTTCAACGCCGATCATCAGGCCGAAGCCGCGCACCTGCTTGATGAAGCCGAAGTGGCGCGCCAGCTCGATCAACTCGGTGCGGAAACAGCCGCCGGTCTTCGTGATCGAGGGCAGCAGGGGGCCCAGGATGTCGAAGAACTCAAGCGCCACGCGGCAGGCCAGCGCCCCGCCTCCGAAGGTGGAGCCGTGCATGCCGGGCCCGATGGTCGCCGCGGCGGTCTCGCTGGCGACGATGGCGCCCAGGGGAAGCCCGCAAGCCAGCGGCTTGGCGGCCACCATCACGTCGGGCAACACCACGGGGTCGGCAAGCTGGTACGCGTAGTAGGTTCCGGGGCGGCCGACGCCACACTGGATCTCGTCGAACACCAGCAGTGCGTTGTGCCGGTCGGCCAACTCGCGCGCCTTGCGCAGGTACTCGACCGAAACCGGATAGACGCCCCCCTCGCCCTGGATGGCTTCGATCACGATGCCGGCCGTGCGCTCGCCCACCGCCTCTTCCAGCGCGGCGATGTCGTTGGGCGGGATGAAGCGCACGCCCGGCAGCAGCGGCTCGAAATCCACGCGGTACTTTTCCTGGCCGGTCACCGACAGCGCGCCCAGCGTGCGGCCGTGGAAAGAATTCTCCAGCGAAACGACCTCGAACTTCTCCGCCCCGATGCGCCGGCCGTGGCAACGGATCATTTTCAGCGCGCCTTCCATCGCCTCGGTGCCGGAGTTGGCGAAAAAGACCCGCGCCAGGCCGCTGGTCTCGGCCAGCCGCCTGGCCAGCGGCGCCTGGAAGTCGTGGTAATACAGATTCGAGCAGTGGATCAACAGCGCCGCCTGTTCGCGGATGATCTTGACGATGCGCGGGTGGGCGTGTCCCAGGGCGTTGACGCCGATGCCCGCGATCAAGTCCAGGTAGCGCTTGCCGCCGGCATCGTAGACGTAGCAGCCCTTGCCGCGGCGCAACAGCAACGGATAGCGGCTGTAGTTCTGTATGAGATACTGGCGTTCAAGATCGATGATGGCTTGCGAGGCGGTCTGCTCGCCGGGTCCGGTCGGGATCATTCATCCATGATAACGCGCGCGGAATTCTATCTGACTTTCGCCATGCGGTCCGCCGGAGCGGTGGAACCGGCATGCACCGGAACCATCCGGCGGTGCGTTTCCCGCGCGAACGAGACCATCTCCGGGTACGGCAGATCCGCCTGGTTCACGAAGCCGAGGTTGTAGTTCTCGCCGTCGTAGCGCCCGGTGACCGGCTGGTCGCAGAGCTGGAAGTAGTGCGCGCCAACGATCTCGGGCTGCGCCGCGGCGCGCTCGACGTAATACTGATAAGCCACGCCGCGTTCGGTCTGGTCCTTCACCATCACCAGCGAGGGCGCGTAGCCGCGCTCGGGGGCGCCGAAATGAAACTCGCCGATTACCACCGGCCGCCGCGTGAGCGCGTACACCCTTTGAATCTGGTCGCGAGGCGGCTCGAAGCGGTAGATGTTGATGCTGAACACGTCGAAGACGTCGTTGGCGCGAAGGACCGGCTCGGGCGCGCTGCCGGCCCAGCGAATGCCGAGCACGAGGTGATTCGGGTCGGCCTTCCGGATGGCGTTGACCACGGTTTGAAAGTAGCGCCGGGAGAGCGTCTCGAGCAGTTTCTCGCGCACGGTGGGGTTGTCGCCGCCGGCTTTGAGAAACTCCCGGACAACCGCCTGCGTGGCGGATGCCTCCGTATCGCTCAGAATGCGGTCGATCAGGTTGCGCCCCGGCCAGCGCGGCTCATTGCCTATGAAGTACCCGATCAGGTACCGCTCGGCGCGGAACTTCCCGCACTGTTCGGCGGCCATCGCTTCGGCCGACTTCACGTACTCCTCCGAGAACGCGTCGGGGAACCCTTGCCAGCTCTTCGCCGACCGTCCGACAGAAACGTTGGCCACGAAAGGCAGCTTCGGGTTCTCGTACATCGCCGGATCGGACCAGTTGGCGATGGTGTTGAAGCCCCAGGCGCGCAGCCGCTCCTCGGCCTTGGCCTTCCAGCCGGCGACGTAGTCCGTCGAGCCGTAGCGGAGGGTTGTGTTGGCCTGGTAGAAATCGACCGTCTCGCCGGTGCCATCGGGCAGTTTCTCGAACAGCGCCTGGCGGCCGCGGGCGCGGCTCGGATCGCGGTGGCGCACGCAATCCACGCCGGCGGAAAAAAACAGGTGCCCGTCCGGATCGATGAACCACCAGCGGCCGTCGATCTGGGCGACGCGGAAGAACCCGGTCCCTTTCCGCCGGCTTTCGCGCCAGCCTCCGTAGGGGCAAAAACCGAAATCCCGCTTTTGCGCCAGTTCGGCGTCCTCTTTCTTCCAGGCCGAGCGGAGTTCTTCGAGGGAGTGCACTTTGCCGGGCCATTCCAGCGGCGCCCACTGCCCGAACCGGTCGACCACCGGCTGGTCGAGGAACACCGCGTCGGGCGTCGCCGTCTCGACCAGGGCCATCGGGCCAAGCCTGAGCGTCACGTCGCGGTTGGGCGTCATGCGCACCGTGAGCGACTCCACCTGGGTCAGGTCGATGTGGTTGCTCCAGTTGGACAGCCAATGCCCGGTGAACTGCCGGTTGTTCATGAATTCGCTGGTCAGGAACGAGCGCGCGACAGCGGCCCGGGCGCGCACGTTCTGGTAAGGCTGCACGCGGTAGGAAAACGTCTCGCCCTTGCGAGTCCGGATCTGGAGATCCCAGCGGATGGTCGAATCGGACTGGAACTCGAAAGTGAATGTTTCAAATCGTGTCCAATCGCGCGCCGCCTCGGGCACGGGGATGGTGAACCAGGCGGCCTGATCGGCGGCGGGAAACCGCAATTCGACGGCGTCGGCGCTGCCAGCCGCCGCGACCGCGACGCCGGCCGAATGCGCGCGCTTCAAGTTCTCCGGACCGAACAGGCCCGCGAGCGGATTCAACAAGCAGAGGATCAGGGGCAGAACCATACCGAGGTCAAAGTATCACAATCGACGCCCGCGCATCACGCTGGTGGCGGGGGTTATAACCGGCCCTCTAATTCTTGGTGTTCGGCCGAGCCGTCAATGCGCTTGCTCGGGCAACCGGGCCAGCAGCGCCTCGACGAACACCCGTGCTTTGTGCAGCGCTGCAGCCGCATCAGTTGCAGATGGCTCGTCGACATCGCCCGGGTACCGGAACATCCAGGCATATTTCGTGAACTCCACTACCTCATCAACAAGCGGCTCCAGCGTCGGGTCCAGTTCGACCGCCTGCTTGCCCAGTCTCCCCAGATCGTGTGTCATGCGGAACGGCTGATCATGCCAAACCAGAAAGCCCTTCAGTGCTTTCTCCGCTGCTTGCTGGCAGTGGTACAACGCATCTTCAGGCGCTGGCGGCTCGGCGGCCAGATCGATCTGCGCACACCGGAGGTCCTTATGGACCTTTTCAAACCAAGAGAGGGTGTCCGCACGGCGCAGCCCGTCAGGCTGCATAGAGCAGTTTCCCCTCTCGCGCAATGGTCGCCGGCAAAGACGCCTTCAAATGCAGGCGATCCGCAAAATCCGAATGGGTCCAGACCAGTACGTCACTCGCCACACCGAGCCGCCAAATCGCCTTGTAGGCTCTGCCGCTATCGCGAACCAGCGCAGGCGTATCGTCGGGAACGACTACCATCAGATCGTAATCGCTGTCCGGGCCGGATTCTCCACGGGCGGTGGAGCCAAACAAATAGATCTGCTCGGGCCGATACAGTTCTCGAAGCCGGCGGACGACCTCGGCCAGTATTGGATCGTCGGCGGATGGCGGAGCGAAGGTCTGAGAGAACGCTTCCGGCATGTCTGTCACTCCCAGTTTGCCACAACTCCGCGTCTCTGACGTCGTCAAGTCCATCACCCTACCTTGACCGGAATGAACAGAGCCGGATTCCGCTTGGCCATGTCCGCCACGTGCGCGAGGCCCGCTCTCCGGTTCTGTCGATGCTTGCACACGGAGACGATTCACCGCACCCTCGGCCGGGAGCAATCATTTCAGTACGGTGAAGGAGTCCGAGTAACGGTGCAAGTCGGGATTGGCGCGGTGGTAACGGTGGCGCTGGTGTGGGTGGTGTTCGCCGCCGCCGTGGTGGCGTTGCGGGCGCTGTACCGGCGCGGTCGCGTGTGGGCCAAGCTATGGTCGCATAATGGCCGCGGCCGGTGCGTCTGGAGTCGCTGAGCCTGATTGACGCCCGCCAGCTTACCGGAATGTTGATCGCGCTGCTGCGGCTGGCTGTTTTCGTGCTGC
>JAUYBU010000429.1 GCA_030693045.1 Bryobacterales bacterium | reverse complement strand
GCCGGCCACCGCGCCGACGCCCGCCGCCAGGTACGGGATCCACAGAAGACGCCCGACCGTCTCGAGGCTGAGTCCGCGGACCTCTTGAAAATAGCCGGGCAGCCAGAACAGATAGAAATACCAGGCGGCATCCGAGCAACTCCGCGCGGCGAGGACGCACCAGTATTTTCGTGTCTGCAGGACGAAGGCCAGTGGCGTGCGCGCACCGCGGTCCGAGCTTCCGCGTGTTGCGGGGCAAGCCGCTCCGCAATCTTCACCAGCCCGCCGGTGTAGCATGCGCCAGGGCGGAAGCAGCAGAAACCCCACCGCGCCGGTCGCCAGGAAGGACGCTCTCCAGCCGTAGTGCACGGTGATCCAGGCCACCATGGGAACGGCCAACAGCGTCCCAACGCTCAGGGCCGACAAAACCAGCCCCACGGCCTTGGCGCGATCCTTGGGCGGGAACCATGCGGAGATGCCGGCTATCGCCGCGGGGTAGAACGCGGCCTCACCCAAACCCAAGGCCGCCCGAGCGGACGCGAGGCTCCCCAGCCCCCGCACCAGCGCGTGCGACATGCCGGCCAACGACCAGGCGCCGATGGAGTAAGCCACAACGCGCCGGTACCCGAAGCGGTCCGCCAGCCTGCCTCCGAGGACGTACGAGATCATGTACGCCACCAGAAACGCGTTAACCACCCACCCGTATTGCTGGTTCGTGAGAACCAAATCGCGCCGGATCTGCGGCATCACGATTCCCAGAACCGCGCGGTCCAGGTAGTTGGTTACCGACCCGCCGAACAGTAGCGCCGCGACAGCCCATGCGATCCTGCGTTTTCGGCGGAACTCGTATTCCGGCTCCAAGGTGCACATATAATAACAGGAACGCGGAGGAACAAACATGAACGATCGTGAACGGATACTGGCCGCGATCCGCGGCGAAATTCCGGATCGGATACCTTGGGTTCCGCGTCTCGAATTCTGGTACCGCGCCCGCCGGCGGCGCGGCGACATGCCGGCCGGCCTGCTCGGCCTCAGTCTGCGGGAGGTCACGGAGCGGCTCGGCGTGGGGCACTACGCATCCGTCCCCGACTTCACCGAGCGCGAGGAAGAGACGGACATGGCCGATCACGGCCTCGGCATTTTCAATCACCCCGTGCTTCCTTACCGGGTGGTCTTGGAGGGAGTCGAGCGCCGGGTGACGCGCCGCGGGCAAGAGACCATTGCCGAGTACCAGACGCCGGTGGGAGTCCTGCGAACGGCGGAGATTTTCACCGAAGAAATGCTGGACGGCGGCGCCTCCATCCCGTGGACCTCCGAGCACGCCATTCGCCAGCCCGCGGATTTCGATACCGCGGCATACATCTTCTCCCGTCTGCGGGTGGAGCCGCGCGCCGGCGCATGGGAGCGCCGATGCCGCGCCGTCGGAGACCGCGGAGTCGCCGTGGCGTATGTGATCGGCACCGCCTGCCCCGTCCACCACATCATGAAGGAACTCATGCCGGTGGAGCAGTTTTTCCTGGCCCAGCACGACTATCCCGAGAAGATCGATCTTCTCGCCGAGGCAATGCAGCCCTATTACGCGGCCATGCAGCGGGTATCGGCGGAAACCGGCGCCGAAATCCTGCTGCTCGGAGGCAACTACGACGATTCCATCACGCACCCGAAATGGTTCGAGAACTACATTCTCCCGGCGCTGCGGGACTACGCCCAGACGCTGCACGCCAAGGGCAAGTACCTGATGACCCACACCGACGGCGAAAACCGTCGTCTCATCCCCTTATACCTCCGCGCCGGCTTCGACATTGCCGACTCCCTCTGCCCGGCGCCGATGACCCGCATGACGCTCGAACAGATCCGCGCCGCTTTCGAGGACCGGATCACCATTTGGGGAGGAATCCCGTCCGTGCTCCTTTGTCCGGACAGCGTGGGTGAAAGCCAGTTCCGGCTCTGGATCGACCGGCTTGTCGAACGGTACGGACATGCAAGCCGCTTCGTGCTGGGCGTCAGCGACATGGTCACGGCGGACGCTTCGTGGGACCGTCTGATGTACATCACGGAAAAGGTCGCTTCTCTGTGATTGTGGGGCGATCCCCATTACACTGTTAGTTGATGAGACTCCTCGCTCTGTTCGCACTCCTGGCCGCGGCCGCCGGGGCCCAGTTTGAAGACATTTCCGGCGCGAAGATCCGCGCTCACACGCGGTTTCTTTCGACCGACCTGATGGAGGGGCGCGGCGTGGGCACGCGCGGCGACCAGCTCGCCACCGAGTACCTGGCCACCCAGTTCGAGCTGGCCGGCGCAAAGCCGGCGGGCGACAACGGCACCTACTACCAGCGCGTGCCGCTGACCGGCGTGACTACCGAGCCCGGCGTCACGCTGGGCGCGTCGGGCAAGGGCGCGCCGATGTCCTTCCGGTGGAGCGACGAGTTCATCGGCGTTTCGCAGCGACAGAACGCGCTCGATGAGTTCGACGCCGAGGCCGTCTTCGTTGGCCACGGCATCACCGCGCCCGAATATCAGTGGGACGACTTCAAGAACGCCGACGTGCGCGGCAAAGTGGTCGTGCTGTTCACCAACGAACCGCAATCGGACGACCCGAAGCTGTTCGGCGGGCGCGCGCTCACCTACTATGGCCGCTGGACATTCAAGTACGAGGAGGCCCTCCGCAAGGGCGCCGTCGCGGCGCTGATCATCCACACCACGCCCACCGCCGGCTACGGCTGGGAGGTGGTGCGAAACTCCTGGGGCCACGAGAACCCGCAGGTGAAACTGGAAGCCGGCCAAGCCGCGCTGGCCTTCGCCGGATGGCTCACCACGGAAGCCGGTGAAAGGCTGCTCAAGGCCAGCGGCCACTCGGTCGCCGAACTGGTGAAGGCCGCCGACGCGCGCGATTTCCGTCCCATCCCGCTGGGCCTGCGCATTCGCGGCCGCATCCCATCGAAGGTCCGCCAGATCGTCACGCGCAACGTCGCCGCGATGGTTCCGGGCAGCGACCCGGCGCTGGCGTCGGAGGCTGTCATCTTCAGCGCGCATTGGGACCATCTGGGCATCGGCACGCCGGTCAACGGCGACTCGAACTACAACGGCGCGGTGGATAATGCCACCGGCTGCGCCATTCTACTCGAGGTCGCGCGCGCCTGGGCCTCGCTCGGGCAGAAGCCCAAACGCTCGGCGCTGTTCCTGGCCGTGACCGCCGAAGAAGGCGGCCTGCGCGGTTCCGAGTATTACGCCCAGCACCCGCTGGTCGCGCCCGGCAAGACGGTCGTCGGGCTGAACTTCGACGCCTTCTTCCCGCTCGGGCGCACGCGCGACATCGTGGTCGCCGGCGCCGAGCGCACTACTTTCTACCCAATGGTGGAAGACGCCGCGCGGCGCTTCCAGTTCGAGATCAAGCCCGACCCGCGCCCCGAGCAGGGCAGCTACTACCGCTCCGATCACTTCTCGTTCGCCAAGGCCGGCATCCCCTCGTTCTCCATTCACCTGGGCAGCGATTATCTGAGCAAGCCGCAAGGCACGGGCGCCGAAATCTTCGCCGGGTTCAACGCCAAACACTATCACCAACCCTCGGACGAATTTCACGAGGACTGGGATTTCTCGGGGCTGGAGCAGATCGCGCGGTTCTCGATGCTGGTCGGCAAAACGGCGGCCAACATCGACCGGCTGCCCACCTGGAACGCCGGCGACGAATTCCTGGCGGCGCGCGAGAAGAGCGGCGTGCGCTGAGGCGGCATGATCGCGATCAGCCAGGCGACGGAAGCCGAGCGCGAGTGGTGCGCCGAACTGATGGCGGGCTCCGACCCGTGGATCACGCTGGGGCGCGGGATCGAGCCGTGCCGCGCCATCTGCCGGCATCCGGAATACCTGCTGCTGGTGGCGCACGCCGGCCAGGAGCCTTGCGGTTTCCTTCTGTTGCACCCGCGCGGCGTCGCCGGGTCGCCCTACATCGCCTCGATCGCCGTCGCCGAGCGCTCGCGCTCGCGCGGCGTCGGCGCACTTCTGCTGGCCCACGCCGAAGCGCACTTCGCCGGGCGCGCGCGCCACATCTTCCTGTGCGTGTCGTCCTTCAATGAGCGGGCGCGGCGGCTTTACGAACGCCACGGTTACGCCGCGGTGGGAGAGTTGAAAGACTACATCATCGCCGGCGCTTCGGAAACCCTGATGCACAAGAGGCTGGCACGGCCGTGAACCGCCCGCTGCGCGCGTGGCCGCTGGTCGGCCTGCTTTCGGCCACCGCCACCGCCAGCTACCTGTGCCGCGTGAACCTGTCCGTCGCCGGAGTCCTGCTGATGAAGGAGTACGGGTTCTCGCAGGTGGTGATGGGGCGCGTGTTCAGCGCATTCCTGTTGGGCTACGCGCTGTTTCAGATTCCGGGAGGAATGCTGGCGGACCGCTACGGCGCGCGGCGCGTGCTGGCCGGCGCGGCGCTGTGGTGGGTGGGGGCGACCGCGCTGCTGGCGGCGCCCATCTGGGGAGGGTTTGCGCTGGCCGCGATGCTGGCGTTGCGTTTTCTGCTCGGCGTCGGAGAGGCGCCGACATTTCCTTCCGCCGCGCAGGCCGTCGCGCAATGCGTTCCGCCGGCCGAGCAAGGGAGGGCCAACGGTTTCGTGATCGCGGCCATCGGCGTCGGCTCGGCCGCCGCGCCGCCGCTGCTCACCGCGGTGATGGTTGGCTGGGGATGGCGCGCGGCGCTGTTGATTTCTGCTCTGCCCGCACTGGCCGTGGCGCTCGTCTGGCTCGCGGTGGGGGAACCCGAAGGCCTGCGCGGGACCGGCAAGGCGCCGACGGCCCGCGGGCTTCCGCGTTCCACCAGCTTCATCCTGCTGACCGTCAGCTACACGCTGCAAGGCTACGTCGGCTACATCTTCGTGTTCTGGTTCTACCTGTACCTGGTCGAGGTGCGCCACTTCGATCTGCTGCGCGGCGCATTGTTCGGAGCGCTGCCGTGGATTCTGTCGATCGTCTCGATTCCGCTGGGAGGCTGGATTTCGGACCGTCTGCCCGGGGGCAGGCGCATCGTGCCGTTCGCCGGCCTGGCTGGATCGAGCGTGTTCCTGGCGCTGGGCGCGCACACCGCCAACGCCTACCTGGCCGCCGTCTGCCTGGCCGTCTCCACCGCCCTGGTGCTGAGCGTGGAAGGTCCGTTCTGGGCGACCATGATCCGGATCGCCGGCCCACGCAGCGGCGCCGCCGGCGGCGTCATGAACATGGGATCGAACCTGGGCGGGCTGATCTCGCCGGCGCTTACCCCGGTGCTGGCCGCAAGCATTGGCTGGGAGAACGCGCTGCTGGTGGCGGCGGCGCTGGCCGCGGTGGCGGGGGTGTTGTGGGTTGGAATCAACCCGCGTCCGGAACACGGCGCAGCGTGACGATCGCCTGCGCCTCGGCCGAGCGGCCCTCGCCCACCGGCCCGACTTTTTCGGCGGTCTTGAACTTCACCGACACGCGGTCCAGGGCGAGGCCCAGCGTTTCGGCCAACTTCTCTCGAATCGCCGTGCGGTAGTCGCGCAGCTTCGGACGCTCGAGTATCACCGTGGAATCGACGTTGACCAGGTCGAAGCCGCGCTCGCGCGCCAGGCTCGACGCGTGGCGTAGGAATCCGAGGCTGCCGGCGTCCTTCCAGCGCGGGTCGGTGTCCGGAAAATGCATGCCGATGTCGCCGAGGGCGGCCGCGCCCAGGATTGCGTCGGTGATGGCGTGCGCGAGCACGTCGGCGTCGGAGTGGCCCTCCAGGCCGAAGGGGGCCGGAATGGCCACGCCGCCCAGAATCAGCGGCCGGCCGGGGGCGGTGCGGTGCGCGTCCCAGCCCAAACCGGTGCGGTACTCGGAAGCGCTCACGCCGTTTCCGGCCTTGCCGCCTCTTCGGAAAGAAACAGCCGCGCCAGTTCCATGTCGGTGGGCTTGGTGATCTTGATGTTGCGGTCGCTGCCCAGCACAACGCTCACTTCCACCTGTTCGAGCCGCTCCACCAGGCTGGCTTCGTCCGTGCCGGTGACACCGTCTTCGCGGGCCTTGGCGAACGCCCGCCGCAGCAGATCGGCGCGGAAGACCTGCGGCGTCTGGGCCAGCACCAGGTGGTCGCGCGGGATGGTGGCGCGAATCTTGTTCCGATGGACCTGCTTCACCGTGTCGACGGGCACGATGCCGACGATCGCGGCGCCGGTCGCATCGGCTTCGCCCAAGACTTTGTCCAGAGTGTCCAGGTCGATGAACGGGCGCACGGCGTCGTGCACGGCAACCAGCGTCGTGTCGGGGGCGATCGCGGCGAGCGCGTTCTCGACCGACTCCTGCCGCGAGTCGCCGCCTTCGACCAGCCGGACCGGGCAGGCCGGCGATTCGCCGTCGAGCATCTCGCGGACCCACTCGATGTCCTCGGCCCGCAAGGCCACCACAATTTCGGCGACCGCCGGACAAGCCAGGAACTTCCGGACCGTGTGGAGCAGGATCGGCAACCCGTCCAGCAGCATGAACTGCTTCCGGCTGGTGCCGTTCTTTTCCGGCTGCGCGCGGCCCATGCGCGTGCCAAGACCCGCGGCGGGCAATATGACGGAGACTCGCATGTTCGCCTACGTCCTAATTCTACCGGAAACCTGGGAACGAGGGGACAGACGGGACGTTCCCCGGTTTAGGAAACCGGGGAACGTCCCGTCTGTCCCCTCGTTCCCTACTGGTGCGGCGAAGCCGGACTGGGGGCGTGCTCGCTCCGGGTGCGCTCCGGGCGCTCGGCGTGCGCCTTCTCGTAGACCGAGTGGACCCGCTCGTCGAAACGGCCGAAGATCATCTTGCCGGCCGTGGTTTGCAGAACGCTGGTGACGGCGATGTCGATGGTCTTGGAGATCATCCGTTTGGCGTTATCCACCACCACCATGGTCCCGTCGTCCAGATACGCCACCCCCTGGTTGTACTCCTTGCCTTCCTTGAGGATGAAGACGCGCATGATTTCGCCCGGCAGCACGATGGGCTTCAGGGCGTTGGCCAGTTCGTTGATGTTCAGGACCTCGACGCCGTGCAACTGCGCGATTTTGTTGAGGTTGAAATCGTTGGTGATGATCTTGCAGTCGTAAACCTTGGCCAGCTCAATCAGCTTCATGTCGACGTCCCGGATGTTGGGGAAGTCGTCTTCGAGAATCTGGACCGTCAACTGCGCCATCTTTTGAATGCGCTGGAGGATGTCCAGGCCGCGCCGTCCGCGGTTGCGCTTCATCGAGTCCGCCGAATCGGCCACCAGTTGCAGTTCGCGCAAGACGAACTGCGGGATCACCAGGCTGCCGTCCAGAAAACCCGTTTCGGCGATATCGGCGATGCGCCCGTCGATAATGACGCTGGTGTCCAGGATTTTGAAGGTGTGCTTGGAGACCTTCTCGCCGCCGAACAACCCGCCCAACGCCGAAAGGTTGAGCATGTCCCCCTTGTTGGCGCCCACGATCAAGCCGACATAGGTCATCAACAGGAGCAGACCGAGTTGCAGAAAGGGCACCGTGTGTATGTTGTCCCGAATGGCGCCGCCGATCACCAGCGACATCAGGTAAGCGCCCAAAATGCCGAGCACCGAACCGATCGCCGCGCCGATCAGCCGCTTCAGACTCACCTGCTTTAGACGAACTTCAAAAAAAACGACGCCAAGCCCAAACACCAGCCCGAAAAGAGTCGCCCATCCGGCGGCCATTCCGAAAGGTCTCAAAAAGAAACCCGTAAGGGCCAGAATCAAGATGAAAAAGCCCCGCACCAAGAAAAGGTCGTTAAGCATACAAATCCTCGTTACGCAGTCTGGCCCAGGGGGCCAACCCGCCGCAATTAACCGATATTCATATACGGTACGACAAAACCCGGCCTTGAGTATAGCACCGGAGTGTGAATATTTTCGGGAGAAGCACCCGGGGCAGCGATTCCGCAACCAAGCCGGGAATCACCTTCACAGCGTTTTGAAAGCTTGAAGATGCGAGGTTGTTTGGCGGAAGGGGAGAATCGCGGTGAGCGTTTTAGGGCTGCGGGCGGCAAGAATAAGGAATCGGGCACGCCGCGGCGCCAGCGTAGGCCGGAAGGCTGGTTGGGATTTGAGGGGTTGGGGAAGTTGGCGAGTCGAACGGGCGGATCAAGGCGACAGAGCGCAGGGGATG
>JAUYBU010000412.1 GCA_030693045.1 Bryobacterales bacterium | reverse complement strand
CGTTGGCCAGGTATTCCTCGAACAGGATGCCGGTGCCGACCGAGAATATGTCCTGGTGGCTAACGCCGAACGAGGAGCGGAACACCCATTTCGGGCGGAAACTCCAGGCCATGCCGACGCGCGGAGCGAAGTTGTTCAAGTCTTTCCTGGCGAGAGGGCCGGGATTGTGAACGATGGCGCCCGGCCGCCCCGTGATCGGGTCCTTGGCCGCCGGGTCATACTGCGAGTTCAGGCCGTACTTGGTCTCATAGGGGCTCTCGTAGGACCAGCGCAGCCCGAGATTGAACGTGAGGCCGCTACGCGGCTTCCAGTCATTCTGGATGTACCACTGGTGCGACCACCAGCGCGGCAGCCAACTGGCGAAACTCTGGGTATAGGTGGCGCTGGTGACGGTGCCGAGAAGGAACGAGGCGAACGTCTGGCCGGTGTTCGGGACGAACGGAGCGTTGGTTCCGCCGAAGTTGTACGTTCCGCTAGGAAGCACCGCCACGGTGGCATTGTAGCGGGTTCGAATCAATTCGTAGCCCAGCTTGAGGGTGTGCTTGCCGCGGATTTTGGTGAAGTTGTCCTGGATGGTGATGTCGTCGCCGACGTTCTGAAAGTTCGACAGTCCGGCCAGCCCGAAGCCGATATTGAAATTCGGGAAAGTCGCATCGTCGACGTTGGGGATGCCGAACTGCTTCGCCCAGCCCTGATCCTTCGTGAGCGCCGTCTCGAAGCGGGCGCGGCGATTGTAGCCGGCGCGAAACTCGTTGTTCATGGTGGGGCTGAGGATCATCATGTCCGAGAAAACGAAGTTTCTCTGGTCGACCGGCGCCAACTGCGCGTTGGGGTCGATGGCGCGCAAGGCGAACTGCGCCAGATATTCGCCCTTCCAGGCGCGGTGCCGCGCCTCGGAGTAACGGCCGAAGATCTTGTGATTGGGCGTGAACTGGTGGTCGATCTTGACGTCCATGCGGGTGCGGCGAATCTGCTTTTCCTGATCCATCACCAGGTTTTCGGTGGGGCCGGTGGCGCTGGGGATTCCCGCCTGGTTCGGCGCGGTGAACGGATTCTTCGCCAGGAACTTCTGAACGGAGGGATCGAAGAGGCTCTTCGGAACGATATTACCGGGGAACGGATCGCGAAGCCAGTTCGCGCCGTCCTGGCGCGTGGTGAACGGATTGTAAACCGGCAGCGGGCGCGGGCTGGTCTGTCCGCCAAAGGAGAAATCGCCGTTGTACATCTCGGGCGTGGGGACAGAGGTCCGCGCCGCGGTGGTCCCGCCGATCTCGCGGTGGCGCTCCCATCCGAACAGCCAGAAGGTCCGGTCGCGGCCGCTGTAGAGCTTCGGCAGCAGGACCGGTCCGGTGCCCAGAAAACTGGTTTCGTGGTAGCTGAACGGATTAGTGGCCCGATTCTGCTCGAGGTAGGAGCGATGAATCATGCTCTTGCCGATGTAGCGGTCCTCGCCCGATCCGTGGAACTGGTTGGTGCCGGACTTGAAGACGACCGACATCAGGCCGCCCGCCGCGTGGCCGTACTCGGCCGGCACGCCGGTGGTGTGCACCTTCACCTCCTCGAAGGCATCCTGGGTGGTCGAGAGTTGGTCGTCGGTCCCGCCGACACTCTGTGTGCCGGGCTCCTTCCCTTTGACGCCGTCGTGCGTGTAGCCGATCATGTTTTGCCGCTGGCCGAGCACATGGTAACCGCTCATCGAGCTGGTGCCCGGGTAGTAGTACATCATGCGGATGGAGCGCTTCTGCGAGAGGGGGATTTTGAGCAACACGTCGCCCGAGAGAATCTGGCCCGCCGAGGAGGTCTCGGTTTCAAGCAGCGGCGCCGCACCCGTGACATTGATACTCTCGGTTACGGCGCCCACTTCGAGCTGCACGTCCACGCGCGGCACCTCGGACGTGCGGATGGCGATTCCTTCGCGCATGTACCGTTTGAAGCCGGCCGCCTCCACGCTCAGGCGGTACGTGCCCGGCGCCAGGTACGGCGCGTAGTAGGAACCCTCGGCCGATGTCACCGTCGCCGAAACAAACGACGTATCGACATTGACGATCGTGACTTTGGCGGCGGCGACGACCGCTCCGGTGGTATCGGTAACGGTGCCGACCAGCGTGGCGGTACCTGCCGATTGCGCGAACATCGCGCCGGTGATCAATGCGGCGGCGAGAAAAATGCGGATCAGTTGAATGCCTAGCATCTCGGTATCCTCTCAGTGTTCTTGACCGGGTATCCAACTTGCGTTCCCGGATAGAAGACATGATACATGAGATCAGGTTCGGGTGGGCGGCCCCGCGGCGGCAAATTTTGGACCCCGGCTCTTTTCATGACGCCGGACCCCGGCGAGATTGGCGCGCGCGGCGAAAGAGACGGGGGAGCAGCTTGCCGGGGGCGGCGGCGGCGGGTTGCGGGCGAGATTGGCGGGTTCCCGGTGGGTTCTTCTTGGGTTCTGGTGGGTTCTCCTTGGGTTCTTCTTGGGTTCTTCTTGGGTTCTTCTTGGGATGCCTCCGGCTGAAGTCCGAGGCGCTGGAGGGTGTGGCCGAAGGCGCATGGATAAAGGCTCCGGCGCAAAGGGCAGCTCGGCTGGGAGGCTGCCAGACGGGGCGGTTTTGGTGGAACTTTTTTTGTAGCCCGATCTGGCGCGGGGGATGGACGTATTGAGGGCGGTGGTGTTGGGGTCGCGGGAAGCGGCTTGTTGAGCTGGAGTTCGCATATGTGTCAGCGGGAAGGAGGACTCGCCTGCGGAGTGGTTCAAGCCCCCCGATCCCAGTGTACAGGCCCTGTGGAAGCCGACTTGGGAAACCCTTCGCTATGGAGTTGATAATAAACGGCGAAATTTAGGTCTGGCGGGCGTGAACCGGGGTGCGGCGGGGGGCAATTCGGGCCGGCGTGGCCGGGGGTGGGGCGACGGCAGGTGCGCGACTGGGGTCTCCACCGGACGTGTGGCCGGCGCGGTACTGGGGGGCAAGCGGGGCAGGAAGATGGGTCCCGGCCGGCACCGTGGCTCGCATGGACGGAGTCGCGCGGGACGGCGGCGACCGGGCCATCGTGCGGCGCGAAGTGTTTCCGGGCGGGGAACACAGAAAGGCGCCGTCTTGCCAGGCCCGCCGGTGGCAGCGTGGTAGAACTACCGGGCCCTCTCCATTACCGCACGCAGGATGCTGTTGATCCGGGTCGAGTAGCCTTCACCATACTGCTTGAGCCAGTCGTAAACTTCCCGGTCAATTCGAGCGGCCACCAGCACCTTTGGCGTGCGGCGGAATCGCGCCAGTTGCTCGCTGGTCAAGGGAGGGATGTCCGAGTAGTCGATGCCGGAATCGTCTCCGGCCGCCTGTCGCTCCGCAATCCGGGACAGGGCGACGGTTTGCTTCTTACCCGGTGGTTTGCCGAAGATAGACTCGGCGCTCACGCTGATTAGCTTGGCGTGCCGAGATGATGCGGACGGTTTCTTCTTCACCATTTTCATCCTCCATGCGATATGCGTGGACGACCAGCAGCACTGCCTCCTCCGCGGCTCCGATAGCATGCCACCGCTGTTCGCCATCCACGATGCGATCCTTGCTGAAGATGACGTGGGGATCATTAAAGACCAGAGCCGCGCTCTCAAAAGCGATCCCACCGTGCCTCTTCCGGTTGACACGGTCCTTGTCGCTATCCCACTCAAATCGCATCGTTATACAATATGTATAACATTCCAGCCTTGGGGAATCAACTGTTCCAGTGGGTGCTTAACGATTCCGGGGAAGTCCGGTTCGCGTGTCCGCTCCCCTGCCCAAAGGGCACCCAGTCGCGGCTCGGCAAGTGCCTGGAAACAGGGTCCTCCGTTTCTGAGCCGCGACCGTCAGGGAGCGGATTTTGTGGCTGAACAGACAAAATTCCCAAAACCGTTAAGCACCCTGTTCCAGTTGGCTCGGCAGCCGTCGCATCCCACAACCGGCTTCGACTGCATGCTCTTCTCCCGCATACGGATCCGGAACTGCTCGTGCCTCTTGAGCGGCACCGCGACCAGGTCGCATCCGTCCCGAGCCCTAACTTCGGCGGCGAGGAAAAGTGAAGACGATGCCCGCACTTTCTCTTGCCGATCGCTGAACCGCGGGCCGCCGGCAAGCTATCCCGTTCCAACACGAGAGCCGTCCGGACGGGGAGATTCGTTCCTACGCGCCATGTCTCGAGCAGCTCAACGCCGCTGCCGGAACCGCACGGATTGAGCCAAAACGGGAGCAACGCGCGGCCAGCCCGACCTGAAGGCGGCCCGCCTCCGGAATCGCCTGCAGACGACCGGGAAGAAGCTCAAAGCGGCCAAAGCCGCCGGCGCGCCGGTCTGAATTGGCCGGGTTGAGATGGGATGTGCCCCACAACATCTTGGGGGCTTTTTACAACCACCCCATTATTCAGGGGTTCACCTACTTTACTTTTGCCGCGAGTGCGCGTACTATGGATTCAATCCCCCGAGCCGGTTGGGTTTGTGTGAGCCCGAATCGGAGACCAGAACCGTTTGATAAGGGGAACGTCACTTGCTGAAACTCAAGCGCGTTGAAATCCAAGGATTTAAGTCGTTTTGCGACCGGACCGAGATGCGTTTTCAGGGCTCCGGCATTGCGGCCGTGGTGGGGCCGAACGGGTGCGGGAAATCGAACCTGAGCGACGCCATCAGTTGGGTTCTCGGCGAACAGTCGGCCAAAAGCCTGCGCGGCGCCCGGATGGAAGACGTGATCTTCGCCGGGACGCGCGACCGCAAGCCGCTGGGCATGGCGTCGGTCACGATGTCCCTGCTGGATCCCAATCATCATGGGGAAGCGGCTGTCCCAAGCAACGGTAACGGCTCGAACGGATCCAACGGCCACTCGAAAGAACCATCACCGCAGGAGATCACCATTACGCGCCGGCTGTACCGTTCCGGCGATAGCGAGTACCTCATAGACGGAAGACAGGCCCGCCTCCGCGACATACAGGACATATTCATGGGGACGGGCCTGGGGCCGGAATCCTACGCCATCATCGAGCAGGGACGCATCGGGCAGATTCTCAGCTCGAAGCCGCAGGACCGCCGCTCGATCATCGAAGAAGCCGCCGGCATCACCAGATTCAAAGCCAGGCGCCGGCTGGCGGAGGCGAAGCTGGAAGGCGCCAAGCAGAACCTGACGCGGGTTTTCGACATCCTGGAGGAAGTCGGCCGGCAGGTGAATTCGCTCAAGCGGCAGGCATCCAAGGCGCGCCGCTACGCTGAGCTGAAGGGCGAGATGCTGGGCCACCTGCGCCGCTCGCTGACCGGCCGCTACCGGATGCTGGAACGCGACGCGGCCAAGACGGCGCTGGACTTAAACCTGGCCACCGGCGAGGTGCAGTCGCTGGCCGGGCAGTTGAACGAGAAGGAGAAGGAACAGGCGCGGCTCCAGGAGCAGTGCTTCAAGACCGAGACCGAGCTGACCGGGGCCCGGGCCCGGCTGGCGGAATTGCGGTTGGACGCCGAACGCACGCGCGGGCGTTTGGAATCGCAGGCCCGCCAGATTGGCGGCATCGACGAGCGGCTGAACCAGGGCGAAGCGGAGACGCAGGAACTCGACCGGCGCTGGGAAGCGCGGCAGCAGGAATACGTGGCGGCGGAGCGGGTGCTCGAAGAACTCGAGACCATGGCGGGCGAGGCGCGCCGGCGGCTGGCGCTGAAGAACGAAGAGCGCGACGGGCTGCAATCGGCGTTGCGCGCCCGCGAGCGGGCCCTGGAAGCGGCGCGGCTGGAAGTGCTGCGGCTGCTGGGCGAAGCGTCCGGTTTGAAAAACCAACTCGCCAAGACCGACGAGTATTTGGCGGGCGTGGGCCGCGACACGGCGCGCCTGGAGCGCGACGAATCTTCCGCCGCCGCCGATGCCGAGCGGCTGGGGAAGGCGGGCGCGGAAATCCGGGAGCGCGTGGCGGCCCGGCAACTGGAACTCGAGTCGATCGCCGATCAGCGCCGCGGGGTGGAAGAGGAACTGACCGTGCGGCGCGCCAGCATCGCCGCGACCCGGCGGCGAATGGAGCAGTTGCGGCAGGAGTTTTCGCGAATGAAGGCGCGCCGCGATTCGCTCGAAGAGATCCTTTCGCACCGCGCCTACACCACCGAATCGGTGAAGCGCCTGTTCACGGCCATCGAGCGCGGCCAGGCGCGGGACCTGAAGCCCATGGGCGTGCTGGCCGATTTCGTGGAAGTCGATCCGGCCTACGAAAAGGCCGCCGAGGAGTTTCTGCACGACGAACTCGAGTACGTGGTGGTGCGGGATTGGGAGGAGGCCGATCGCGGCATTAGCCTGCTGCGCTCGGACCTGGACGGGCGCGCGACCTTCCTGGTGCACCCCGAGCGCGGCACGGAGATTCCTTCCGGCACGGTAGTGGAGCCGGCCATGGGCCCGGAAACCGGAATTGTGTCGCGGCTGAGCCAATTGCTGAAGCTCACCAACGGCCTCACCCAGGCGCCGGCGGAGTTGCTTCCGCGCCTGGCCCGTTGCTTTCTGGCCGAGGACCGGGGGGCGGCGCAGCGGCTGGCGCTCCAATATCCCGACATCTATTTCCTGCTGGCCGACGGCGTTTGCTACCACGGCCACGCCGTGAGCGGCGGCAAGAAGACCGGCGCGGGTCCGCTGGGTCTCAAGCGTGAGCTGCGCGAGCTGACCGGCCAGGTGGCCGGGCGGCAGAAGGAACTCGACGCGACCACGGCGTCGATCGACAGTCTGGAGAAAGAGATTGCGAATCTGGCCGAGGACCTGGAGCGGCTGCGCGGCGTGCAGCAGAACCGGGAAAAGGAAGCTGTCGCGCTGGATCACGAACTGCGCAAGGCCGCCGAAGAGCTGACCCGGGCCAACTCCCGGCTCTCGTTGGCGCGCATTGAGCTGGACCGGCTGCGCGAGGACATCGGGCGGGCCGAACAGCAGCGCGAGCAGTGCTGCCGCGGGGTCCAGGAGAAGGAGCAGGCGCGCGCGGACCAGGAGCGCGCGCTCGAGGGCGCCCGGATCGAACTGGACCAGTTGCAGAAACAGGCGGCGCACAGCAACGAAGAACATTCGGCCCTGCGCGCCGAGCTGGCCGGTCTGGAGGAGCGGCGGCGTTCCGGCCACGCGGCGCAGGCGCGGCTGAAGTCCCAGATCGACGAACTGGCAAATCGGCGGCGCGACCTGGCCGCCGAGATGGACCGCCTGGGCGCGGACCGGGCGCGGCTGCTAGGCGACAACATCGAACTCGACGAGCGGGCGGTGGCGCTGGCCGGCGGGATCACCGAGGTCGAAGTGGGTGTCGAAGCGCTGGAGATGTCGGAGCAGGACCAGCGCGCGGGCCTGGCGGAGCTGGAAGAGGCGCTGCGCGAGATGCGAGTCGCGCACCAGGCGGCGCAGGAGCGGCGCGCGCAGATCGAACTCGACCTGGTGAAGCGGCAGGCGGAGCTCAAGTACCTGGAAGAGACTTGCCGGAAGGAGCTAAGCGCTTCCCTCGGAGAACTGGCCGGGAGCGAGGAGACGGTGCTGGATGAGGAGGCGCTGGCCGAGGCCGAAGCGCGCTACGAAGAGGTGCGCAACCGCATCGAGGCGCTCGGGCCGGTGAACCCGCAGGCGCTGGAGGAGTACCAGGAAGCGCACCAGCGCTACGAGTTCCTGAACACGCAGCGCCAGGACCTGCTGGATTCGATCCGCGACACGGAGAAGGCGATCCAGGACATCGACGTGGAATCGCGCAAGCGGTTCAACGAGGCCTTCACGGCGATCAACGAGCACTTCCGGGAGATGTTCAGCACGCTGTTCGGCGGCGGCACGGGCGAGATGCGCCTGACGGACGAGACCAACCTGGCGGATTCGGGGATCGACATCGTGGCCCAGCCGCCGGGCAAGCGGCTGCAAAATGTGCTGCTGCTGTCGGGCGGCGAGAAGGCGCTGACGGCGCTGGCGCTGCTGATGGGGACCTTCAAGTACCAGCCCAGCCCGTTCTGCATCCTGGACGAAGTGGACGCGCCGCTGGACGAGGCCAACATCCAGCGGCTGACGCGTCTGCTCAAGACCATGGCCGGCGAGACACAGTTCATCGTCATCACCCACGCCAAAACCACGATGGAATCGGCGCAGTCGCTTTACGGCGTCACCATGCAGGAGCCGGGGGTGTCGAAGCTGGTTTCGGTGCGCTTCCAGGCGCCGCTTGAGATTCCGCCGCCGGCGTTCGACGCTGTCGCGGCGGTGGCGGTGGGGGTGTGAAATGGAAACCGGGGACGGAGTACTCCGTCCCCGGTTTCTTTGTTAGACCTTATCTGATTGGCGTGGCCGGG
>JAUYBU010000262.1 GCA_030693045.1 Bryobacterales bacterium | reverse complement strand
TGGTATGGCCCCTTTTCTCGAACCCGGGGACACTCCGGGCTGACCTTACGGAAACTATCGCTTAGCCCCGGGACACAGGCGTGTCCCCCGCGAAGCCAGAACCCGGGGACACTCCGGGCTGACCTTACGGAAACTATCGCTTAGCCCCGGGACACAGGCGTGTCCCCCGCGAAGGTCTGTCCCAATAAAGGGGCCATACCAGGCTGACGCATTTTTCGGCTCACACTTCCTGGAGCGACAGCACGCTCTTTTCCTTGAGTCCGGCCAGAGCCAGGCCGTAGCGGCCGCGCACTCCGGTCTTCTCGAAGATATGCTTGAGGTGGATCTTGACGGTTCCGGGCCGGATTCCCAGTTCGCGGGCGATCTCCTTATTCTTGAGACCCTGCTCGATGAGTTCCATGACCTGTAGCTCGCGGGGGGTCAGCCCGGAGCGGGGACGGTGGCCGTTGCCGCCCGACTCCCGGAAGACGCAGTCCTCCATCCAATTGGATCCGCCGGCGACGCTGCGCAGACACTCCAGCACGGAGCGCAACTCCGAGGTCTTCCGGAGGACTCCGCGGACCCCGGCCTGCAGCAGCCGCAACGCGTCGGAATCGGTCATCGACACACCCCAGACGACGACCGCCAGCCGCGGATAGCGGCCTCTCAGTCTCACCACCTGATCCAGGACCGCGGGCAGGCCCAGCGCCTTGTCCACCACCAGCAGGGCCGGGCCGAGCGTCCGCATCAGGCTCTCGACTCCTTCCAGCGAATCCGTCGCGCCCGCGAACTCGAGATCGTGGCAGGAGTTCAGCAACGTGCGCAGTCCTTCCACGGTTACCGGCTGAGTTTCACAGGCGGCGACCGTCTTGCGGTCCAGCGTGATATGGGGAAGCGAAGCCATAGTTTCAGCGACTCGATTGAGGTCTCGGCCGGTCACTGCCCGGCCTAGTACCGCTTATCGGTCAAACCTCTCGGAGGTTTAGTTGTTGATTGGGGCCGATACTCTCATGTTTTAGCTCGGAACCGTCGATGAAGAGGTTTGGATTCACCCGGATAAGCATCTCGCGCTCGAATATGAAGCAACCTGAACCGATCACACGTGCCGGCGGCTGGCGGGCGTTGCTGATCTCGCCCAGCCGCAGCCTGCGGGCCGAACTGCTCCCGCTGGTGGCGCAGCAGTTCCCGCTGATGCCGGTGTTTGAGTTGGAATCCTATCCTTCACGGACGATCCTGGCCGAGGCCGTCGCCGAACAGACTGCGAACCTGTGTTTCCTGGACGTGACATCGGATCCGGAGCGCGGGCTGAGCCTGATCACGGACCTGCTCGACGTGGACCGCGCCATGCAGGTTGTGGTTCTAATGTCGGGCAAAGAACTGGATCTGCTCCACTTGCTGCGGATGGGCGCCAGCGAATTCCTGCTCAGCCCCTTCAGTCCGGATCAGGTTCAGGCAACCCTGGGCCGCCTGGCAAAGCTAAACCCGGCCGGCGCTGCGCCGGTAAACCAGGGGAAGGTCTATTGCGTCATGCCGGCCAAGGGAGCCTGCGGAGCCAGCACCATTGCCTGCAACCTGGCCTATCAATGGAAGCGGATCGGGTCCAAACGGAACCTGCTGGCCGACCTCGACCCACTCACGGGTACCCAGGGATTCCTTCTCAAGCTCAAGTCCAACTACAGCTTCGTCGACGCCGTGAGCCAGACCGTCAGCCTGGACGCCGATGTCTGGCACGCCCTGGTCACGCCAGCCGGCGGAGTGGATGTGCTGCTATCGCCGGAGAACCCGGTCGACGGCATCCACGGCACGCAAGACGCCACGATGCTGGTCGAGTTCGCGCGGCAAAGCTACGATACCGTCATTCTGGACGCCGGCTCGGCCTACGGCGAATGGAACCTGACGCTGGCGCGGTTGTGCGACGAGCTGCTCCTGGTCGCCACCAACGAACTGCCCGCCTTGCAGGCGGCTCAGCGGGTGATGGGCTACCTGGACCGAAACCGCGTGGACCGCTCCAAAATCCGGCTGGTAATCAACCGCTATAACCGCGACGCGGGCCTCAGCCGCGAGATGATCGAGACGGCGCTGCGCAGCGAGATCTTCCATCTTCTGCCCAGCGACTACGAAGCCGTGCAGAAGTCCCTGATTGAAGGCCGGCCAATCGTTGCCAACAGCCCTCTTGGCAAGAGCCTGATCGCGCTGGCCGACCGCCTCGCGGGCTGGGACAACTCAGCGGCTGAGGCGAACGGCCGCAAGGGCGAGGGCTTCGGCGGCCTGTTTTCGAAACTCTTTCGCCGCGCCTAACCGCGCCCGCCGACAGGAGAATGGTTAGAAGTCGTCCTCCTGCTGCTGCTGCTTTTTCTTCTTCTTGCGCCGCATGATGATGATCACCACGCACAGAACCATAAGAACCGCGCATCCGATTTGCACTACGGTTTCAGGTGCCACCTTGCAATCTCCTCCAACCTTCAGTCAACTCCCGCACCGGGACCCCGCCGGCAACCGCTGCCTGGTTGCCAACACTCCCCCTGCAATCGGTCACGGGCCCGGCGCAGGCATCCGCGGGTTGCAGCTTGGCCAAGGCGCGTAGCCGAGAACCTTGTCCTGGCGCCCCACCCACAGCAACAAGGAATCGTCCTTCCCGTATTCGAGCGTGTAGATCACGCCGCCGGCGCAGGAACGCGTCTTGGCGATGCGGGCCGCCGCGACGTTGCCGTGGGGGCTCTTGGGCCCCCAATCTTCCATGAATCTCTCGAACCGGTAGTCCCGGCAGGGCGTGGCCGGCGTGCAGCCCCAGAGCTGGTAGGCCGACTGGTAATCCTGCTTCTTGAGCATATCCAGGAACAGGCGGGCCTGCCGGTCTTCGCCCCAGTTCCGAAACACGAAATACAGCGCCACCGCGATGACCAACGCCGCCAGGCCGCCAAGAACCAGCCGTTTGACGATCTTTTCGCGCCGCTCTTCGCCGGCGCCGTAGGAGTCGAGAAAACCGGTCACGGGCCCCCTCCGCGCTCTCCGCTACTTCACCGGGTAGGTCTTGTCGTAGGCCACCGTCGCATCGGTGGTAATCTCGAGCGCGGCCTTGAAGTAGACCAGGTTCGAAATCTCCACCACGGCGTCGTAGCCCTTCTCCTCGGCCAGTTTCTTCACTACCACCGTCATCCTCTGGCCGCTGCGGTTCAGAATGTCGGTCCGCTCCCGGTCCACGTCGGCCTGCAGGTCTTCGCTGATCCGCTGCAAATCGCGCTGCTTCTTCTGTCCCTGCCCGACCATGTCCTGCTCGGCTTGCGGAGTGAGCTTGCCCTGCAAGTTCTGCAGTTGCTGCTGCAAGCTCTGGATTTCTTTCTGGAGCTTCTCCATCTGCTCCTGGCGGGGGCGGTACTTGGCCTCCAGTTCCGCCGAGGCTTTCTTGATCTCCGCCGTGTCAACCACCGCTTTCTGAAGGTTGATGACCGCGATCTTGCTCTGCGCGGAAGCCGAGGCCGCCAGGGCCAGGCAAAAGGCGGCGGCCATAGGCAGACGGGTCCGGAAAGATGCAAACATGTTACGAAATCTCCTTGCTGATTCTACGGCATAGGGTACCACATGCGAAGCGCCGTTTGCGGGCGCTCGCGCCCTGGAGTGCAATCCGGCGCGCCGCCGTTTACCATAAGTAGTTTCTCCCCATGGACAGACGAACCTGGTTTCAGTTGATCGGCATCCTGGCCGCCGCCCGAACCGGCCTGGCCCAACCGCAGAGTCCGCCCGCAGTGCCGCGGAAGATTACCAAGGACCAGGTGGCGGCGGCGCTGACGCTGTTGGGCCTTGAATTCACCGGCGCGCAGATCGACATGCTGCTGCCGGACGTGAACCGTTCGCTGGCGGGCTACCAAGCGCTGCGCAAGGTGGACGTGCCATTGGACACCGAGCCGGCCTTCTCGTTCCATCCCGGACTGGCGGGGCGGCAGGCCGCCAAGGGCCCCGCGCGGTTCCATCCGGCGCTGGGGAAGGCGCCGGCGGCGAAGACCTGGAAGAGTGCCGAGGACCTCGCCTTCCTCACCGTGACCGAACTGGCGCCCCTCGTGCGCGCGCGGCGCGTATCGTCCACCGAAATCACCAAAATGTACGTCGAGCGGCTGAAGAGGCACGCGCCCGCGCTCAACTGCGTCATCACTCTGACCGAGGACCTGGCGCTCGAGCAGGCCGCCGCCGCCGACAGCGAAATCCGCCGGGGCAAGTATCGCGGGCCATTGCACGGCATTCCGTGGGGCGCCAAAGACCTGCTGGCCACCAAGGGCATTCCCACCACCTGGGGCGCCGAGCCGTTCCGCAAACAGGTCATCGGCTACGACGCCACGGTGGTGGAACGGCTGCGCCATGCGGGCGCGGTGCTGGTGGCGAAGCTGTCGATGGGCGCGTTGGCGCAAGGCGGGCTGTGGTTCGGCGGGATGACCAAAACGCCCTGGAAGACCGATCAGAGTTCCAGCGGTTCCTCGGCGGGCTCGGCCGCGGCCACCGCCGCCGGGCTGGTGGGCTTCGCCATCGGGACCGAGACGCTGGGCTCGATCGTCTCACCCTCGATCCGCTGCGGCGTCGTCGGTCTTCGGCCAACCTACGGGCGCGTGAGCCGCTACGGCGCCATGGGCCTGAGCTGGACCATGGACAAGATCGGCCCCATTTGCCGCGGCGTCCAGGACTGCGCGCTGGTGCTCGACGCCATCCACGGGCCCGACGGGCGCGACCGCACCGTGACCGCCGACCCGCTCCACTGGGAGCCGCGCAAGCCGCTCGCCGGTCTGCGCATCGGCGTTCTTCAAAAGGCGTTCGAGCGGTTCAAGGACGCCGAGAAGAAAGTTTACGAGCAGGCGCTGGCCGACCTGGGGAAGGCCGGCGTCAAAATGAAGCCGGTCGATCTGTCCGACGAAGACGGGCAGCGGCTGCGATTCTTGCTCGTCGCGGAGGCGGCCGCGGCCTTCGACGACATCACGCGCGACGGGCGCGTCGCCGAACTCAAAGGCCAAGCGAAGAACGACTGGCCGAACACCTTCCGCGCCTCGCGCCTGATTCCCGCGGTCGAGTACATCCGCGCGCAGCGGGCGCGCTCGCTGCTGATCCAAAAGATGGAGAAGTTCTTCGCCGATTGGGACGTGATCGTGACGCCACCCTACGGCCTGCTGACCACCACCAACCTGACCGGGCATCCGCAGGTGGTTGTGCCGTGCGGCTTCGTGGACGCCATGCCGCGCGGCCTGAGCTTCATCGGAAACCTGTACGACGAGGGCGCGCCGCTGCGCGTGGCCCTGGCCTACGAGCAGGCGACGGAGTGGCACACCCGGCGCCCGCAACTTGCCTGAGAGCGGGGCGGGCGCAATCGTCGAAACACAGAGCCGGCGAGCGGATTCCTGGCGTGGTGGCGATTACGCCAGAGATCGAGTGGGCGGTCTGACTGGCTTTCAAGAACGTTTGTGGGCAGGGTTCGGGAGTTGGACATCTTAGGGGCTCCCGCAAGCATCAGGCGCTTGCGGGTGAAGTGGTTGATTTGGAAAGCACGCTGGTTCAGAAAGGCACGTCATCGTCCGTGATCCCTTTGAACGGAGGTTCGAAGCTCTTGTAGGCTTCCAGCAGCACATCGACCCATTCCTGCTCAGCCCATGGATCTTCCAAGAAACTCAAGGCGCGATGAACATCTTCATCGTGCTCCTTCAACAGACACACAAGAGCGTGAACAAGGTGCGCCGGTGGGTTAGGGCGGAGTTCTCTCAGAACCGGCATGAAGAGGTGGAGCACATAGGCACGTTCTTCGGCCTCATCAGAGCAGAGTTTGGCGATGAGGACAGCAGCCAATTCGTCTCGCAATTGCAAGTGGCCAGCGATCCTCCAGTACCACGTTCCGAGCACACCGTCCTTGTAGCGTTTGGTCTCTCCGTTCCATCGACCTGCGCGTATTGACTCGATCAGGCGGTTCTCTGCGCGCAACCTGGCCAAATCCGAACACAACACCCAACTCTCGCCCTCAGCTATTTGTATGGCCGACCTGTATTCACCGTCGTTGACGGCAGTCCTCAAAGCTTCGGAGACCGCGGCCCAGAAAGATGCCTGCGCCTCCGGGCCGAGTGTTTTCACCATCGCCTTGCAGAAGAGGGCGACACACTTACCATCACCTTCTAGCCGCCGCTGCAGCACTTGCATCAATACGTCAAATCGTCTTCTCTCGGGTACCTCTCGGACCAGCAATTCGGCGTATTTCTCCGTCGGTGCAAAGTGCTTGTCGAACACTCGCTGTATGAGAACCGGGACGTCGTACGGGGAGCGCCCCTTGTCGATGACGCGGACCAAGTGATCAACCAGCCCGATTATTGCATTGGCGGTTTCCGCCGTGTCCACCCTCTTCTCGTGGCTCCTGGGATTCCGAACGCCTGTATACAAGCCACGCACAAGAAACTCAATCCCTTTCTGTTCGTTGCGGTCAGAGTCCGTTTGGAGTGGACTGACCTTAACGATTGGATTTGGCCCCCCGAAGGCATCGCCCACGAGCTGATGGCCGTCGGATTCCAGGCCACTTTTGCTGCGGATTAGCTCGCTGAGAAAGTGAATCGAGTCGAGGATCGCACCGGTGTAGTTGCCCGCAGAGTACGGAGCTTCAATTGCCGCCCAAAGCCGGTCCTCCAGACTCGTCTGCAATGTCATATCAGATCCCAATAACCTCAATTCTACTGTCTCAGTAGGACGGACCGTTGGGCCCGGATGCCCGCCCCAGAAGTCCAGGTCGATGAAGTCGAACGCTTTGACTCCTGACGTCCTTTTCGCACTTGCCGAATTCCGAAAAGCCGTTCCGGAAAAAGGCAGACCCGGAAGTGCACCCAGACCGGTAGCGGCACCGCCATTACGTGAGGCCGAGGCGCCGGCGAACCTCCGCGCTCGAAATGCCACCCTCCTGTGTGATTCGAGAGCGGGAATGCTCGATGAGTTTGAGAAAACGAGGGTTCGAATTCAGCGATGCCGTTTCAAGGTCGGTATTCTCCATGGGAAGAAGAACCGCGACCGGCTTGCCGTGATCGGTGACTACAAGCGGCTCTTGGCTCACCTCACGGGCGCAGTCGGCCAGGCTCATCGTCGCCTTGTCTATCTCGACAGTCTTCATAGGACGATCTCCTCGCCGCCGATGCGGACCACGTTTCGATCCTTTACGCCAACAGCCAGCACCAGAACGACCGGCTCGGGTCCCTCCCGCACTTCATAGTATACGCGCAAGTGCCCGGCTCGAAGCTCCCACGGCGCGACTGGATTCGGTCTCATGGGCTTGCGGTTCCGCGTTTCGACTGTCGGCTGGTCCGCCAACTCTTCGTCAACAGCATCGGCAAGCGGTCGATCTGGCTGGTGAGACAGGCCTCAGCCCGTCGCCCTCGAATCGGTGCCGGGGCTTTTTCCGCGCGCTGTCAGGCCTAGCAGGCTCCGGACATCTTCAAACGAGACCGTTTCCGTTTGCCGGGCACGCGCGTCCAGGAACTTCATCAACGCTCGGTTCTGCCGCGTCAGTTCGATCTCACGATTGAAGTCCCCGACCTCGGCGAGAATAAACTCCTCGCCTTCCGGCGATCTCAAAATGACGTTCTCTCGTCGCGCCCGCTTGAGCAGTGCATGAACGCTTCTCGCCCGGCGCGAAATCGTGATCGTTTTCATAACTGGAACTCCTGGCCTCGAACGTACAGACTACTTCCCCGTTTGTGCCCGATCGCCTCAATCTTCACCCAAGCCGCTCCCTCGTCGATGTCGTAGAAAACCCGGAAACGGTTGACCCGCAGTTCCCGCTCGGCCAACCGGTTCGGCCTCAGCGCCTTGTTGTTTCTTGTTTCCAGATGCGGTTCGTGCCTCAGGCACGCGTCAATGCCCTCCATGATTCGCTTTCGCTCCGGTGTGCTGAACGTGCGCAAGTCGTCGATCGCCTCCGGCGTGAACCTGATCTCGAACATGCTCCGCATTCATTGTATCAGCCAACCGCGGGCGCGCTGGCAGCCTATGCAGCCCATCGCACCAGCTATTCGGCGCGCCCCGGCGGCCGCCCGCCCGCTCAGCTCTCGAAGCAGACGCCGGCAGTCTCCAGGGCCTTCCGCAAATCGGCGTATTTGAGATCGGGCGTTCCGCAGTTGTTGGCCGCGCAAAACGCCGCCGCCGGCAACGAAATCCGCCGGGGCAAGTACAGCGCGCCATTGCACGGCATCCCCTGGGGCGCCGAGCCGTTCCGGAAACAGGTCGTCGGCTACGACGCCACGGTGGTGGAACGGCTGCGCAACGCGGGCGCGGTGCTGGTGGCGAAGCTGTCGATGGGCGCGCTGGCGCAAGGCGGGCTGTGGTTCGGCGGGATGACCAAAACGCCCTGGAAGACCGATCAGAGCTCCAGCGGTTCCTCGGCGGGCTCGGCCGCGGCCACCGCCGCCGGGCTGGACCTCAACTACCTGTTGTCCACCAGGGGCATAGATACAAAGAAATCGCGAGTTCTCGTGATGCGCCACACGCGATAGTAAGCCGTGGGCGGATCGCCCTCGAAGGTCTCCCTGGCCCGCAGGTACAGCACCACATGGTGCTTCCATCTGCGATTCAGACAGTAGTTTAGCCCACCCGGACGCCCGTCCGGCCTCGCGTCCGCCCGGTATTGCCGGAAGGCGCCGACGACAGGGCTTTGGCGGTCTCCTCGAGTCGCCCGGAACCAGACCCCGCGGGAGCCCGCCCTACCTCCGACAAATAATTTTCGTCCCTCCCTCATTTTTTTGAAAAAACATCTTGACTTCTTTATGTTTTTATGATATATAACATACAGAAGGAGAACTGTCTTTGATCGCTCGCGCGGATCGCGCCAGCCGTTTGCGCCTGGCCCTTAAATCACTGCTGGCCGAGCACCAGCGGCAACTCGATGAAATGCTCCCCCTCCGCCAGCTCGTCAAAGGCTCCGTCTATGAACTGAAAACCCGCTGCGGCAAGCCCACCTGCCACTGCGCCTCCGACCCGGGACCGCTCCACTCCTCCACCGTGCTTTCCTGGTCCGAGCACGGCAAGACGCGCTTGCGAACCCTCCCGCCCGGCGAGCGCGCCCGCTGCCAGCAGTTGACCGAAAACTATCGCCGCTTCCGCCAGGCCCGCGCCGCGCTGGTCAAGCTCCAGCGGCGCATGCTGGCCACCATCGACCGGTTGGAAAGGTCACTCCGGCTGCCTCCTCCCAAGCCGGCCGCGCGCAGGCGCAAATCGTAATGGACCTCGTCGGCTTCCAGTTCGACCGCCCCTTCGTGCTGGACGCGTTATCGCGCGGCGAAATCGATTTCTTGGGAAACGTCTCCGAGGCCGCCGAAGCCGACTTCTTCCGCCACCTCATTCGCCGCGATGTGTTGAACCGCCTGGCCGAACACTACCCCACTCCGCGGAAAAAGCGGGAAGTCCCCGTCTGGCTCTACCTGGCCAGCGAACTCACCCTCAAGCTGCACGGCTCCCAGAGCTATCACGCCTTCCCGCGCCTGCTGCGTTCGGGCGGCCTCATCGACGCCCTGGGGCCGGAACTGGGCGGGCGCAAAACCACCCACCCGGAAACCCACGATGTCACCCTCTCCTGTCCCGGCTTCAATCACAACAACGATTACGACCGTCAGACTCCCTGCGACCAGGACTTCCTCCGCAAGTTCGCCCGCGACACCAAGACCGACCGGCTGCACGCCTGGTTCAACCGGGAACTGCCGCGCTGCTTGCGCTCGCTGCGGCTGTTCGATGAGGAAGGCCTGTTCATCGGCGACGGCTCCTATCTGTTCGTTCCCGACAACGAACACTACCAGGGCTCGGACCTGCTGTGGTTCGACGAGCACAACCATCCGGTGGATCCCATGAAGGTGGATCTGCGGGACAAGCGTTACCAGCAACACCGCTGCTACAAGCTGGTCAGCCTGATTCACATCA
>JAUYBU010000253.1 GCA_030693045.1 Bryobacterales bacterium | reverse complement strand
GCGGCCGAACATGCCGGAGCGAAGCCGCGGCATGGCCGGCAGATCGATCTTCACCACGAAGGATCGCGACGCGGCGTCCACGGCCGGAACAATCTCGGAAACGCGCGCCTGAATTGGTTGGTCCAATGTCACCGTGACACTTTGGCCGGTGCGGATCGACCCGAGCCGGGATTCGTCCACCTGCGCCTCCAGGCGAAGTGCGCCCGCTTGCTCGATCACCAGCAGCGGCTGGCCCGGCGCGGCCAGGTTTCCGGGTTCCACGCGCCTTTCGGTCACCACGCCGGCAAACGGCGCCTTGACCTCCGCATATCCTTTCATAATGCCCGCGCCGCCGACGGCCTCTTCGGCCTGCCGTATCCTGGCCTGCAACTGATTGCGCCTGGAAAGCGCCATTTCGTGGTTCGCCTGGGCGACCTTCAGCTTCATCGACACGTCGTCGAGTTCCTGCGTCGAAACCGATTTCTTGTCGTAAAGATCCTTCATGCGGTTCATGGTCAACTGGGTCATATCCAATTGCGCCTTGGCCGCGGCGATGACGTTGTCGGCTTCCGACATCCCCTGCCGCGCCTCGTTCAACCCGGCCTCCGCCTGCCGGTAGCCGCTGGCCAGGTCCCGATCGTCCAGCAGGATCAGAACCTGCCCGGCTTTGACCGCGTCGCCCGTCTGCGTCTTAACCTCGCGGACGTAGCCCATCACCTTGGCCGAAACCTGCGCCGTGGTTCGCGCGCGAACCGTCCCGGTGGCTTCATAGACCGAGGGCATCTCGACGCTCGCCGCCGCCACCGTCTTCACCGCCACCGGCGTCGATTCGGCCGCTTTCTTCTCGCCCGCCGGCTTGGCGCCGCAACCGGCCAGAATCAACACCGCGGGGAACAATGCAACAAATTTTCTCATTATGACCTCACCGATTCCGAATCCACCGCGAGCGTCCCGGCGGCCAATTCGAGCATGGCCGCCGCGACTCGCTGGTCGTACACCGCCGCCAGACGCCGGGTTTGGGTCTCCAGCAGCGCCGTTTCATTGCGCAGCAGATCGCTCACCGTCGCCAGGCCCGCTTCGTAGCGGTTCTTGGTGATGCGCAAGCTTTCCTCGGCCATGGTGACGGCGGCCGAAGCCACTTCAATGCGCTCTTCAGCCGCCTTGAGACCGGCGTAGGCCTGGCGCACCTGCAGCCGGATGCCGGCGTCGGTCTGGCGCTGGACGGCTCGTGCGCCCCGCAGCGACTCCGCCGCCTCGCTGATTTTCGCCCGGTCCGAAAAGCCGTTGAAGAGATTCCATTTGAGCGACGCGGCGAACAGCCAGTTGACGCCGCCCTGGTTGACGAACTGCCGGCGGTCGGCCTCGAACATCGCCCGCACGCCAGCCTGCGGCAGCAGCGCCGAGCGCGCCGTTCGCGTTTGGTTCTCAGCCAATTTCGTGGACAGATCCACCTGGCGGGCCTCGGGCCGTTCGGCCGCCGCGGTCTTCTCGTATTCGGCGATTCCCAGACCCTTGAGCGCGACCAGGTCGAGTTTCGTCGTCAGATCGTGCCCGGTATCGAGCGGCAAACCGAGCGCCTCGTTGAGCGCCGCGCGGGCGACGGCCAGGTCGTAGGTGCGGCGGATCTGCTGCTCCTTCATGGCCGCGACGTGAACGCGGATGGAAAGAACGTCGGCGTCGGTGGCCATCCCGGCGGCACGCACCGTGTCGGCGCGCTTCAGATCGGTTTCGGCCGATTTCACCGCTTCGTTGGCCACGTGCAGGCCTTCGCGCGCCAGCACCGCGCCAAAGTAGGTTCGCAGAACGCCGGCGATCACACCCATGCGGGCCGCCCGTTCGTCCTCGCCGGCGATCTTGTGGCCCAGTTCGGCGGCCTGGACGCCGTGGCGAATCTGGCCGGCATCATACAGTACCTGGTCCACTGAAATAACCGATTGGAAGTTGTTCATGAAGTCCGGCCGGTTCAGCGGCCCGATGGCGAAGTTCTTCTCGCTGAACTGGTGCTGCGTCAGCAGCGAGCTGAAGACGAACACCGGATTGTCGCTGCGCGCGAACGTCTCGGTGTAGTTCACTTTCGGCAGATAGCTGCCGCGGGCCTGTTCGATGCGGGTTTCGGCCGCCTTGAGGCGCGCCGAGGCGGCCTCCAGCGACGGGTGCTTGTCCAGGGCCGTCCGGACGGCGTCGGCCAGGGTCAAAGGCGTCTGCGCCCACGCCGCCAGCGACAGCAGAAACAGTACTGAGAACCTAACTTTCATTGGATCTCCATAAGTGCGTTCATTGAGACAGGATGCAAAGCCCGCCCCCCGGTTACACCCCTATTTCGGGGACAGGCTACGAAATCCCGAAATAGGAGTTTCGGGATTTCGTAGCCTGTCCCCGAAATAGGCCGTACAATAGGTTCGGTGAGCGACATTCGGGAAGTTGAGCTGGCCCGCGATCTGCTGGCGGGAAAGGAAGAGGCCTTCGACCGGTTTGTGGAAACCTTCCGTTCGAAGATCTTCCGCTACAGCTTCATGATGTGCGGGCACAGGGAGGACGCCGAAGAGGTGTCCCAGGAGACGCTGCTCAAAGTGTTCGAGAGCTTCGACCAGCTTCGCGAACCGGAACGGGTAAAGGCGTGGGTGTTCCGCATCGCCAAGAACGCCTGCCTGATGAAGCGCCGGAAAAGCGTCTTCGCGCCCTCGCAGGAACTTTCGCTGGATCAGTTTCTGCCGGCCTCGGACCAAGACGGCGGCCATCGCAAGCTGCAAATCGCCGACTGGTCCGAGTTGCCCGACACCCAGGTGCTGCGGGCCGAACTGCGCGACGTGCTGAGCCGCGCCATCGCCGGACTTCCCGAAATCTACCGCGGCGTCATCCTGCTTCGCGACGTCGAGGAACTTTCCACCGAGGAGACCGCGGCGGCGCTGGACGTGAGCCTGGAGGTGGTCAAGACACGCCTGCACCGGGCGCGCCTGGCCATCCGGCAGGAATTGGATGAATACCTGCGATGAGCGTCATGGAACCCGAAACCGGCAAACCCTTTCAGGACTGCAAGGAACTGTTCGCGCTGCTGTCGGAGTACCTGGACGAGGAGTTGCCGCCCGGCACTTGCGAGCAGATCCGCGCGCACATCGCCGGCTGCCCGCCGTGCGTCGAGTTTGTGAACAGCCTCCGGCGCAGCGTCGATCTGCTGCACAAATTACGCACTGGCGAAGCGCCGGGACCGCTGCCGGAGGCGGCCCGCGACGAGTTGCGGCGGGCTTTTCGGCGAAATAGAGAGGGGTTCCATGCTTAAGTCAGCCGCCGGTTTTCTGATCGTCGCGGCAGTTGTTTCGGCCGAGACGCACACGGTCGCTTCCTCGACCTACTACCACACCTTTTCCAGCGCCCACCCGGTGCTCAAGCGGGTGCGTGCCGGCGACACGGTGGTCACCAAGACGCTGGACGCCGGCGGGCAGGACCAGGCCGGAGCCCGGCCTTCGGAGCCATCCAATCCGCTCACCGGGCCGTTCTTCGTCGAAGGCGCCGAGCCGGGAGACGCCCTGGTAGTGCATATCCGGCGGCTGCGCATGAACCGCAACTGGGGCTGGTCGAACTTCCGCCTGGGCCTGTTCTCGCTGACCGCGGATTCCATCGAAGGGCTCTATCCCAGAGGCTACAAGAAGGACCTGGTCCGGCCGGGGAGCGATTCCTACGTTCCGTGGGACATCGACCTGGCTCGCGGCGTGGTCCGGTTGCGCGAGCCGGTGAGCCGCCGCAGCCGGATGGAATTCGCGGCGCTGCCGATGCTGGGCTGCATCGGGGTGGCCGCGCCCGGTGAATCCGCCCCCACGTCGGCGATTTCGGGCCCCTACGGCGGGAACATGGACTACAACCGGATCGGCGAAGGAGCGACCCTCATGCTGCCCGTCTACCACTCGGGCGGGCTGCTGTTTATCGGCGACGGCCACGCCTTGCAGGCCGATGGCGAGCCCACCGGAACGGGTGTCGAGACCTCGATGGACGTCGAATTCACGGTTCAGATCCGCAAGCAGGCGCGGTTGGCGAACCCGCGCCTGGAAACCGCCGATTACCTGATCAGCATCGGCAGCCAACCGGAATTCGCCAGTTCGCTGGACCGCGCCTTGCAGATGGCCACCACCGACATGACGCGCTGGCTGGCGCGGGACTACGACATGGAGCCCTGGGCCGCGCATCTTCTGATCGGCGTCGAAGGACGGTACGACGTGGTGACCGTGGCGGGGTCGATGGCCCTGCGCATCCCGAAATCCGCCCTGCCGAAATAATTTCGGGGACAGGCTACGTAACCTCGGAATTAATTCCGAGGTTACGTAGCCTGTCCCCGAAACTCTGAGAGGAGAGGATCGATGACTGCTGACACGAAGTCGCTGGACCGCCGCGCGTTTATGGCCGGCGCGGGCGCGTTTATGGTGATCAAGCCGGAACTGGTGCGCGGCAGCCAGCGCAATTCCGCGGTGCGGATGGGGTTGCTCGGCTGCGGCGGCCGTGGCACGGGCGTGGCCGTTTCGTTCACCGAAGAGACCTCCGCTCAATACGTCGCGCTCGCCGATTTGTTCCAGGAGCAGACCGAGCAGACGCAGAGAAGCCTGAACCAGGCAGCCGGGAAAAAGGGCAAGCCGGGTGTCGGCTCCCCGATGCTGTTCCATGGCCCGAAATGCCTGGAGCAACTCCTGGCGGCCAAGGACGTCGATTGCATTCACATCGCCACGCCGCCCTATTTCCACCCGGAGCATTTCGAGGCCTGCGCGGGCGCGGCCAAACATGTGTACCTGGAGAAGCCGGTCGCGGTGGACGTGCCGGGGGCCAAGCGCGTGATGCGCGCCGGCGAGCGGTTGAGGGGCCAGGCCAGCGTCGCGGTCGGGTTCCAACTGCGCCACGCGACGCCCTACGTGCAGCTTGTCGAGCGCGTCCGGCGCGGCGACATCGGGAACATCGTGTGCGGCCTGACGCACTACTATGCCG
>JAUYBU010000245.1 GCA_030693045.1 Bryobacterales bacterium | reverse complement strand
CGCTTGGCCATGTCCGCCACGTGCGCGAGGCCCGCCCTCCGGTTCTGTCGATGCCTGCACACGGGGACGATCCGACGCATACTCCGCCGGGAGTTATCATTTCAGTACGGTGAAGGAGTCCGAGTGACGGTGCAAGTCGGGATTGGCGCGGTGGTAGCGGTGGCGCTGGTGTGGGTGGTGTTCGCCGCCGCCGTGGTGGCGTTGCGCGCGCTGTACCGGCGCGGCCGGGTGTGGGCCAAGCGATGGCCGCACAATGCGCGCGGCCGGTGCGTCTGGAGTCGCTGAACCTGATCGGCGCCCGCCAGCTTACCGGAATGTTGATCGCGCTGCTGCGGCTGGCTGTTTTCGTGCTGCTCCTGCTGTTGTTCTCTTTCGCCGCCGGATTCACGTTCAGCCGTTTCCCGGCGACCGAAAGATACACCGGCACGATCATTCAGTTCTTCCTCACGCCGCTGGTGGCGCTGTGGCGCAGTTTCGTCGCCTACCTGCCCAACCTGGGGTTTCTGATCGTCCTGTTCCTGGTGGCCTGGTACGTGATCAAGCTGCTGCGCCTGTTATCGAGCGGGGTGCAGCGCGGCGCGATCGCGCTGCCGGGCTTCTATGCGGAATGGGCCAGGCCGACGTCCCAGATCGGCATCGCACTGGTGGTTGCCTTCGTGCTGGTGGTCGCCTTCCCCTACCTGCCGGGCGGGGAATCGCCGGCGCTCAAGGGAGTATCGATCTTCATCGGCGTGCTGCTGTCGCTGGGCTCGGGCAGCGCGATGGGCAACATGATCGCGGGTGTGATCCTCACCTACATGCGCGCTTTTCAGACTGGAGACCGGGTGAAGATCGCCGAGACGATGGGCGACGTCGTCGAGAAGACCCTGCTGATAACGCGCATCCGCACCATCAAGAACGCCGAGATCATCATCCCCAACGCGATGGTGCTGGCCAGCCACATTGTGAATTAGTCCGCCTCCAGGTACGAGCACCCGCTGATTCTGAACACCAGCGTCACCATCGGCTACGATGCGCCGTGGCGAAGAGTACACGAGCTGCTGATCGCCGCCGCGCTGGCCACCGACGGCGTGTTGCCGGAGCCCGCTCCGTTCGTGTTCCAGACCAGCCTGAACGATTACAACGTCAGTTACGAGATCAACGCCTACACCCACCGGCCCAACGACATGATCCGGATCTACTCGGACCTGCATCGGAGCATTCAGGACCAGTTCAACCAGGCGGGCGTCGAGATCATGTCGCCGGCCTACACGTCGCTGCGCGACGGCAACCGGGTTACCATCCCGCGGCCGCACCTGCCGCCGGATTACGAACCGCCCTCGTTCCGCCTGCGCCGCACCGATACGCCGGAGGCTTCGGCAGGGCCCGCGGGCGGCGAGTGAGCTAATTTCCTACCAGGTCAGCTTGCCGCCGACCGAGATGCGGCGCTGCTCGGTGCCTACGATCGAGTTGACCTGCCCGAACAAGGTGTTGGCCGGAGCGGCGTTGGGCGCCGCGAACATGGCGTGGTTGAAGGCGTCCTGGGCCTCGGCCCTCAACTGGAAGGTCAGCTTCTCCCGAAGCCGGATGTTCTTGAACAACGAGAGATCCCAGTTGTTGTAACCGTCCGAGCGCAACCCGGTCAGCCGCAGCGGGAAGGTCCGGATGTTCGACACCAGCGCCTTCTGTGGGCTCTTTTCGAATCCCGCATCGGTGTTGAACCAGCGCTCCACGGTCCGCTCGGAACGCGGCAACACGATGTCGTGGATGTCGCTATAGAACAGGATATTCCCGAATCCGATGGGCGGGCCGCTTTGGCCGTTGTAGATGCCTTGGGCGGTCCAGCCGCCGAAGATGCGGTTGGTCCAATTGCGGGTTCGAAAGGGGAATTCGTAGATGCCGCTGACCACGATGTGGTGCGGCCGGTCCTGCGGCGAGATTACGTGATGGGGACCGGGATCGGTTGGGTTCAGCATCTCGATGGCCTCCATGAACTTCGACAGGTGTAGCTGGCTTGAAGGGTATAGCCGTGCGAGAAGCGTTTTTCGGCGCGAAAGTGCAGCGAGTGATACCAGGAAAACCCAGCGCTCTTGTCGCTGGATACGCCAGTGAATTGCGGGTACGGCCTCAGCAACTGGGAACGGTTCACGGTGCGGCCGGCCATGTTGCTGCCGGTGAACTCCGCAAGCCCGTAGAACGGATTGTTCACGGCCTGCGTCAAGCGGTCGTTAGTTGCCTGGTCGCGCACCGGCGAGCGGCTCAGGTACATTGCCGGAATCGGATTGTACTCTTCGCCGAGTGCCAACGCGGTGCCGCGATTGCCCAGGTAACCGGCCTCGATCAGGACCCGGCTGGCAAGCTGCCGCTGAATCGTGAAGCTCCAGCGCTGCATGTAGCCGGCGCTGCGCGAAGGCGTGAAGTAGCTGGGGGCACGCCCGACGTAGGTGGCCAGGCCGGCCGCCGAGCCTTGCGGGGCCAGCAGACCGTCGGGGAACGGGTTGGCGAGCGTGGCGCGAAACGTCAGCCCGTTGTCCAGGCTGGGCGTGAGGCCGGTCCGCTGGCTGTAGCCTTGCTGGGAAACGTCGTTCCGGTCGGCGCCGAGGGACTCGAAAAAGACTCCGAATCCGGCGCGAATCACGGTTGCCGGCCGCGCCCTCCAGGCCAGGCCGATGCGTGGCGCGAAGTTGTTGCGGTCCGCGTCCCAGAGGCCGCGCGGAACTCCGCCCAGGCCCGCGAACAGAAGACCGCCCAGTGTGCGGAACTGGCTTGCGGGAACTTCGGGAATCGGGCTCGAGGCATAGTTGGCGAGCGCCCGCGCCTGAACCGGGTTGGGCGAAGTGAAGTCGAAACCCCGGTTGGTGCGGTTGTAGCGCTCCGTGGTCGGCGAATCGAGTTCATAGCGCAGGCCCAGGTTTACGGTCAGGTTGCGCTTCAGCTTCCAGTCGTCCTGAAGGAACAGGCCGAGATAGTTCGACTGCTCGGCGTAGGACGGGTTCTTGTCCGCCTGTCCGGTGGTCGGCAATCCGAGCAGGAACGAGGCCAGCCCCTGTCCGATGGGCGCGGCGGGCGAGTTGTCCACCGGTCCCCGGGTCCACTGAGTGGCGAATTCGATGCGCGGAGAGATGTTGCCGTGGTTGTAGTTGTTCTCGCGCAGCGCGCGGTATTCGCCGCCGAACCGCAGGCCGTGGTTGCCGCGCATGTGCGAGGCGCTGCCGGCCAGGGTGTGATATGTTGTGGCGGTCTTGGCGCCGCTGGTCCCGCCGAGTTCCGTGTAGCCGTCGATCACGATGTTGGGGAAGGAAGTGATCGCCGAGTCGAGCGCCGAAACCAGGCTCGACGGAAAGCCGAACGGGGCCAGGTTGAAGCCCAGGCTGACCGGGCGGTCCCACTCGATGAAGCGGGTCATCCCATAGCGCAGGTTGAGCACCAGGTTCGGCCTGAGCATCATGACGTCGTCCAGCGCCACGCCGTTGTGAAACCGGTTGCGGGCCTGGCCGCGCGCCTCGTTGTGAAACGCCCGCTGCCAGGTGGTGTCCAGGAACGACCGCGAGAAAGAGCCGTACAGCCGGTTCTTCTGGGTGACCACCTGATCGACGCGGAGCGTGCTGCTGTGGAAGTCGATGCGCCGCGGCTGGGGGTCGAAGTAGTTGGTGCGCCCGTCGGCGCTGCCGGTAGCATTGGGCGCGGGAAAGTAAGCCAGGATCTTGGCCGCCATCGAGTCGATGCGGCTGGCGGGAATCCGGTTGCCGGGGAACGTCTGCCGGCTGAATCGGCCCGCGGGCGCGGCCGCAATGGTCGCGGGGTCGTAGATCTGATACGTGCTCCCAAGCGCCAGCAACTCGGAAAAATCGCCCTGCCGCTGGCGCGGCGTGGGCACGGTGAAGAAATTCGACTCGGGGCGCACGCGGTCCATCAGATCGAAGCCGTAGGTCCAGAAGGTGCGGTTCCGCCCGTCGTACCACTTCGGCAGGTACACCGGTCCGCCGGCGGAGGCGCGATAGCGGTTGGTGAGCACCGGGGGCCACAGCGAGGCGAGCTTCTCGGGCGTCACCGGTCCGGTGCGCGTGTCGTAGATGGACCGGTTGGTGAAGAAGTCCTTGGTCATCAGCGGACGGCTCAGGTGCGAGAACACCAGGTTGCCGTGGAGCGAGTTGGAGCCCGTTTTCAGCACCATATTCACGTGCGCCCCGGTGAAGTGGCCGATGGAGGCGTCGAAGGCCGCGGTCTGGACGCGGAACTCCTGCACCATCTCGGGCGGCGGCGAGAACGACAGTTGTCCGCCCTGCGTCATGTTCGGGATCCCGTCGAGGGTGAACTCGCTCGAACGCGTGCGCGTTCCCGCCGTCGCAATGTTGGAAACCGCATCCACCGCCTGCGGAAGCCAGCCGTGCGTGGGAGGGTTGGTCGAGATCACGTTGGGGGTGAGTTGCATCAGGTACATCGGGCTGCCACCCGGCAAGGGCAGGTCGAGAATCTGCCGGTGGTCGATGACCTGACCCAGGCTCGCGGTGGAGGATTCCAGCAGCGGCGCCTCCGCCGTAACCGTGACTTGTTCGGTTACCAGGCCCAGCTCGAGCGCGATCTCGAGGCTCAGGACGTCTGCTACGCGGACCTCGACCGGGCCGCGCTCGTGGCGCTTGAATCCCTGCATCTCGGCCGTCAGGCGGTATTCGCCCGGAGTCAGGTTTTGCAGGTCGTAGTTGCCTTCCCCGTTGGTGCTGGCGGATGTGCTCACGTTGGTCCGGATGTGCACAACGCGAATGGACGCGCCGGGCACGACTGCTCCGGCGGCGTCGGTGACCCGTCCGACGATCCGCCCGTAGGCGGACTGTGCGTGGGCGGAAAACGGAATGGCCGTGGCTAACAGGACGATCATCAATGGCCGCATGAACGATTCCTCGCCTCACGATAATATCACCGGGATGAGCCGGCGGCTCAAGCAGTTTCCCGGTCGATCCAGCCGAGATAGGCTGCGGCGCCGTCGATGATATCGAGGGCGATGATCTCCGGCACTTCGTAGGAGTGCAGCTTTTCGATTTCCGCGCGAAGCCGCGGGAACAACGCGCGCCGGCTCTTGATGATCAGCAACCACTCGGACGAGCGCTCGAGGGCGCCCTTCCAGCGGTAGACGCTGGTCAAACCGGGAACGATATTGGCACAGGCGGCGAGTTTCGCCTCGACCAGGCCGCCTGAAATCCGCTCGGCCTCCTCGGCCGAACCGCAGGTGCAAAGCACCACAATCTTGTCCGTCATTGCCTTCGCTTTCCCGCGCCTGAGAAAAAAAGTGGAAATCCGGCGCAAAGAGGATTATAAACAAAGGTTAGGAGTAATTCGCTCGAAGTGTCTCGCAACGACACATTCCGAAGATTGGGCGCGTTCGCCGGCCTGGCCGTGCTGGGCGCGTACATGCTCTTTACCTTGCGCGGGCAGCACGGTGTCGGCGCCTGGCAGAATCAGCAGAAGGAGATCCGCACGGTCCAGGAGCAGAACGCGGAGTTGAGGCGGGAGATCGTGGAGCTACAGGACCGCAACCGCAGACTGCGCGAAAACCCGGAAGAGCAGGACTTGGAAGTCCGCAGGCGCCTGAACCTGCTGAAGAAGGGCGAGAAGCGCTTCGTCGTCCCGGAAAAGACGAAGTAGGGAAAAATGCGTCAGCCTGGTATGGCCCCTTTTTCTAAAAGGGGCCATACCAGGCTGACGCATTTTATTAGACTTTTTCGGGGACCACGAAGGGCGCGCGGTACTGGCGGGTGACCATGGCGTTGGCCTGCTGGTCGCCAACAAAGCGCTCCTTGAGCGGGTCGAAGGTCAGTTGCCGGCCCAGCCGGTACGAGATGTTGCCCATGTGGGCCAGCGCCGAAGCCGTGTGCGCGGTCTCGACCGGGCCATTTTGATCCGCGGTCTTGCGGCTGCGGACGGCCTTGATGAAGTTGGCGTAGTGGTCGCCGCCGGCGCGCCGCGCGGGGCCCTTCTCGCGCTTGGCGCCGAGGAAGATCTCGTAGCTGTCGTACCCCTTGATCACCATGTAGCCGTCGGAGCCGTAGAACAGGTTGCCGACTCCGGCGCCGTCCTCCAGGTTGGTGGCCCACGGCCGCACCTCGAACTCGACCATGAGGTTTTCCTTGGTGTAGAGATAGGTGGACGACTGCGTTTCGGGCGTCTCCTTATCGTCGTCGAAAAGGAACTTGCCGCCCATCGAGGTGACCTTGTCAGGCAGCGTCTTCACGCCCAGGCCCCACAGGCACAGGTCGGTCTCGTGGATGCCCTGGTTGCCGACGTCGCCGTTGCCGAAATCCCAGTGCCAGTGCCAGTTGTAATGCACCCAGCGGCGCGAAAACGGCCGTTCCCGCGCCGGCCCGAGCCACAGATTGTAGTCCAGCGTCGGCGGGCAGGCTTCGGGGTTCTTCTTGCCGATCGACGGACGCCACCGGTAAACCAGGCCGCGGGCCATGTAGACTTTGCCGATGGTCCCCTTGCGCAAGTGCCCGACGGCTTCCTGAATCGCTTCGGAGCTGCGAAGTTGCACGCCGTGCTGGACGATGCGGTTGTACTTGTGCGCCGCCTCGACCAGTTTGCGGCCCTCGAAGATGTTGTGCGAGCCGGGCTTTTCGACGTACACGTCCTTGCCCGCCTGGCAGGCCCAGATGGCGGCCAGCGCGTGCCAGTGGTTGGGCGTGGCCACCGTAACCGCGTCGATATCCTTGCGCTCGAAAACCTTGCGCAGGTCCTGTTCGATCATCGGCTTCTTCTTGTAGCGTCTCTCGAACGCCGCCGCCTGTCCTTCCAGGACTACCTTGTCCGGGTCGCACAGCATCACCACTTCGGCGTCCGGCAGGGGCATGATGCCCTGGATATGATCTTGACCGCGCCCGTTTACGCCGAGCACGGCAACTCGAATCTTGTCGCTGGGGGCCGCCTTCCCAGCCACGACGCTGGAAACCGCGGCGCCGGCGCCGACTACGAACATTCGTCGCGAATTCATCGGATAAGGACCTCTCGAATTGAATTTTAGCAAATAGGAGTGTTCTGACGTAGAATGGCTGACAGTGGTTACTCTCGCCCTGTTTGCGCTGGCATCCGCATGGGCTTCGGATCCGGCCGGTGGAGAGGTGCGCGGGAGGGTATTGGATGGCCGCAGCGGCGAACCGCTGGGCCGCGTGGCGGTGCAGTTGACCGGCGCCGCCTACCGCGCCGAGACTTCGGCGGAGGGTGAATTCCGCATCGCCCCGGTGGCGGCGGGCGACTACACGCTGTCGGTCTCGACGGTGGGCTACCACCTGGTCAAGAAGACCTTCTCGCTGGCGGCGGGGGAGTCCAAGGAGTTCGAAGTCGTGCTGACCGCCTCCACCCTGCGGCAGACCGAAACGGTGGAAGTCACGGCCGGCCCGTTCGAGATGGAGCGAGCCGAAAGCCCTTCGATGCTGACGCTGGAGGGCTCGGAAGCCAAGAACCTGGCCAGCGTGCTGGCCGACGATCCGTTGCGCGCGGTGCAGGGTATGCCCGGCGTGGCCTCCAACAACGACTTCGCGAGCCAGTTCTCGGTGCGCGGCGCCGACTACCACCGCATCGGGCTGTATCTGGACGGCCTGCTGGTGCACGCGCCGTTCCACCAGGTGCAGGGCGAGTTCGGCGCCTCGATGACTATTCTGAACGGCGATGCGCTGGATTCGATCGCCTTGCACGCGGGCGCGTGGCCGGCTAATTTTGGCAACCGGACCGCGGGCGTGTTGGACGTGAAGACCCGCGAGGGCAATCGCGCGCGCCCCCAGTTCCGGGCCACGGCCAGCGCATCCAACGCCGGCGCGATGGCCGAGGGCCCGCTGGGGCGTTCCGGCCGCGGGTCCTGGATCGCCGGCGTACGGAAAAGTTACTTGCAGTACCTCATCCGGCGCACGTCGTCCGAACCGAGCCTGGCGTTCGGGTTCACCGACGGGCAAGCGCGCCTGAGCTACGACCTGACGCGGAAGCATAATGTCAGCCTCAGCCTGATGGACGGCAAGTCGGGGCTCGACCGCAGGGACGCGCGCGCGCGGCTGGGCGCGAATTCGCCGATGACCAGCGCCTTCCGCTCGACGCTGATCCACCTGGCCTCGCGCTACGCGGCCAGAGCGAGCGCCTGCTAGTGGTGACGCGCGCGGCCTGGTTGCGCGAGCGCGGCGACGCCTGGAGCCGCGACAGCCTGTCGCTGACGCGCGACGGCTACGGCGAATGGACCTGGCGCTCGGACGCATCCTGGTCGTTGGGCGGGGCCGGAACGCTGGAGGCCGGCGCGGGGCTGCGCCGGTTGCGCGACGACGGCTACACCAACCGCTACCAGTTCAACCCGTTCGCAGTGCGGCGGCTGGATCTGTATCGCGGCACGGGATTGCTGGGCGGCGCCTACGCGCAGCATGCTGTCGGGTTTCTTTCCGGACGCCTGCACCTGGCCGCGGGCGCGCGCTGGGACCGGCACAGCGTGAGCGGCGCCGGCGTGTACTCGCCGTTCGCCTCGCTGGCTTTGAGCCCGCGCCCCTCGACGCGGCTGTCGGTGGGCTGGGGGCAGTACGCGCAATTTCCGGAACTGAGTCAGTTCCACTCGATGTTCGCGCGGCCGTGGCTAGCGCCTGAGCGTGCCACCCACTTCGAGGCCAGCCTCGAACAACGCTTCGGCGGGCGTACCCGGATGAGGATCGAGGCCTACAATCGCCAGGATCGCGATTTACTGTTCCGGCCGCTCTACGATGCGCGCCTGCTGGACGGGCGCATCTTCAATCCGCCGGCCGACGCGCCCGTTGTGAACTCGCAGCGCGGATACGCGCGCGGCGCGCAGATCATGCTGCAGAGGCGCAGCGCGAACGGTTTCACCGGGTGGGCGTCATACAGCTACGGGACGTCGAAGGTCCACGATCGCACGCTGCGGCTGTGGTTCCCCTCCGACTACGACCAGCGCCACACCGTCAACGTCTTCGCCAGCCGTCGCCTGCGTCCGAGCGTGAACCTGAGCGTGAAATGGGTCTATGGCAGCGGGTTTCCGGTGCCTGGGTTTGTGCGCAAGGATGC
>JAUYBU010000097.1 GCA_030693045.1 Bryobacterales bacterium | reverse complement strand
AGGACCGCCTGCCGGTTGTTCCTGGCCACCAGCACCGGTTCGTGCGGAATGCGCTCGCGGAGCCAGGCGGAATCGAAGAAAGCGATGCGTAGTTCGCCCTCCGCGACGCGCACCTTCAGGAACATGTGGCCCAGGACACCGCCGGTTGGCAGGATGTCGGCTAAACGGACGCCCCCGATGTTCACCAGGTGCATCTCGTAGGTCTGCTGCTCGGATGGGTCCTTCTTCGACCGGAGCGCGACCTCGTAGGCGTCCCCGCTGCGCTCGACCGTCAGAAGGTTGTCGTCATCCTCCCAGCGGCCCTCCAGGGCGGCGTCAAACACGCGATCCTGTCCGGTGTAAAGCGGATGGAGCGAAAGCAGGTCGCCACACCCGGTCATGAAAAGCGCCGATCCCAAGATCGCCAGAATCACTGTCTTTCGCACGGTTGCCTCCAGCATTTCGGTTTGGGCCTCCTGGCCGGCATTCAGTATACACCCGGCCGATTCGTTCCCGCCCGGCCGGGTCGAATCGCGGCTGTTCCCAGCGATTCCGGAACTCCCGGCCGATCCTGCCCTTATAATCGAGGAGTAAGGTCCGGACCGAACATGAAAAAACGCCTGCTTTACGGCTTGGGTGTCGCGGTGCTGGTCATCTGCGTCACGTTGGTGGTCTGGCAGGGGTCGTTCAGCTTCGGCGAGTACGGGCCATCGAGCCCGGAGCAGACGTTCTTGCTTTGGGCGGTCTCGACGCTGGTTTTCCTGCTTACGGTAACGCTGGGCTTCATGCTGTTCCGCACCGGCTTGAAGCTGTACATCGAGCGGCGCAGCGGGCGGGAAGGCTCGCGGATCAAGACGAAGCTGGTGGTGGGCGCGCTGGCGCTGAGTTTTCTGCCGGTGTTTTTCCTGGTACTTTGGGGGGTCTCGGTCCTGAACCGGAACCTGGAGAAGTGGTTCAGCCGCCCGGCGGAAAACGTGCGTCTCGACCTGTCCGGGATCGGCCAGGCGCTGGCGCGCGAAGCCCGCGACCGGGCGCACGCGGAAGCCCGCTGGCTGGCGGTGCTGCCCGAGACCCAGGCTTACGCCGCCGGCGGCCAGCGGGCGCTGGGCTTTTTCGAGAAGATCTGCCGGGAGGGCGGCTATCGTTCCGCGTTCATCGAGCGCACGGACGGGACGCGGCTGGTTGTGTGTCCGGCGGCGCCGGTGGACCCGCGCCGGCCGTCGGCCACCGCGCGCCTGCCGGTCGCCGGCCAGGCGACGCAGGCCGTGCTGGAGCTGGAAATGGCGGCGCCGCTGGACCTGGCCGCCAAGGAGGCCGAGATCGCGGGCCACATCCGCGAATACGATCGGCTCGCCAGCCGGCGCAAAGAGACCCGCAACGTCTACATCCTGCTGTTGCTGGCCGTGTCTCTGTTCATTCTGTTCGCCGCCACCTGGATCGCGCAGTTTCTGGCGCGGCAGATCAGCGAGCCGATCCAGGCGCTACTGGACGCCGCCGGCCGCGTGCGCCAGGGCGACCTGTCGGCGCGCGTGCGCGTGCGTGCGATCGACGAACTGGCCACGCTGGTGCGCGCCTTCAACGAAATGACCCAGGAACTGGAAGGCAACAGCCAGGAACTGGAGCGGCGGCGGCGCTTCACCGAAGCGATCCTGGAGAACATCCCGACCGGCGTGATCTCGCTCTCGGCCGACGGACGCATCCAGCGGGTCAATCGCGCCCTGGCCCGCATTCTGCCCCCCGAGCAGGTCGCGCGCGCCACGCGCCTGGAAGATCTGTTCGCGCGCGAGGACGCGGCCGAGATCCGCTATCTGTGCAAGCGCGCCCGGCGCACCGGGCTCGCCTCGCGCCAACTGGAGCTGAAGCACGACCGCCAGACGCTGCACCTGGCCATCACCGTCTCGGCGCTGGAAGACAAGCTGAATTCCGGCTTCGTGCTGGTGCTGGAAGACACCAGCGAGCTGTTGCGGGCCCAGCGGGCGGCCGCCTGGCACGAAGTGGCGCGCCGGGTGGCGCACGAAATCAAGAACCCGCTTACGCCCATCGCGCTGTCGGCCGAGCGCATCGGCCGGCAGTTGGACAAGCTGGGCTCCTCGTCCGAACCTAGCCGCATCATCCGCGAATGCTCGGCCACCATATCCGGGGAAATCGAATCGGTCCGGACGCTGGTGGACGAGTTCTCGCAACTGGCGCGGTTCCCGCCGCCGGTCCCGGCGCCGTCGGATTTGAACCAGGCGGTGGAGGCGGCGCTGGCCGTCTTTGCCGGGAGGCTCGACGACATCGAAATCCTCACCGACCTTTCGCCCGACCTGCCGCAGGTCAACATCGACCGGGAGCAGTTCAAACGCGTGGTGGTGAACCTGGTGGACAACGCCGCCGAGGCCATGCAGGATTCCCCGCTCAAGCGGCTGTTCGTCGGCACCCAGGCGCCCACCGCCGACACGGTGGAACTGATTGTCGCCGACACCGGCTGCGGCGTCTCGCCGGAAGACCGCGAGAAGCTCTTCCTGCCCTATTTCTCGACCAAGGGACGGGGCACCGGCCTGGGCCTGGCCATCGTGGCCCACATCCTGGCCGATCACAATGCGCAGATTCGCGTCGAGGACAATATTCCGGCGGGCGCGCGGTTCCTGATCGAGATTCCTGCTTTCGACGCGGCCGAGCCGGAAGCCCGGGCGGTGGAGGCGCGCGCATGAAGACCAGCCGAATCCTGGTGGTGGACGACGAGCCGGCCATCCGCCAGTCGCTGTGCGGCGTGCTGGAGGACGAAGGCTTTCAGCCGGCGGCCGTCGGAAGCGGCGAGGATTGCCTGGAGCGGATTTCCCGCCAGCCCTGCGATCTGGTGTTTCTCGACATTTGGCTGCCGGGCATGGACGGCCTGGAAACTCTGGCGCGTATTCAGGAGATGCCGGCCGGCGAGCGGCCCGCGGTGGTCATGATTTCCGGCCACGGCAACATCGAGACCGCGGTCCGCGCCACCAAGCTGGGCGCGTTCGACTTCCTGGAAAAGCCCCTGACTATCGAGAAGATCCTGGTGGTGACCAAGAATGCCATCCAGCAGCGGCGCATGGAACTGGAACTGCTGCGGTTGAAGGAGACCGGATCGGAACGGCTGCGGATTATCGGCGAGAGCGTGCCGATGAAGGCGCTGCGCCAGCAAATGGCGCTGATGGCCGTCACCAACGGGCGCGTGCTGATCTACGGGGAAAGCGGCACCGGCAAGGAACTGGTGGCCCACGCCATCCACTCGATGAGCCCGCGCGCCTCCGAGCCCTTCGTCGAGGTGAACTGCGCCGCGATTCCGGAGGAGCTGATCGAAAGCGAGCTCTTCGGCCACCGCAAGGGCAGTTTCACGGGAGCGCACGAGGACAAGACCGGAAAGTTCCAGAAGGCCGACGGCGGCACTTTGTTCCTCGACGAAGTCGGCGACATGAGTCTCAAAACGCAGGCCAAGGTTCTGCGCGCGCTCGAAGAGCAGCGCTTCGAACCGGTGGGAGCCTCGGCCTACATCCAGGTGGATGTGCGCGTGATCGCCGCCACCAACAAGAACCTGGACCAGGAGATCGAGCGCGGCAACTTCCGCGAGGATCTTTTCTACCGGCTGAACGTGATCCCCTTCTCCGTTCCGCCGCTGCGCGAACGGATCGAGGACGTGCCGCTATTGGCCGAGTACTTCGTGAAGGAGTTCACCACCGCTTACGGCCGAAGGCGGAAGGAGCTTACACCGGAGGCGCGCGACCTGTTGCAGAGCTACCACTGGCCGGGCAACGTGCGCGAGTTGCGCAACCTGATGGAACGGATCGTCATCATGAGTCCCCAGGTTCGCATCGACGCCCGCCACATCCCGCTCAATCCCACCCGGCGCGCCTCCGACCGCCCCATCGACCGCTTCGGCAGCCTCCAGGAAGTGAGAGAGTCCGCCGAGCGCGACTATATCCTCCGCAAACTGGATGAGACCGGCGGCAACGTCTCGCGCGCGGCCGAACTGGTGGGGCTCGAGCGCAGCCACCTGTACCGCAAAATGAAGGCCCTGGGCATCCCGCCGAAGGAGTAGTAGCAGGGCCGCCTTCGGGCCGTGCAACCGCCGCTCCAGTTTCGGCTGGCAGCTCCGCGCCCGGACACCAGACCGGGTATGCTAGCATGAACTCACGAAGTTCATCTCTCTCCGGATCTCGAATGGAGGAAAAATGAAAATCGTGATGCGAAGCATTCTGATCGCGCTCGCCCTCTGTCTGCCTGCTCTCCCGCAGGTGGAGCAGGGCGTCATCCTGGGCACGGTGTCGGATCAATCCGGTGCGCGGATTGTCAACGGCGCCGTCACCATCACCAACCTGGCCACCAACGTCACTCACCTCACCCGCACCGGCGTCGATGGCAGCTTCCGCTCCATCCCCCTGCGCACCGGCCGCTATAGCGTGAGCGTCGAAGCGCCAGGCTTCAAGAAACTCGTCCGCACCGGCCTCACCCTGGAGATTCAGGCCGAGGTCCGGCTCGATCTCGGCCTCGAACTCGGCGCCGCCGCCGAACAGATCACCATCACCGCCGACGCCGCCCTGCTGCAAACCACGGAGCCCTCCCGCGGCCAGGTCATCGACAACAAGAAGATCGTCGATCTGCCCCTCAACGGCCGCGACTATCTCCAACTCGCGCTGCTCACCGCCGGCACCAACGTGCCGCCTCCGGGCGCGCGCTTCGCGGGTTTCAGCGCCGCCGGTTTTCGCGTCAGCCACAACAACTACCTGCTCGACGGCATGGACAACAACTCCAACCAGCACGCCGCCCAGGGCCGCACCCCGCAGGTGATTTCGCCCTCCATCGACGCGGTCCAGGAGTTCAAGGTTCAGACCACCAACTACTCCGCCGAGTTCGGCCGCAACGTCGGCGGTGTCGTGAACGTCGTCATCAAGTCCGGCAGCAACGAGTTTCACGGGGGAGCCTTTGAATTCCTCCGCAACGAAGCCTTCAACGCCCGCAACTTCTTCCAGGCGCCCGGCGCCAAGATCGCCGTCTTCCGCCGCAACCAGTTCGGCGCGCTCCTGGGCGGCCCCATCGTCAAGAACAAAACCTTCTTCTTCGTGAACTACGAGGGCACCAAGGAATACACCGCCGATACGGCACAGCCCACCGTCGCCACGGCGGCGGAGCGCCGGGGCGACTTTTCCTCCAACTCCTTCTTCAACAACCGCCCTACCCAGATCTTCGATCCGGCGACCTATAACGCGCAGACCCGCGCCCGCCAGCCCTTCGCCAATAACGTCATCCCCGCCACCCGCATCGATCCGGTGGCCGCGAAAGTGGCGGCGTTTTCTCCCAATCCCAACCGCGGCTCCATCATCAATAACTACTTCTCCAACCCGCGCTCCGACGCCAACACCCACAAAGGCGATCTTCGCATCGACCACACTGTCGGCCCCAAGGACACCCTCTATGGCCGCTATAGCTACCAGAACTACTTCCTTCAACCGGAAGGGAACTTGCCCGCTCCCGCCTTCGGCGGCGGCGACCCGGCCTTCAACGAGAACCGCCCGCAATCCTTCGTCATCAGCCACGGGCACATCTTCACCCCGAACCTCTTCAACACCCTCAAGGTCAGTTGGAACCGCCTGCTCACCAACCGCGGCTCGCCGGTCGACGGCAACCTCAATCCGCAAATCGGCCTGAAGGGCGCCAACACCGAGTTGAACGGCTTCGCCCTGTTTAACATCAGCGGCTTCGCTTCGCTCGGCCCGCCGGCCAACAATCCGCAGTTCTCCGACTCCCAAACCCGCCAGATCACCGACGACGTGCTCTGGACCCGCGGCCGCCACACCGTCAAATTCGGCGGCAACCTGATGTTCGTTCAGTCGCCGCATCGCCAGGCCTTCCAGTCCAACGGCGTCTTCACCTTCAACGGCAACTTCACCCGCCAGAGTTCCAACAACACGTTCGGCAACTCTTACGCCGACTTCCTCCTCGGCATCCCCTCCAACTCCCAGCTCTCCACGGTCGCCCAGGGCAACCAGCGCCGCCGGATTCACGCCGTCTACCTCCAGGACGACTTCAAGCTAAGTGACCGCTTCACGCTGAACGTCGGCCTGCGCTACGAATACATCGGCCCGTGGTTCGAGAAGTACAACCACTACTCGAACTTCGACATCGATGTCAGCCGGGCCGATCCCAAGCTTCGGCTGGCCGCCGCCGGCGGAATCGCCGAACGCTCCACCGTCCGCCCCGACTATAACAACCTCGCTCCTCGCATCGGTTTCGCCTTCCGCTTCGATAACCGCACCGTGATCCGCAGCGGCTACGGCATTTACTACGGCGGGGTCGATCACATCGGCGACCGATTTCTCCACTGCAGCGCGCCGTTCTTCTACCAGTCCGGCTTCAACACCGACTCCATCACTCCGGTCATCGTCCTTCGCGACGGATTCCCCGCTGGCGCCACGTCCTCGGGCGTCAGCAACCTGCAGACGATCTCGCAGGACCGCACCAACCGCTCGCCCTACTCCCAGCAGTGGAACTTCACGATCCAGCGCGAGATCGCCAAGGACCTCTCCCTCGAACTCGGCTACGCCGGCACCAAGGGCAACCGCCTGCTGCAGCGCTACGATTCCAACGCCCCCGAGCCCGGCCCCGGCAACATCAACGCCCGCCGTCCCGTCACCCGGCTCGAGGTTCCCGGACTCAGTTACGTCATCCCCTCGCTCGCCGACACCTTCCGCCGCGAATTTAGCGCCAACTCCAACTACCACGCCCTGCAACTGAAAGTGGAAAAGCGGATGTCCAGGGGCCTCAGCCTGCTGGCTTCCTACCTTTGGTCGAAGACCATCAGCGACGCCCGCGGCGGCGCCGATGCCGGCGGCACGGCGGCCGGCGCGGTTCAGGACAAGAACAATTTCCAGGCGGAGAAATCGCTGGCCGACGAGCACTTCCCCCACCGCTTCGTTATGAGTTCCAACTACGACCTGCCCTGGGGGCGCGGCCGCGCTCTGCTGGGGAGCATGCCGAAATGGGCGGATTTGCTGATTGGCCAGTGGGCCGTGGGCGGCATTCTCACCCTCAACTCCGGCCGCCGCCTGAACATCGGCGTCCAGGGCGACCCGCCCAACGTCGGCGGAGGCGCCGCGCCACGCCCGGATGTCGTGCCCGGCCAGAACCCCATCCTGCCCGGCGACCAGCGCTCGCTCGCGCGTTGGTTCAATACCGATGCCTTCGTCCGCCAGGCGTCCTTTACGTTCGGCAACGCCAGCCGCAACCCAGCCCAGGCCCCCGGCTTGCGGAACCTCGATCTCGCCATCTACAAGGTGTTCGCACTGGGCGAGCGGCGATCCCTCCAGCTCCGAGGCGAGTTCTTCAACGCCTCCAATACTCCGTTCTTCAGCGCCCCGGGCAACTCGCTCGGCCTTGCCCAATTCGGTCTCATCAACGGCGCCGCCGATGCCCGCATTATCCAATTCGGCCTGAAGTTCAACTTCTGATCCACTGGCGTGGGGCTGCCGCGCCTCAAAGCGGCAAGGCCCGGCAGGATCGGTACCAGCCGCGATATACTCGGAGTTCATCCGAAGGGAGACGCGCAATGAATGTGAACCTGAACCGCAGGGACTTCCTGAGATCCGCCGGCCTCGGAGCGGCGGCGTTGGGAATGCCCGGCATGCTGCCGGCCGCCGGCAAGGGGAAGCCGCCGAACTTCGTCATCATCTTCCTCGACGATTCCGGCTATTCCGATTTCCGGCCGTTCGGCCAACCCGCCTACCCGACGCCCAACGTCGAACGGCTGGCCAGTCAAGGCTGCCGCTTTAACAACTTTTACGTGCCGCAGGCGGTCTGTTCGGCGTCCCGCTCGGCCCTGCTCAGCGGATGCTATCCGGGCCGGACCAAGGTTTTCGGCGCCCATCCGCCCGGGGCCCGGGGGCTCGACCCGAAATTCGCCACCATGGGCGAAGTGCTCAAGACCGGCGGATACCGGACCGCGGTCTTCGGCAAATGGCACATCGGCGATCAGCCGGACACGCGTCCGCCGGCCCGGGGCTTCGATGAGTCGTGCGGGCTGATGTACTCCAACGACATGTGGGAGTTCCACCCGGAGAATCCGAAAGCCTACAGCAAGTTTCCGCTCCACTTCTGGGAAAACGGCAAGGTGAAGATCGAACGGGTGACCAAAGAGCACCAGCCCATGCTCACCACCTGGTACACCGAGCATGCCGTCGATTTCATCCAGCGCAACAAGAGCAATCCGTTCCTGCTCTACGTCCCCCAATCCATGCCGCACGTGCCGTTGTTCCGCAGCGAGAAGTTCAAGGATAAGTCGGGCGCGGGAGTTTACGGCGACGTGATGATGGAGATCGACTGGTCGGTCGGCGAAATCGCGAAGTCGCTGAAATCCGCCGGCGTCGAAGACCGCACGCTGGTCGTCTTCACCTCCGACAACGGCCCGTGGATCTCCTACGGCAACCATGCCGGCAAGACCCCCTATCGCGAGGCCAAGGGAACCGGATTCGATGGCGGCACCCGCAGCGCCTGCCTCATGCGATACCCGGGACGGATCAAAGCCGGCTCGGTCTCGAAGCGGGCGCTCTGCTCGGTGGACCTGCTGCCTACCATCGCCCACCTGGCGGGCGCCGCGCTGCCGAAAAACCCGATCGACGGCCGGAATCTCTGGGACCTTATCTCCGGAAAACGCGGCGCGGTGAACCCGCACGAATTCTATCCCTTCTGCACGGGCCCGAACTTCGAGGGCGTCATCAGCGGAGACGGGCGATGGAAACTCCATCTGCCCCACGAATACCGGACCCTGGTCGAGGCGGGCCGGGACGGAGCGGCCGGCAAGTACCGGCAGGCCGCGATCGAGCTTTCGCTGTTCGACATGGAAAAGGACCCGTTGGAAACCACCAACGTGATCGGCAAATTCCCGGAGGTCGCCGCCAGGCTCAAAGGATACGCCGAACAGCACAAGCGGGAATTCTACAGTTGAGCGCCGAAGAGTGCGGCGTTCCAGCCTGTTGTGTGAGGGCCAGCCAATACCTTCGCCGCTTTCCCCTGGCCGTAGTTCCCGATCACGGTCGTCTCATTCTCTCGGTTCTTGAGCCTCGGCAGGCAGACGTTTTCGGCGCAATCGTGAGGGCCAAACCGCTCAGGTCGTTCCTCACCCGGCTGGCCGAGCCAAATCCTGTGCCGGCGAATCTCCCCACACCGGCCTGGCCCAACCCGCCAAGCCGTACCGTGCCCGCCTGAATCTCATGTACGATAAGAGTAGTATACAATTGTAACCAGCTACGGCGAAATGTAATAAGCGCTTGGCGAAGGAGCTAAACTCGCCAAGACGGCTGGAGTTTCAGTGTTGCAACACGCCTTCTACATTGTTGATACGTGAGTTTCGACTCCCGGGCACCTGCCCCGCAGTCGGAACGTAAGAGCGGGTTTGAGGTGGCGCGCCGCCGGCCGGCAGCCAGCTTCACTTGCGGATGCGGGTAATCAGGACCTCCGACTGCATCGGCACGCCCCCGCTCACTTTCACGCGGATCAGACTCTCGAAAAACTTCGGCGGCGTTCCGCCCGCGCTGCCCAGTTTAGCGAGTAACTCCTCTACCAGCCGGTCGCGGCAAACCATCTCCGCCGCAGCCTGCGTTCCATACGAAGTGATCCCGGCAAGCACCAGCGTCCAGCGCGAAGCACGGAGACCCGGCAGCCGCGCCACCACCGCGTAGTCGAAAGCATGCGGCCGAGTGTCCGGACCGAAATAGATGGGTTCCTCGCCCAGACCCGGGTGATTGTTGACGATGGCGCCGGCCCTCGGGCGCGGTTCGACAGCCCTGTCCTGGAATCGAAACTCTTGGAGGAATGGCTGATCGCGCAACGCCCGAATGGAGGTCGGGCTGCCGACGATAACCAGGTTTCGGTCTGCAGCGTCGTCCCAGGTCAGCAGTTGTGCCCGCCTCAGAATCGGCGAGTGACCCAGCGAACTCAGCAGCCGCGTGATCTCGAAAACCCCGGCCAACTCGCCCACGCTGGTGAAGGTGTCGATGACGGCTGCGCGGACATCGTCGGATTCTCGGAAGTATCGCATGCCCTCAAAATCGGAGCCGACGAACCGGGGATTGCCGAAGACGATCAGCGGTGCGTCGGCCGGCGTAAAGAACGCCTTCCAGAACGTCTGCACCGCCTTGTTTTCCGGGGCGGGGAGCGGTGCCGCCCAGTACCTACCTATGTAGTAGCTGACCGCCGCCGCGGCAACCACGACACCGATGCCCGCCGCCAGTTTGGCGGAAAACACCCAGGACTTCCCAAGCCGCACCGGCGGCGCGTCCCCCTGTGCCGGCGCAACGGCGTGCTCCCGCACCGCCGGCTCACGGTAGTAGGGAACCAGCAGGTAAGCGCCCTTCGGAATCTCAAGCACAACCCGGTCCGCCGCGCCTTCCCTCAAGTAATACTCGGCCAGCTTTGATCGTAAGCGCCCGGCATGCACGCGCACCACCGAGTCCGTCCGGGGTTCGAAGTCAGCGGGGCGGCTGAAAACCCCCAGCGCTATTTCCTTTTCCCTGGCCGGCTGCCCAGGGTACAGCACGGTATGGTCCGCCAGGTATAACAGGAGGTGGCGAAGCGCTTCGGACCCGCCCAGCGTGGTGCTCTCCAGAACCCGGTTCACCTGTTCGCGTATTTCGCCAGCCGACGGCGAGACGGGCTGATTCCCCGGTGATGCCACAAACCCCTTTCGGCGGGTTCCACTCCCGGAAGCCGACTCAATAAAGATTATACAGTGTTAATACACAGAATCCGGCTCCTCACCGGCCCCTTAGGCCGGGTGTGGCCGTAGCCCGCCACCATTCCGTTGGCGCGGCGGCCGCGCCGCGGGCCGAAATCGCCGTACTGATGGGCGAATGCTCACGCGGGCGCGGTCACCCGGTCCAGTACCGAGGTCAGGTGTCGGTAGGCGGCAGCCAGCCGCTCGTCGGTCATTTCGGGAGTGAGATTGGGTTTCTTGTCCCGCCCGTCCACCCGCTCGATCGCCATCGGGCCGTTGAAACCCGCCCCGAACAAGGTGCGGAACATTTGTTCGTGGTCGATATGCCCCTGCCCCGGCGTCGGGAAGTTCGCATCGCCGCGCAGCCCCAGATGGTCCTTGATGCACACGCCTCTCACTTGCGGCGCCAGCTCCGGCAGGTCCGGATCGGGGTGTATCCCTTCATAAAAGGATACGTTCCCCGCATCCCAGCAGATCTTCAGCCGCTCGGACGGGATTCGCTTCAGAAGCTCCATGCAGACCTTGGCGTTCGCCGTGACCCCGGTATGCGGCTTCATCGCCAGCGTCACGCCGGCTGACTCGGCGTGGCGCACCAGCTTTTCCAGGGCCGGCAAATACTGGGCCATTTCCTTCTCCCAGTCGCGCACCGTGCGCGGAATATTCGGAAACGTGCGGTAGTACCAGGGCCCCCAACCAACAATCACTGGGATGCCGAAGCTCGCGCCAAGATCCAGGTCGGCCCGATACGGATCCAGCTTGCCGGGCAGGTGGACGTCGCCGAATCCGCCCAAAGCCATGAACGGTTCCACGCCCTGGTCGCGAAACTTCTGCCGCACCTCGGTCCTCTTCGACGCCGGCAGGTCCGCCGCGTAGACCGTTTCGCCGGCATGCGCGCGGGCCGGCGCGGCGTACCGGTAGCCCAGCTTTCTGATCCGCCCGAGCGCATCGGCCAGCGGCAGAGTGGCGTAGAGCGACGTCATGCACCCCAGCCGGTATCGCTCGGCCGCGGCCATCATCGGGGCCGCGCCGGCGCTCGCAAGGAATGCCCGGCGCGAAAACGAACTGAGGGTATCGGAATTTGAACGGTTCACACCCCTTGTTATACTACGTTGCGCTCACGCTACAGTAGTATCCATGCGCACCTTCGATCATGTAGGAGTTCCAACCACCGAAAAGCAGCCCGTGGAGATGTACGTCGAAGCGACCAAGGTCTGGGTGACCGATCCGCTTCGGCATCCCAACCGCATCGAGTACCTGCGCTTCGAGCCCGATAGCCCGGTCCAGGGACCGGTCCGCGACTTGCCGCACACCGCCTTCCAGGTGGACAATCTCGAGCGCGAAATCGAGGGAACGGAAATTCTGCTCGGCCCCTTCAGCCCCACCGACACCCTGCGCGTGGTCTTTGTGCTGAAAGACGGCGCCGTCATCGAGTTCATGGAGACCTCCACCGCCGATCACTGGTTCCAGCGGAGCCCGGAATGAGAATACCCGGCGCGCCGTACCGTTTGCTGGGCGCCCTGATCCTGCTGTGCGGCCCGCTGGCCGCGCAAGCCGATCGCATCAGTATCGACCGCGTCCGCGCGGATGTGTTCTTTCTGGCATCGCCCGCGCTGGAGGGCCGCCAGACCGGCTTCCGCGGTTCGGAAGTCGCCATCGAATGGGTCGCCGCCGAGTTCGCCAAGGCGGGGCTGAAACCGGTCGCCGGCACGTCGTTCAAACAGCCCGTGCCCGTGATCGAATACCGGGCCGACTCGCAGTCTTCGGGCCTCACGATTTGGCAGGGACAAAAGGAACAGGTATTCCGCGCTCCCGCGGTCACCGCCACCTTCCCTCGGGATTTTCAGGCCCGCGCCGCGGTGGTGTTTGCCGGCTTCGGCATCACCGCGCCGGAGTTGAATTACGACGACTACGCCGGCATCGACGCCCGCGGCAAGATCGTCCTGGTCTTCGACGACGAGCCGCAGGAATACGATCCGGCCTCGATCTTCAACGGCCTCGAGATGACGCTCCACGCCACCACCACGGTGAAGGTGGCGAATGCCATGCGGCACGGCGCGGTGGCCGTGCTCATTGCACCGGAACCGAATCGCAAACACCCGTCCTATCGCGAACTGTTACGGCGGCGGAGCGGCAATCGGCCCGCCTCGCCCGTCCGGTCGCAGGCGCTCGATCCGGGCCCTCCGGCTATCCCGGCGGTCTCGATCGACGACCAGATCGCCGCCGGGATGCTCGCCGCCTCCGGCCAGACGCCGTCCTCCCTGCAAGCCATGATCGATCGGACGCTGAAACCCGCGTCCATGATTCTGCCGGAGGTCGAGGCGGAGGTGAAAGTCGTCCTGTCGGAGCGGCGTCGCACGAAGACCATGAACGTGCTGGGCATGGTCGAAGGAAGCGACGCGAAACTGAAAGAGGAAACCGTCGTCATCTGCGCGCACTACGATCACAACGGCCTGGACAGCGAAGGGAAGCACTTCCCGGGGGCGGACGACAACGCCTCCGGAACGGCGGGCCTGGTGGAACTGGCGCGAGTCTTTGCGGCCAGCCCGGCGAAGCCGCGCCGCACCCTGGTCTTCGCCGCGCTGGCGGCGGAAGAGCGCGGATTGCTCGGCGCGCACTATTACGCGCTGAACCCGCCCCGCCCGCTCCAGACCACGCGCGCGGTCATGAATCTCGACATGATCGGCCGCAACGAAGCCGAGACGGTTGAGACCAAGGGCCTGATCGAGATTGCCGGTGATACCTCGAATGAGCTGAATCTCATGGCCATGACCTTCAGCGCCGGCGCGCGCGAGGCCATCGAGCGCGCAAACCAATCCGTCGGGCTGCGGCTAAGCTACAAGTGGGACCGCGAACCGGCGCTCAAAATGCTCTCCCGAAGCGACCATTTTCCCTTCCTGCTGCACGGCGTTCCGGCCCTGTTCTTCTTCACCGGAATGCACCCGGATTACCACACCATCCGCGACACGCCCGACAGCCTCAACTACGGGAAGCTGGCGAAGATCCTGCAACTGACCTGCCGCGCCGCTTCCGAGTTCGCCGATACACCGAACCCGCCGCGCTTCCGCGCCACCACCCGCTAGCATCTGTAACGCACCCCCCGCTTTTTCCGTCGAATCGCGTATGGCATCCTGAAGTGTGTCCGTGATCTCATCAATTATGCAGATGCGCTGGCGATTTCTCCCCCTATCCATTCTTCTGCTCCTTCCGCAACCTCCCGCAAGGGCGCAGCGGAATCTCGCCGGAGCCGTCCGGACCAGGCTGGCCCTGGAGCGGCTCAACGTCCTGGGCAGCGTGATGACGATCGCCGCGCACCCGGACGACGAAAACGCGGCGCTGCTGGCCTATGTCGCCCGGGGCCGCAAAGCCCGGGCCGCCTTTCTTGCCTTGACCCGCGGCGACGGCGGCCAGAATCTGATCGGTGCCGAGCAGGGCGAGTTGCTCGGGCTGATCCGCACGCAGGAACTGCTGGCTGCCCGCGCGATCGACGGCGCCGAGCAGTTCTTCACTCGCGCGATCGATTTCGGCTTCTCGAAGACGGCCGAGGAGACGTTCCAGAAGTGGGGTCACGATGCCATCCTCGCCGACGTGGTTTGGACCGTCCGCCGCTTCCGCCCCGACGTGATTGTGGTGGGATTTAATATCGGGCACGGGCACCACCAGGCGGCCGGAATCCTGGCCCGCGAGGCATTCACCGCCGCCGCCGACAAAGCGCGCTTCCCCGAGCAATTGCGCTGGGTCGAGCCGTGGCAGGCCCGCCGGCTTCTGGCCGGTGGCTTCGGCCCCATGCGAGCCCCCGGCGGCGCCGCCCAACCGGGCATCCCAATAAACACCGGCGAGTTCGATCCGCTGCTCGGCTTCTCCTACTCCGAAATTGCCGGCATGAGCCGCAGCATGCACCGCAGCCAGGGCATGGGTTCGCCCGAGCGACGCGGTTCCGCGGTGAGTTCTCCAACCGTCGAAGCGGGCGAGCCGGCCACCAGTGACATCTTCGAAGGTATCGACATCACCTGGAACCGCCTTCCGGGCGGGGCCGCGGTAGCCAGCATCCTCAAGCAGGCCGCCGCCACATTCGCGCCCGCGCAGCCCGAGAAGACCATTCCGCTGCTGCTCAAAGCGCGCCCGCTGGCGGCCGCCATCCGGGACCCCTGGGCGGCCCTGAAACTCGCCGAGTTGGACGAAGCCATCGCCCTGTGCTCGGGGCTTTGGCTCGACGCCTCGGCGGACAGACACACCGCGGTCCCGGCGGGCGAGCTTCAGGTCAATTTCGAGGCCATCAACCGTTCCCGATTTCCGCTGGTTCTGAAGGGCGTGAAGCTGGAAGGCATGGCCGGAACGCCGGCGGAAGAGTTCGCGCCCCTCACGCTGGCCTACAACCAGCCCGAGCGCCGCACCCTCAAGATGACCATCCCGCCCGGCCAGCCCTATTCGCAGCCCTACTGGCTGCGCAAACCGAACAATGGTTTCGTCTTTGCCATTGACGATCGGCAGATGATCGGCCTCGCGGAGGCGCCCGCGGTTCTGCGCGCGCGCATCCGCATCCAGGCCGGCCCGGAGGAGATCGAATTCATCCGCCCGGTGATGCGCCGCTTTGTCGATCGCGTCGAGGGTGAGACCACCAGGCCCCTGGTGGTGGCGCCGCCGGTGGCGGTCAGCTTCTCCGAGCCGGTGCTGATGTTCCCGGAGGCCAAGGCGAGAACCGTCGAGGTGCTTCTGCGCGGCAACGTCAGCGGCGCATCCGGCGAACTCCGGCTCGATGCGCCGCCGGGCTGGCGCGTTCAGCCGGGCGCAGCCGTCTTCCGGATTGCGGCTCTGGACGACGAAACAGCGTTGTCCTTTACGGTCGTTCCGCCCGCCGGCGCCGGCAGCGGCGAGTTGCGCGCCGTCGCCAGGCTGAACGGGCGAGAAATCTCCAACGGCATGCGTGTGATCGCCCATGAGGGCATTCCACCGCAGACGATTTTCCCCGAGGCCACCGCAAAACTCGTCCGCGCCGACGCGCGCACCCTGGCGCGGAAGGTTGGATACGTGATGGGCGCCGGCGACGAAGTGCCGCGCGCGTTGCGCCAGATGGGCTGCGAAGTGACCCTGCTGGCGGCCGAGGACCTGGCCCGCGGCGATCTGAGCCGCTTTGACGCAATCGTCACCGGAGTTCGGGCCTACAACGTTCGCCCCGACCTCGTGGCCAATCAGCAAAGGATGCTGGACTACGTCGAACAGGGCGGCACGCTGGTCGTACAGTACGTCACGGCGGATCGGTTTTCGTCGTCGCTGAAGGGATTCGGACCTTACCCGATGCAGTTGGGAGGTTCGCGCGTGACGGTGGAGGAAGCGCCGGTCAAGTTCCTCAACCCGGGCCACCCGCTGCTCAATGCGCCGAACAAGATCGGCGAAGCGGATTTTCAAGGCTGGATTCAGGAGCGCGGGTTGTACTTCGCTTCGCAGTGGGATCCGCGCTACGAGCCGCTGTTCGAATTGAACGATCCCAATGAGCCGCCTCAACGGGGCGCGACGCTGTATGCGCGTTACGGCAAAGGCGCCTACATCTTCACCTCCCTTTCGTGGTTTCGCCAGTTGCCGGCGGACGTCCCGGGAGCGTTCCGCATTTTCGCGAATTTCCTGAGCGCGGGCAGGTCCCCGCGATGACGGAGCCCGAAGCCCGCCGCGCAAGCCAACCCGACGAGCCGCCCCCGTTCCTGCGCACCTGGCGGCGCGTGTACCTTGCAGTCATTGGCTGGCTGGCCATTCTCATTCTGGCCTTCTATTTGTTCGCCAGGAGGTTCGCGCCGTGAGGCTCGCCGACTGGGTGGTGCTGTGCGGCGCCCTGGCGTTCATCGTCCTGTACGGGCTGTGGCGTGGCCGGGGATCCAATAGCGTCAACAAGTATCTGCTCGCGGGCAAGACCATGCCCTGGCACGCCATGGCGCTGTCGATCATGGCCACCCAGGCCAGCGCCGTCACCTTCATCTCCACCACCGGCCAGTCCTACGTCGACGGCATGCGCTTCGTGCAGTTCTACTTCGGCCTGCCGCTGGCGATGGTCATTCTTGCGGTCACCGCCGTCCCCATCTTTCACCGCGCCAAGGTTTACACCGCCTACGAATATCTGGAGCAGCGCTTCGACGCCAAGACCAGGGCCCTGGTGAGCGCGATCTTCCTGATCCAGAGAGGTCTCGCGCTGGGCATCACGCTGTACGCGCCGGCCGTCGTGCTGACCGTGATTCTCGGGTGGCCGGACTGGCTGACCACGCTGGTCATGGGCGGCGTGGCGGTCACCTACGCGACGCTGGGCGGCGTCAAGGCGATCGCCTGGACCGACGTCCAACAGATGCTGGTCATGACCGCCGGGCTGGTGGCGGCGCTCACCTGCGCGGTGTTCCTGCTCCCGGGCGATGTCTCGTTCTTGGATGCGGTCACCCTCGCGGGTGCGGCGGGCAGGCTGAACGCCGTGACCTTCAACATGGATTGGAACGACCGCTACAACCTGTGGAGCGGGCTGATCGGCGGGATGTTCCTGGCCCTTGCCTATTTCGGGACCGATCAATCTCAGGTGCAGCGTTACCTGTCCGGGAAATCGATCGCGCAGAGCCGGCTGAGCCTTCTGTTCAACGCCGTGGCCAAGATCCCGATGCAGTTCTTCATCCTGTTCATCGGGGCAATGGTTTTCGTTTTCTACATCTACGAGAAGCCGCCGATTCTCTTCGAGCGGACCCAGCTCGAACGGCTCCAGTCCGCGTCGATGCGCGCCGATTACAGCCCGGTGGAGCAAAAGTACGACGCCGCATTCGATCTCCGCAAGGCCGCGGCGAACCAGTTGATCGAGGCCCGCCGCCGGGGCGATGCCGGACTCTGGCGCAAGGGCCTGGCCGAGTACGGCGGCGCTCAACGCGAACTGGATGCCGCGCGCCGTGCCAGCGTGAGCCTGGCCGAGAAAGCCGGAGGCGGGAAGATCAACGACACCAATTTCATCTTTCTCACCTTCGTCACGCGCTACCTGCCGGCCGGCCTGGTGGGCCTGGTGCTGGCGGTAATTTTTGGAGCGACCATGTCGGCCATCTCCGCCGAGATGAGCGCGCTGGCGACGGTCAGCGTGATCGATATCTACAAACGCCACTTCCGAACCACCGCCTCCGACCGTCACTACCTGGCCGCTTCGCGCGCGGCCACATTGTTTTGGGGCTGCTACGCCGTGACCTCGGCCCACTACGCCAAGAGCCTGGGTTCGCTGGTGGAAGCGGTCAACATTCTGGGCTCGTTCTTCTACGGAGGCATGCTCGGAGTGTTCGTGCTCGCTTTCTACTTCCCGCGGGTGCGGGCCAGAGGAGCTTTCTGTGGCGTACTGGCCGGCGAGGCGGTAATCTTCGCCTCCTGGTACTTCACCAGAATCGCCTTCCTGTGGTACAACGTCATCGGCTGCGTGGTCGTGGTCCTCACCGGCCTTCTGATTTCGAGCCTCGAGCGGAGGGTGGGCTTCAGCCCGCGCGGCGCTTCAGCGCCGCCCATGCGCTAAATTAGAGGTAAGCCAATGTTCACCTGGATCTGTCCCAAGTGCGGCACCGAAGTCCCGCCGTCCTACAGCGAATGTCCGAATTGCGCCAGGCCGCCGGAAGCGAGATCCGCCGTGCCGGCCGCCGCTCCACTTCCACCGCCGGCCCGCCCGGCCAGACCCGCCCCCATGAAATCGGCCGTGCCCGGCGTGCTGGTTGCACTCCTGGTGGCGGCGGTGCTGGTGGGTCTGGGCGCTGGCGCCTACTTCTACCTGTTGCCGTCCTCCAAGACGGCCGCCCCCGCGTCCAAGCAGCCCGCTTCGTTTGAAGCCCCGTCTTCGTTCCCTTCGCCAAAGGCCAAAGCGCACCCGCTCGCCAAGTTCATCGAGATCGCCGGACTGCGCGTTACCGAGGACCTCAAGCAGAAGGCCCAGATCAAGTTCGTGGTGGTGAACCACTCCGGCGCCGAACTCGGAGACCTCACCCTGGCTATCACCCTGAAACCTTTTACGGCCAAACCCGAAGACAAGCCGGTGGCCGCGTTTTCGGTCAAAGTGGCGTCGCTCAGGCCGTACGAAGCCAGGGAACTCGGGACCTCGGTGAGGAGCGAGCTGCGGGCCTACGAATTGCCCGATTGGCAGTTCCTGCGCGCCGAGTTCGAGATCACCGCGCCCGCGGCGCCATGACCGACTTGTCCTCGGCGTAGCACAGCCCGTTCATCCCGCACTCCGCGCACTTCGGCTTTCGCGCCACGCACAGCGCGCGCCCGTGGTGAATAACCTGGTGCGAAAACAGAATCCAGCGATCCCGCGGGATAACCTCGATGAGATCCCGCTCGATTTTGCCGGGATCGGAGTTCTTGCTCAGGTCGAGCCGCACCGCAATGCGCTGGACGTGCGTGTCCACCACCACGCCCGACGCAACGCCGTAGGCCGTGCCCAGAACCACGTTCGCGGTCTTTCGGGCGGCGCCCGGAATCGTGAGCAGTTCCTCCATGGTCCGCGGAACCCGGCCGTCGAAATCCGAAAGAATTTTTCGCGCGGCGCCAATGACGGACTTCGCCTTGTTGTTGAAAAAACCGGTCGAGCGGATGTCCCGAGCCAGCTCTTCCTGACTAACGGCCGCGAAATCCCGAACGGTCGGGTACTTCCGAAACAGGCCCGGCGTCACCTCGTTGACGCGCTTGTCGGTGCACTGCGCCGACAGGATCGTGGCAACCAGAAGTTCCCAGGCGTTGCCGTGAGTGAGGGCGCAGGTGACGCCGGGATACATGCGATCCAGCGCGTCCAAGATCGCCTGCACCCGCCTGGTTCGTTCTGCCGCGGTCTTCGGACGCTTGACGGAAATGGGTCGGGCCATGGCTTAACATAGTAGCATTGCGCGAGCGAGCGATACTGGCGGCGGCGGTGCTGGCGGCCTTCGGCGCCTCTCTGGCCGGGCCGTTCCACCTGGACGATTTCGCCATCCTGTCGGACCCCGCGCTGACCTCGCCCGCCGGCTGGTGGCAGGTTTGGCGTCCGCTGCAAACGCGACCCCTCACTTACTTCACCTTCTGGCTTAACTACCGGCTCGGCGGTAGCGGCCCGGCTGGGTATCACCTGATGAACCTGGCGCTGCATCTGGGAGCGGTCCTGCTTGCGTTCGGGGTTCTGAAGCGGCTCATGGACCGGCGCGCCGCGATCATCGCCGCAGCCATATTCGCAATTCACCCCATCCAGGCCGAGGCGGTCAACTACGTTTTCGCGCGGGCGACCTTGCTGATGACGCTGCTATGCCTGGCGTCGCTGGACGCCTGGGTGCGTGGCCGCCGCTGGCTCGCCGTCGCGTGGTTCGCCGCGGCGCTGGCGGCGAAAGAGGAGTGCGTCGCGTTTCCGATTCTACTGTTGCTGCTCAACCTGGCGCCGGTGCGCAGCCTGCCCGTCGCCGTCATGCTGTCGCTCTCGCTGGCGGCCGGCCTGCGCGTCCTGTGGGGCACGTCGGTGATCGCCGGAACCGGCGCGGGCGCGGGCGCTTCCATCGCACCGCTCGACTACTGCGCCGCGCAGGGCCTCGTCATCCTGCGCTACTTCCGGCTGCTGATCGCCCCCTACGGCTTCACCGTCGATCCAACCGTCGGGACCTTCGCGCCGGCCTGGCTCGCCGTGCTCACAATCGCATTCGTGGCCCTGAAACGCCAGCGCTGGCTCCTCGCCGGCCTGGTGCTGCTGCTTCCGAGTTCGTCGGTGTTCCCGGCCTCGGACCTCGCCGCCGACCGGCGCATGTACCTGCCGCTGGTCGCCTTCGCATCCGCCGCGGGGCTGTCGCTCCGCCCCCTCCGCACGCGCTGGCTGGCGGCCGCGGCCGTGCTGCTGGTCGGCCTCAGCGTTCACCGCACATGGGTCTGGTCGAGCGGGGAGAGGCTATGGTCGGAGGCTGTCGAACGCGCGCCGCGCAAGGTGCGGCCGCGAATTCAACTGGCGCGCGCCGTCGGGGGAGAGAGGGCCGCGCAGTTGCTCGCCGAAGCCCGGGCGCTCGCGCCCGAGGATCCAAACATTCCGGCTGAACTGGGCCGCCTCTATCTCGAATCCGGACGGCCCGACATGGCGTTGGCGGAGTTCGGCAAGGCGCTGGCGCTCGCGCCCAACCACCCCCAGGCGCTCAACAACCGCGGAACCGCGCTGGCGGCCCTGGGCCAGCGGGAAGCCGCAGTGGCGGACTTCCACCGCGCGCTGGATCGCGCCCCGTGCCTGTCGGAGGCCCGGTTCAACCTGCGCCGTCTGGGCGCCGACCGCCCCGCCCCCGCAACCTGCCGCTGAAACCCGGGACAGTATCTTCAATCACCAATTCTGCGGCGGCACACCAGAGTTCCGCCGCGTCACAGCGGAGAACTGGTGGGGCGAACAACTGGTGCCTGTGGAGAATGTGCCCGCCCGGGTCTGCCGGAACTGCGGCGAGCAGTGGCGCGCCGCTCCACCCGACGCAGGCCGCTTCCTGGAAGTGCCGGTCTACGCCTTCGTCGGGTGATGCCAGGCGCTTCTACTCGGCCAGCGGTTCCTCGACGACGACGACTTCCTCGCTCAGCCCGCCGGTGTACAGCGACGGCGTCTGATCGCGATAGGCGTGCAGGTCGTCGCCCATCATGGGCTCCAGTTCGGCCTCCGCCGACGGCTCCTCTTCCACGATGTCCTCGCCGGCGATCTTCACCTGCCGGTAGTAGTCCATGCCGGTGCCCGCCGGGATCAGGCGGCCCATGATGACGTTCTCCTTGAGGCCCCGCAGGTAGTCCACCTTGCCGTTGATGGCGGCCTCGGTGAGCACGCGCGTGGTCTCCTGGAACGAGGCGGCCGAGATGAACGAATCGGTCGAAAGCGACGCCTTGGTGATGCCCAGCAAGACCCGCTTGCCCTGCGCCGCCCGGCCGCCCGAGTCAAGCACCCGCTGGTTCTCTTCTTTGAACTTGAACTTGTCCACCACTTCCTCGGGCAGGAACTCGGTGTCGCCGATGTCCTCGATCTTCACCCAGCGCATCATCTGCCGGACGATGACCTCCAGGTGCTTGTCGTTGATGTTGACGCCCTGCAGCCGGTAGACTTCCTGGATCTCGTTCACCAGGTACTTCTGCAGTTCGGTGTCGCCCAGCACGTGCAGAATGTCGTGCGGGTTGCGCGGACCGTCGGTGAACGGATCGCCGGCATGGACCCGCTCGCCGTCCTGCACGTTGATGTGCAGGTTGCGCGGAATCTGGTACTCCTTCTCCGCGTCGTCCCCCTTCACGATCACCCGGCGGTAGCCCTTGACGATCTCGCCGTAGCGGGCCACCCCGTTGATCTCGCTGATGATGGCCGTTTCGCGCGGCCGGCGCGCCTCGAACAGCTCCACCACGCGCGGCAGTCCGCCGGTGATGTCCTTGGTCTTGGTGGTCGCGCGCGGAATCTTGGCCACCACGTCGCCGGCGTGCACGGTTTCCCCGTCGCGCACCATCAGGTGCGCGTGCGACGGCATCAGGTACCGCCGCTCCTCGGCGCGCGGGCCGGTTAGCGGGCGCACCAAGACCGTCGGCACCATCTTCTCGTCGGTCGAATCGATCACCACGGTCTGCGACAGACCGGTGATTTCGTCCACCTGCTCCTGAAACGTCACGCCCTCTTGCAGGTTCTTGAAGTGCACCGTTCCGCTGACTTCGGTCAGGATCGAGAAGGTGTACGGATCCCATTCCAGCAGGATCTGGTTCTCCTTGGCCGGAACGCCGTCCTTGACCAGAATGCGGGCGCCGTAAACCACCGGGTAGCGCTCCTTCTCACGGCCCTTATCGTCGACCACGGCCAGGATGCCGTTGCGGTTCATCGCGATCAGATCGCCCTTGGCGTTGAACACGGTCTGAATGCCGATGAATTTCACGAAGCCGTCGGACTTGACGTCCTGCGTCGACTGCTCGCTGATCCTGGTCGCCGTGCCGCCGATATGGAACGTGCGCATGGTGAGCTGCGTGCCCGGCTCGCCGATCGACTGCGCCGCAATCACACCCACCGCTTCGCCGCGCTCCACCATCCGGTTGGTGGCCAGGTTCCGGCCGTAGCAGAGCTGGCAAACGCCGCGCTTGGATTCGCAGGTCAGCACCGAGCGTATCCTTACCCGCTCGATGCCCGCCGACTGGATGGCCGCGGCCAGGTCTTCGCTGATCTTTTCGTTGGCGTGGACCAGGATGTTCTGGTCGTAGTCCAGCACGTTTTCCAGCGCCACGCGGCCGACGATGCGATCGCGCAACGGCTCGATGATCTCGCCGGATTCGATAATCGGCTCGACGAAGATGCCGTCGGCGGTGCCGCAGTCGCTCTCGGTCACGATCACGTCCTGCGCCACGTCCACCAGGCGGCGCGTCAGGTATCCGGAATCGGCCGTCTTGAGCGCCGTGTCGGCCAGCCCTTTCCGCGCGCCGTGCGTCGAGATGAAGTATTGCAGCACGTTCAGGCCTTCGCGGAAGTTGGCCGTGATCGGCGTTTCGATGATCTCGCCGGAGGGCTTCGCCATCAGCCCGCGCATGCCGGAAAGCTGCCGGATCTGCTGCTTGGAGCCGCGCGCGCCGGAATCGGCCATGATGTAGATCGGGTTGAGGTAGCGGCCCGTCAGGTCGTCCTCTTCCATCTGCGCGAACATGCGCTTGGACACTTCTTCGGTGACCTTGGACCAGATCTCGATGATCTTGTTGTAGCGCTCGCCGTGAGTGATGGCGCCTTCCTGGTACTGCTGCTGAACGCCGACCACTTCCTTCTCGGCTTCCTTGACCAGCTCAGCCTTGTCCGCCGGCACCACCATGTCGTCGATACCGATCGAGATGCCGGCCCGCGTGGCGTACAGGAACCCCAGGTCCTTGACTTTGTCCAGCATCCCCACCGTGATCGCCAGCCCGAATTTCAGGAAACAGTACTGAACCAGTTGGGTCAGGCCCTTCTTCTTCAGCAAGCCGTTGATAAAGGGCATCTCCTCGGGCAGCGTGTCGTTCAGAATGACGCGGCCGACCGTGGTTTCCATGTACTGCTTGTTGAACTCGATGGGCTCGGTGTGCATCAGGCTCTGGCTGTCGAAAGCCTTGGTCAGGTCGATCACCCTGCCGGTGTGGCGCAGCTTGATCGGCGACAGCGTCTCCACCTCGCCCATCTCCAGCGCGATCAGCACGTCTTCGATCGAGGCGAACGTGCGGCCCTCGCCCTTGGTGCCCGGGCGCGACTTGGTCAGATAGTACAGGCCCAGCACCATGTCCTGCGTGGGAACCGCGATCGGCGCGCCGTGCGCCGGCGACAGAATGTTGTGCGACGACAGCATCAGCGTCGAAGCTTCGATCTGCGCTTCGGGCGAAAGCGGAATGTGCACCGCCATCTGGTCGCCGTCGAAATCCGCGTTGAACGCCGTGCACACCAGCGGGTGGATCTTGATGGCCTTGCCTTCCACCAGCACCGGCTCGAAAGCCTGAATGCCCAGGCGGTGCAGCGTGGGAGCGCGGTTGAGCAGGATCGGGTGGTCGCGAATGACTTCCTCGAGGATGTCCCAAACCACCGGGTCCTGCTGCTCCACCAGTTCCTTGGCCTGCTTGATGGTGGTGCAGTGGCCGCGCTGCTCCAGACGGTGATAGATGAACGGCTTGAACAGCTCCAGCGCCATCTTCTTGGGCAACCCGCACTGGTGCAGCTTCAGCTCCGGACCCACCACGATGACCGAACGGCCCGAGTAGTCCACGCGCTTGCCCAGCAGGTTCTGGCGGAAACGGCCCTGCTTGCCCTTCAATGTGTCCGACAGCGACTTGAGCGGGCGGTTGTTGGCGCCGCGCAGCACGCGCCCCCGGCGGCCGTTGTCGAACAGCGCGTCCACGGCCTCCTGCAGCATGCGCTTCTCGTTGCGCACGATCACGTCCGGCGCGTGCAGCTCGATCAGCTTCTTCAGCCGGTTGTTGCGGTTGATCACGCGGCGATACAGATCGTTCAGGTCCGAGGTGGCGAACCGGCCGCCGTCCAGCGGCACCAGCGGCCGCAACTCGGGCGGAATCACCGGCAGCACGTCCAGAATCATCCACTCCGGCTTGTTGCCCGACTTGCGGAACGATTCCACCACCCGCAGCCGCTTGGCGAACTTGAGCTTCTTCTGCTGCGAGGTTTCGGTTTTCATCCTCTCGCGGATTTCCAGGCTCAGCGATTCGACGTCGATCTTCTTAAGCAGCTCCTTGATGCCCTCGGCGCCCATCATGGCGATGAACTTGCCCGGGTATTCGGCTTCCAGTTGCCGCTTCTTCTCGTCGTTGATTACGTCGCTCTTCTTCAGGTCCGGCACTTCGCCCGGGTCCACCACCACGAAGGCCTCGAAGTACAGAACGCGCTCCAGGTCGCGCAGCGTGATGTCGAGCAGGTAACCGATGCGGCTCGGCAGACCCTTGAAGAACCAGACGTGCGAGCAGGGACTGGCCAGTTCGACGTGCCCCAGCCGCTCGCGGCGCACCCTCGACAGCGTCACTTCGACGCCGCACTTGTCGCAGATCACGCCGCGGTGCTTCATGCGCTTGTACTTGCCGCACAAGCACTCCCAATCGGCGATGGGACCGAAGATGCGGGCGCAAAAGAGTCCGTCCCGCTCGGGCTTGAAGGTGCGGTAGTTGATGGTCTCCGGCTTGGTCACCTCGCCGTGGGACCAGTTGCGGATCTTTTCGGGAGCGGCCAGCGAGATCCGGATGGAATCGAAGTCGGCAATCAGATTCGCGCGATCGTAAGGCGATGAACGATACATGGTCTTCTCTCCTGACTCCTGGCTCCCTAGTCGGCCGCGAGCGCCGTATCCGGCACGTCGTCGGTCTTCCTCATCTTCATCAGCTCGACATCCAGGCACAACGACTGGAGCTCGCGGATGAGCACGTTGAAGGACTCCGGCACGCCCGGCTCGGCGGCCGCCTCGCCCTTCACGATGGCCTCGTAGATCTTGGCCCGGCCGTAGACGTCGTCCGATTTCGCCGTCAACAGCTCCTGCAAAACGTAAGCCGCGCCGTAGGCTTCCAGCGCCCAGACTTCCATTTCGCCGAACCTCTGCCCGCCGAACTGCGCCTTGCCTCCCAGCGGCTGCTGCGTGATCAGCGAATACGGGCCGATCGAGCGCGCGTGGATCTTGTCGTCCACCAGGTGCGACAGCTTCAGCATGTAGATGTAGCCCACCGTCACCGGCTGCTCGAACGGCATGCCGGTCATTCCGTCGTGCAGGCGCTCCTTGCCGGAGGTGGGCAGGCCCGCCAGCTTGAGGTGCTTCTTGATGTCGCGCTCGGTGGCGCCGTCGAACACCGGCGTCGCGAACCGCAGATTCAAAGCCCGCGCCGCCCAGCCCAGGTGCGTTTCCAGAATCTGGCCCACGTTCATGCGGCTGGGCACGCCCAGCGGATTCAGCACGATCTCCACCGGCGTCCCGTCGGGCAGGTAGGGCATATCCTCGTCGGGAACGATCCTGGCGATGACGCCCTTGTTGCCGTGCCGGCCCGCCATCTTGTCGCCCACGCTCAGCTTGCGCTTCATGGCGATGTAGGTCTTTACCAGCTTGATCACGCCCGGCGGAAGCTCGTCGCCCTTCCTGAGCTTGGCGATTTTCTCGTCGCTGATCTTCTCCAGCACCGCGATCTGCCGCGAAGTCATCTCCTCGATTTCGTCGATCAGTTCGTTCAGCCGCGGGTCCTTTTCCTTCAGCTTCATGCGCTTCAAGTCGCGCCCGCGCAGGTGCTCGATCAGGTCTCGCGTCAGGCTGGCGCCCTTGGCCAGCAGCCGCTTATTGGTCTTTTCGTCGTGCAGGTCGGCCAGGACTTCCTTGTCCTGGAACAAGGCCGCCAGCCGCTTGGAGCGCTCGTCGTTCAGAATGCGCTTCTCGTCGTCCAGGTTGCGGTGCATGCGCGCGATCTGGGTTTCCAGAATGGCCTTGGAACGCTCGTCCAGGTCGGCGCCCTTGCGCGAGAATACCTTCGCGTCCACCACCACGCCCTCGATCCCCGGCGGGCAGTACAGCGAGGCGTCCTTCACGTCCCCGGCCTTTTCGCCGAAGATCGCCCGCAGCAGTTTTTCCTCCGGCGTCAGTTGCGTCTCGCCCTTCGGCGTGACCTTGCCCACCAGAATGTCGCCCGGCTTCACCGAAGCGCCGATGTGGATGATCCCGCTCTCGTCCAGGTTCTTCAGGAAGCCCTCGGCGATGTTCGGAATGTCGCGCGTGATCTCCTCGGGCCCCAGTTTGGTGTCGCGAGCTTCGATTTCGAACTCCTCGATGTGGATCGACGTGTAGTAGTCGTCCTTCACCAGCTTCTCGCTCACCACGATGGCGTCTTCGAAGTTGTACCCGCGCCAGGGCATGAACGCCACCAGAACGTTGCGGCCCAGCGCCAGTTCGCCCAGGTCCGTGCACGGGCCGTCGGCCACCACCTCGCCTTTCTTCACCCGCTGACCGGCATGGACGATCGGCTTCTGGTTGATGCAGGTGTTCTGGTTGGAGCGCTTGAACTTGGTGAGCTGGTAGATGTCGGCGCCCACCTCGCGCGACATCTGGCCCTCGTGCGCCGTCCCCTCGACGCGCACGATGATGCGCTCGCTGTCCACCGATTCCACCACGCCCGGGCGCCGGCACAGCTTCACCGCTCCCGAATCCCGCGCCGTCACGCGCTCCATTCCGGTTCCCACCAGCGGCGCTTCGGCCCGCAGCAGCGGGACCGCCTGCCGCTGCATGTTCGAGCCCATCAGCGCGCGGTTGGCGTCGTCGTTTTCCAGGAACGGGATCAGCGACGCCGCCACCGAGACCAGTTGCTTCGGGCTGACGTCCATGTACTGCACCTCGTCCCGGTGCACCAGCACGAAGTTGCCCTGCCTGCGGGCGTTCACCAGGTCCGGAACGATGCGGCCGTCCTGATCCAGTTCGATGTTGGCCTGGGCGATGGTGTACTTGTCTTCTTCCCACGCCGATAGATAGTCCGCGTGGGCCACGAATTCGGCCGGCTGCTTCTTGGAACTCAGATCCCGGTTGGCCTTCTCGATTTCCGCCAGCCGCACGATGGCGCCGACCTTAGTGTGCGTGTCGCCCGGGTTGAGAATCCGGGTCTCGTTCACCACCAGGCCGTGTTCCACCCGCAGGTAGGGGCTCTCGATGAAGCCGTACCCGTTGATGCGCGCAAAACAGGAAAGCGACGAGATCAGGCCGATGTTGGGACCTTCCGGCGTCTCGATCGGGCAGATGCGGCCGTAATGCGTGGGATGGACGTCGCGCACCTCGAATCCCGCGCGCTCCCGCGACAGGCCCCCCGGTCCAAGCGCCGACAGACGCCGCTTGTGCGTGATCTCGCTGAGCGGGTTGGTCTGGTCCATGAACTGCGAAAGCTGGCTGGAGCCGAAGAACTCGCGGATGGCCGCCATCACCGGCTTGGCGTTCACCAGGTCGTGCGGCATGGCCGTCGACATCTCCTGGTAAACCGACATCTTTTCTTTGATGGCCCGCTCCATGCGCACCAGCCCGATGCGGAACTGGTTCTCCAGCAACTCGCCCACCGCCCGCACCCGGCGGTTGCCCAGGTGGTCGATGTCGTCCACGCTCGGGCCGCCGGCCGCGCCCACCGCCCGGCGCAGCTTCAGCAGGTACTTGATGGTGTCGATGAAGTCCTTCTGGTCCAGCGTGCGCCGGTCCAGCGGCGTGGCCTCGGCCTTGTCGTACAGCTTGATGTTGAACTTCATCCGCCCCACCCGCGAGAAATCGTACTTGCGCGGGTCGAAGAACATCCCCTGGAACAGTTGCGTCGCCGTGTCCAGCGTGGGCGGGTCGCCCGGCCGCAGCTTGCGGTAGATCTCCAGCAACGCTTCGTTCTGCGTCCGCACGCTGTCTTTCCTGAGCGTCGCCGAAATCACGTTGCCGACTTCGTCGCGATCCGGGAAGAAGAGCTGGAACGAGGGAAGCTCGGCTTCGATCAGCTTGGCAATGCCCACCGTCGTCAGCTCGTGGTTGGCCTCGATCATCACTTCGCCGGTCGACATGTCCACCGCGTCGGAGGCCGCGAACGCGCCTTCCAGATCGTTGGGCGCCACTTCCACTTCCTCGATCTTGGCCTTCAGGATTTCCTTGTAAACTCCCTGCGTGATCTTGCGGCCCTGCGGCACCACCGTGTCCTTCCCCTTGGTGATGGCGTAGGAAAGCTTAAATCCGACCATCGCGTCGGAGACCTTCCAGTACAGCTTCTTGTCGCGAATCGCGACGTCGCTGACTTTGTAGAACGCCTTCAGAATCTCGGCGTCCGACTTCAGCCCCAGCGCCCGCAGAAATACCGTGCCGTAGAACTTGCGCTTCCGGTCGATACGTACGAACAACAGGTTCTTGTTGTCGTACTCGAACTCCACCCAGCTTCCCCGGTAGGGAATGATCTTGCCCAGGAAGTAGCCCTGCGCGCCCTTCTCGAAGAAGACCCCCGGCGAGCGGTGCAACTGCGACACGATCACCCGCTCGGTTCCGTTGATGATGAACGTGCCGTTCTCGGTCATCAGCGGAATCTCGCCGAAGAATACCTCCTGCTCCTTGATGTCGCGGATGGTCTTGACGCCCGTCTCGCCGTCCTTGTCGAACACCGTCAGGCGAATGGTGACCTTCAGCGGCGCGGCGTAGGTCATGCCCCGCTCTTCGCACTCCGAAACGTCGTACTTCAGTTGCAGCCCCACCGGGTCCCCGCAGCGGTTGCAGAAGGTGACGATGTTTTTGTTGAATGTGCCACACTTGTGGCACAGCACGTCGCCCGGGTGGAACGGATCGGTCTGGATCGGGGCCCCGCAACTGGGGTTCCGGCAGGTCGAGCGCAGGTGATGCAACCCCTTCAGGTTGCTGCACTTGCACTCCCAGTTGCCGATCGAGTAGTCGACGAACTCGAGCTGGCTCAAACCGCGGAAATCCGAGATCGGGAAGACCGAATTGAAGACGCTCTGCAAGCCCGCGTCGTCGCGCTCGCTGGGCAGCAGCTCCATTTGCAGGAACCGCTCGTAGGACTGCTTCTGGACTTCGATCAGGTTCGGGATCGGGATGGAGGTCTTGATCTTGGAGAAATCGACTCTTTCACGGCTGGCGGCTGATGCCGGGTTTTGCATGTTTCCACTCCTCAACGCCGAACGGCGGCTGGAACAGAGCAATCAGAATCTATTAAGCCGAACCGGAGGAAATCCGGTCAACGAAAGTCAATCGAGCCGGATCCTGGCGGACGGAGGAGCCGGATGAGAAGAGAGAAGCGACAGACAGGCTGCGCATGGGGTGCGCCATGAGACACCAGAGAGAGAGCGAGACATGCCCTCCAGCAGTTTCGAACGAACTGCGAAAAGATTCACGGGATGTAGGATTCACGAGCGCAAAGTCCGGGCCAACTCCGGTTACATCCAATCAGTTTACCAGACGCCGCGGATGGCGTCAAATACACTTCTACTACAGGTACGATTAAAGAGCGTGCGCCAACCCGGAACAGGGCGGCGCCGCTCCCCGGAAAGGCAAACTACTTGACTTCGACAGTTGCGCCAGCCTCGGTGAACTTCTTCTGGATTGCCGCGGCTTCTTCCTTGTTCACGCCCTCTTTGATCGCCTTGGGGGCGCCATCGACGAGGTCCTTGGCCTCCTTGAGGCCGAGGCTGGTGACCTCGCGGACGGCCTTGATTACATTGATCTTATTGGCGCCCGTGGCGACCAGAATGACGTTAAATTCGGTCTGCTCTTCCACCACCGCAGCCGCGGCCGCGCCGCCCGCCGCCGGAGCCGCCACCGCGGTCGCCGCCGCCGCCGACACGCCGAGCCGCTCTTCGAGCATCTTGACCAACTGGGACGCCTCGAGCAGCGTCAAACCCTGGATCTGATCCGCAATCGCGTTGATATCCGCCATGTTTCCCTAAACTCCCCTTCTTCGTGAAAACTGTCTTTCGGCGCCGGCAGCGGGCGCGCCTGGCCCATGCTGCCCGCGGCCAACCGCTTACTGTTGAAACTTGTTCTCTTTGGCGGCCTGGTCGATGACCACCGCCAGGTTCCGCCCGAGCGCGTTGATAGCCACCGCCAGCCGTTGCGCCGGCGCTTGAATCAGGAACAGCAGCTTCGCCAGCAACTGATCGCGCGAGGGCATCAAGGCCAGTTCCTGGATCGAACGCACATCGATGACGCGCCCTTCCACCAGGCCGGCCTTGAAGGTAAAACTCGGGTTGATCTTGGCATACGCGGTGAGCGCCTTCGCCAGCGCCACCGGATCGCCCTTGGTATAAGCGATCGAAGTCATGCCCGCCAGGCCCTTCAACAGGCTCCCCGCCGCCGTTTCTTCGGTCGCCTTTTCCGCCAGGTTGTTCTTGATGACCCGGTACCGGCCGCCCGCCGCGCGCACGGTCTTGCGCAGCTCGAAGTCCTGGGCCACCTTCAGTTTCTCG
>JAUYBU010000167.1 GCA_030693045.1 Bryobacterales bacterium | reverse complement strand
ACCCGGATTCCTCCGCCAGGCGCCAGGCGCAGCATCAGTTCGATGAAGTTGCCGCGCGGGGTATTCAGCGCCCCGGGACCGAAAACGCCCGAGGTCCGCACGATCAGGAGCCGATCCAAATAGGCCTGGGCATACAGCTCGCCGGCGAGCTTGGACACGGCATAGGCGTTCATTGGATGGGGCGGGTCTTCTTCGGTATAAGGTTTCCGCGCCCGTCCGTCGAATATATGATCGGTGGAGAAATGCACCAGCAGGCTCCCCAGTTGCCGGCAGGCCAATGCGATGTTCCGGACGGCCAGGGCGTTGACCGCGAATGCCGCCGCCGGCTCTTGTTCAGCCACGTCCACCTGGTTGTAGGCGGCGGCGTTCAGGACCACCTGGGGGTCCAGGGAGGCAAGCACGCGTTCGACCCGCTCCGAGTCGGTGATGTCCAACTGCGGGCGGTCCAGTCCGGCGACCGAGTGACCACGTTGCTGGAATTCACGAACCAGCTCGACCCCAAGCTGGCCGGCGCACCCGATGACAACGATCTCAGTGGACATGCAAACGACCAGGATAGCGCGGGAGCGATGGGCGTGTAACCGCGCCCATTCTTCCGGAGTCTAAGAAAACGTAAGGCGGTATGGGGATGATACGCACTTGGATGCTGCAACGGGAACTTCGCCGGGGGCGTCTGGCCGACGGTCTCGGGAAGGCGTTGTTCTTCGCCCTGCTGGCTGTGCTGCTGGTCAGCGTGTATGCCGGCGTGCGCGAACTGCCGGTCTCCTGTTTTCGGGGAAGTAGTTAGCGCCAGGTGGCAACCACCCAGACGGTCAGGCCAACCGCGCCGGAGAGCAGGATTGCGCCCCAGGTACGGAGCCAGCCGCCGGGAACCTGCCGCCGCGCGAGTATTCTCTTGCGCAGGGAGCGCAGCACCGCATCCCGACCTCTGCGGTCGGCAATCACGATGGTCGCGGCATCGTTGCCCGAAGTGGACTCGATCAGCTTCTCCCGCAATTCCACCGGAACGTCCTCGAGCGACGAATACGCCTCGATGCGATCGTCCACGGCGACCAGGATGACGGAGGTTCGAACCGTGCGGTAGCTTTTCATGGCCGTCCATCCGAGGCAGGTCGCATTCTCAGCCCGTTCTCCGTAATTCCGCTCGCCGCCGCGTGTTCCAGCATGACCTGGATGAAACCCAAGGCCGCCTTGGAGAGCGCTTTGTCCTTACGGTAGATCAGGCCGACACGGCGCAGCAGAGGCTCCGGGGCCAGCGGCAGCGTCGCCAGCTTGCCGGCCTCGACTTCCTCCCGGCAGTGCGAGACCGCCACGAAGCCCAGGCCCAGCCCCGCCAGGACGAAGCGCTTGAGCATCTCGGTCGAGTCGAGTTCCATGGACACCTGTAATTCCTCTTCGACGGGTTCCAGCCATATGTTGAGTTTCGCGCGGGTGGCGCCGGTCTTTGGGAGCAGCAGCGGAAAGGGAGGCAGATCCTGGCACACCACCGCCTCGCGCGACGCCAGCGGGTGGCCGGACGGAGCCATGAGCCGGATCTCATCGCCGTGGACGGTCACCACCTGGAGTCTCTTCTCCTCGACCGGCAACTGGGTGACGCCGAAGTCGGCCTGGTTGTTCATCACCGCTTCGACGACGCGCGCGCCGTAGGAGCGATCCACCGAGAGTTGCACGTTGGGGAATTGCCCCTTGTACTCGGAGAAGACCTTCGGCAGAACGTAAATGCAGGTGGCTTCGTTGGCCGCGATGACCAGCTCGCCGCGGGGGGCGCGTTCCAGTTCGTGGATCGAGTCCTGCGCCTGCCGGCGCAATGCCAGGATCTGCTCGGCGTAGTCGGCCAGGATCCGCCCGGCCGGGGTGAGCGCGATGCGGGTTCCCAGCCGCTCGAACAGCGCCGCGCCGAGTTCCTGCTCCAGTTGCCGCACCTGCGCGCTGATGGCCGGCTGGGTGCGGAAACAGGTCTGGGCGGCTTTGGAGAAACTTTTCAGCCGGACAATCTCCAGAAATGTGTGGAGCTGATCCAGATCCATAGCAGGCCGCGCGAGCACGATTATAGCATCGGGGGTTATTCTTCGGATGGGGATATTCCGATGCTCCGGCTCTGCGCGATACCGATCTGTTGCACCTTCGCTTTGCTCGCGGCGGGCCCGGCCAACGTGTTGCTGGTCGTGAACCGGAACTCCTCCGAGTCCGTCCGGATCGCCGAGTACTATGCCGGCCGGCGGAGCATTCCCGCGTCCAACATCTGCCGCATCGCGACCACGGCGGCGGAAGAGATCTCGCGCGAGGTGTACGAGAAGGAAATCGCCGGTCCGATTGGCGCGTTTCTCCGGTCCGCCGGAATCGGCGAGAGTGTGCTGTATATCGTCACCACCTTGGGCGTGCCGCTCAAGATCGCCGGACGCGGCGGGCCGGCCGGAGACCAGGCCAGCGTCGATTCGGAGCTGACCACGCTCTACGAGCAACTCCGGGGCCGTCCTATCGGGCGGGACGGGCCGATCGTCAACCCGTTCTTCGGGCGGCGGACCGAGGCGTTTGCCCATCCGCGCTTTCCGATGTACCTGGTGACTCGCCTGGCCGCCTACTCGGTGGACGAAGTGAAAGCCATGATCGACCGGTCGCTTGCGGCGGTGAACCGCGGGCGGGTGGTGCTCGACCTGAGCGACGACAACGACGAACCGGGCAACGCCTGGTTGCGGGACGCCGCCATCCGCCTGCCCACCGGCAGAGTCGTTTTCGACGCCTCACCACGGGTTGTCGAACGAGTACAGGAGGTCATTGGATACGCCTCCTGGGGCTCGAACGACAAGCGCCGCAAGAGCCGGACGCCGGGCTTTCAGTGGCTGGCGGGAGCCATTGCCATCCAATACGTATCCACCGACGGCAGGACCTTTCAGCGGCCGCCCGATACCTGGAACATCGGCCCATGGACCGACAAGTCGCGCTACTTCGCGGGTTCGCCGCAGGGTCTCACGGCGGACCTGATCCATGAAGGCGCCACCGGCGCCTCGGGCCACGTCTACGAACCCTACCTTCGCTACACGCCGCGCCCCGAATTGCTGTTTCCGGCCTACCTGGCGGGCCGCAATCTGGCCGAGAGCTTCTACCTTTCGATACCCGCGCTGAGCTGGCAGAACATTGTGATCGGCGATCCGCTCTGTTCCCTGGCGAAGAACCCATAAAAAATGCGTCAGCCTGGTATGGCCCCTTTTTCGAGCTTGGGAAATGGGGTCAGCCAGGCGTGCCCTCCCCGAAGAACTCGGCGGATCAACGGGTTCGAAAAGGGGCCATACCAGGCTGACGCATTTTCTGCCATGCCAGGCTGACGCATTTTTTGAAAAAAAAGATGTAGGGGCTTGAAAATCTCTCGCAATATTGTCCGCCCGCGTATAGAATAGTTGCATGAAATTAAGCGCGCAGGAGGAGTACGGGCTCCGTTGTCTTCTGCACATGGTTCGCGCGGCTCCGGGTGAGAGCCTGAGCATTCCAGAGATCAGCCGGGCGGAAGGTCTTTCGATTCCGAACGTGGCGAAACTGATGCGCCTGCTGCGGATCGGCGGGTTTGTGTCAAGCGTCCGCGGGCAGGCGGGCGGCTATACCCTGGCTCGTCCGGCTGAAGAGATCACCGTCGGCGAAGTTCTGGAACTGCTCGGAGGGGTAGTGTTCGGGGCTTCATTCTGCCAGCGTCATTCCGGCATTTTGGAGGACTGCGCGCACAAGGAAGATTGTTCCGTGCGCTGCCTCTGGAGCACCATGCAGCACCTGCTGGAGAATCTGCTGAAGAAGACCACGCTCAAGGACTTGATGCGCAGCCAGCAGGAAATGCGTGCGTGGCTGAAGAGCCTGGAGAACGCCGACGCGGGCCGGACGCAGGCGCAGCCGGCGGCCAGCTCCGGTTGACCATCGGCATCGGATCGCCCCCCCGGCGCGCGGCATAATAGAGGTGGAGTCGAACATGCCGTTGCCCCAGGGGGTTTTGGGTGAGTTGGTTCGCCCCAGCGAACTGTTCGAGCGAATCGATGCACGGCGCTTGCGCTGCCTGGCCTGCGGTCATCTTTGCCCCATCTTCGACGGACAATGCGGGGTCTGCCGGGTGCGCTATAACCGGGGCGGCACGCTGTATGCCCCGTGGGGCTACGTGGCCGGCGCTCACTCGGACCCCATCGAGAAGAAGCCGTTCTTCCACGTGGTTCCGGGCGGCAAGGCCTTCAGTTTCGGCATGCTCGGTTGCGACCTGCACTGCTCCTACTGCCAGAACTGGATCACGTCGCAGGCCCCGCGCGATCCGCGGGCGCTGGCGCCGGTGCGCCGCACGACGCCCGAACAGTTGGTGCGCGCCGCGCTCGATGCGGCCGCGGATGCCGTCGTGAGCACCTACAACGAGCCTCTCATTACGGCGGAATGGGCGGTTGCCATCTTTCGCCAGGCGCGAGCCGCCGGCCTGATGACCGGCATGGTTTCCAATGGCAATGCCGCGCCGCGAGTGCTCGAATTTCTCCAGCCTTGGCTGGATTTCTGCAAGGTCGATCTTAAGAGCTTCCGGGACCGGAACTACAGAAAACTGGGTGGACGCCTGGAGCCGATCCTGGACACCATTCGCCGGCTGCACGGCATGGGGATCTGGCTCGAGGTGGTCACACTGCTGGTGCCGGGCTTCAACGATTCGGACGAAGAACTGACCCAGATTGCCGAATTCCTTTGCTCCGTGTCGCCCGATCTCCCGTGGCATGTCACGGCATTCCATCCCGACTACAAAATGACGGACCGGCGAGCGACCCGGCCCGAGGATCTGCTGCGGGCCTCCGGCATCGGACGCCGGGCGGGGTTGCGGTTCGTCTATGCCGGGAATCTGCCGGGGCTGATCCACCACGGCGAAGATACGATCTGTCCCGGGTGTGACGCCGTGCTGGTCCGCCGGCTTGGGTTTCAAGTACTCGAATGCCGGATGGATGCCCAGGGCGGTTGCCCGGACTGCGGAGGGAGGATCCCCGGACGATGGATCCGGCCGCCGGCAGCGTCGCCGGCCCAATCCATGTGACAATCCTGGTGTGGGCCAAGCTTCAGCTTGCCCGCGCCTTTTCGCACCTTCCCATGGGAGGCCTGAATCGAATGCAGAACGGCTGCAAACTGGCTCTTCCGCTTTGCCTGCTCGGTCTTCTCGGAGCATGCTCGAGGACCCCGCGCCTTTTGGTGGTGGGCTCCAAGGCCAGCATCGAGCAGGTCTTTCTGGCGGAAGTCGCCGCCGGTCACCTGGAACGAAAACTGGGCATCAAAGTCGCCCGAAAGTACAACTGGGGTGAGACCATGGCGGTGCACACCGGGTTGGTGGGAGGCGAGATCGACCTCTACCCCGAGTATGGGTGCATCGCGCTGCCGGTTATGCTCCGCGCCCAAATGGATACGGATCGAAACTCGATGCTGGAACGCCTCCGCGATGAATACGCGAGCCGTTTCCGCGCCCTCTGGCTGGATCCGCTGGGCTTTGACGGCCGCTGCCTGGTCGCCGTCCGGCAGAGCGACTCGGCGAAGCTCAAGATAACCAAGATGAGCGATCTGACGCGGCGCAAGGAGGGCTGGCGCATCGGGGTCACACGCGAGTTTCGGGCGCGCAAGGACGGGTTTCCCCTTTTGGATGCGACGTATCACATTACTCTGCGAACTCCTCCCGCGGCCATGGAGCCCGCCCTGTTTCCGCGTGCATTGACCGAGGACACCATCGACCTTATCCTCGCCGGAGCCACCGAAATCGTTTGGGTGCGCGACGACTTACAGATACTCGAAGACGACGCCCGGGTGTTTCCGCCGTGCGAGATGTCGTTTGTATTGCGGTCCGACGCCGACCAGGCCTACCCCGGCGTCCGGCGCGCGCTCGCGGAGTTGTCGGGGAAGGTCACCCTGAAGGCGGTGCGGGCGGCCAACATCAAGCTATCCGACGGCCGCGTGGCCGTCGAGTCGGTCGCCGAAGGTTTTCGTCGCGAGGCGGGATTGCTGCGGTGAGCGGCAGCGCGGCGCCGCGGTTTGAATCGCTGGTTCCGCGAATCGTCGATGATCTTCAATCGGTCCGGAACCTGGTGGTCGTCGCTCCGCCCGGGGCGGGAAAGACCACGCTGGTTCCTCCCGCGCTGTTGGACGCCTTCCCCGGCTCGGTCCTGGTTCTGGAGCCTCGCCGCCTCGCCGCCCGCGCCGCGGCGCAACGGGTGGCGCGCGTGCGCGGGGAAGCCCTGGGCGCGACCGTCGGATACCAGGTCCGGTTCGAATCCGCCGCGGGCCCCCAAACGCGGCTGTTCTACATCACCGAAGGCCTGCTGATCCGGCGTCTGATGGACGATCCCGAGCTGCGCCGGGTGTCGGCGGTGGTTCTGGACGAGTTTCACGAGCGCCATCTCGACACCGACCTCTCCCTGGCGCTGTTGCGGCGCTTGCAGCGCACGGCGCGACCGGATCTGCGCCTGGTGGTGATGTCGGCGACGCTCGACGCCGGGCCCATCGCAGGCTATCTCGCGCCGTGCGCGACGGTGCAAAGCGAAGGCCGTCTATTCGATCTCGAAATATCGCACACGCCGCACTCGGCTCAACCTTTGGAGCAGCAGGTTGCCGAGGCGGTGGGAAGGCTGGCCGCGCGCGGAACCGACGGCGACATCCTGGTATTCCTTCCCGGCGCGCGCGAGATTCGCCGGGCCGAGCGCGCCTGCGCGGAACTCGCCGCGCGCGTCGGCCTGTGCATCATGCAGATGCACGGCGATCTGAGCCTGGAGGAGCAGGCCCGGGTTCTGGAGCCGGCCGGCCGCCCCAAGCTGATCCTATCGACCAACGTCGCCGAAAGTTCGCTCACCATCGAGGGAGTCACGGCGGTCATCGACAGCGGCCTGGCGCGGATGGCTTCCTGGTCGCCCTGGACCGGTTTGCCGGCGCTCGCCGTGAAGCGAATCGGCCAGGCCAGCGCCCGGCAACGCGCGGGCCGCGCCGGACGCACCCGGCCCGGGCGCGTGATCCGCCTCTATTCCGAGGACGACTACGCGCGGCGTCCCGAGCGCGATGTGCCCGAGATTCTGCGGGCGGAGCTGTCTCAGGCCACGCTGGCGCTGCGTTCCCTGGGCGTCGAACGCTGGCGGGATCTCGAGCTGCTCGAGCGCCCCGGCGAGGCGCAGATCGCGGCGGCCGAGGACCTGCTGGCGCGCCTGGGCGCCGTGGGCCCGTTGGGAAGGGAAATGGCGCGGTTCCCGCTGCATCCTCGATTGTCGCGATTGCTGCTGGAAGCCGAAGCGCGCGGCGCCGGCGACGACGGCTGCGCCGTGGCGGCGTTGCTGAGCGCCGGCGCGCGATTGCCCGAGGAGACCCATCACTCGGGCAGAAGCGACCTGCTCTGGCTGCTGGATTCGGAATGGCGCGGCGACGTGAAGCGCCTCTACGACCAGATCCGGCGCATCGCACGGCCGAAGAGCAAAGGCGCAAGGGACGAGAGCGCGCTGCTCATGGCCGTGCTGGCCGCTTTTCCGGACCGCGTGGCCCGGCGGCGGCAGGGGAGCGAGTTGCTGCTGGCCGCGGGCGGCTCGGCCGAACTGGCTTCTTCGAGCGTCGTGCGCGAGGCGCGGTTTCTGGTGGCGGTGGATGTCGAGGACCGGCCCGACCAGCGGCTGCCCGTGGTCCGGCTGGCCAGCGCGGTCGAACCGGAATGGCTGCTCGACCTGTTTCCGGAGCGTGTTTCGGAGCGCACCTCGCTCGAGTGGAACCGCGCGGCCGAGCGCGTCGAAGCGGTCAGCGCGCTGTGCTTCGAGTCGCTGACCATCGAGGAGAGCCGCAGCGGAGCGGTGGACAGCGAAGCGGCGGCGGCGCTGCTTGCCGAACGGGCGCTGGAGGCGGGACTGGATCGGTTCGCCGACCCCGGCGAGTTTTTGGCGCGAGCGCAGTTCGCCGGCGCTCCGCTTGGGCCACTGGACGTGAGCGAGGCGCTGCGCTCGCTCTGCAAGGGCCTGCGCAGTTTCGCCGAACTGGAGGCCGCGGCGCGCGGCGGCGGCCTGGAGCGCGCGCTCGAACGGCGCTTGCCGCCGGGCCTGCTCGACAAGCTGGCCCCGGAGTTTGTGCGCCTGCCTGCCGGCCGGCGCGTGCGCGTACACTACCAGGCCGGCCAGCCGCCCTGGATCGCTTCCCGGCTCCAGGACTTCTTCGGCATGCGCGAGTCCCCGCGCGTGGGCGACGGAGCCGTGCCGCTGGTGGTGCGCCTGCTCGCTCCCAACCAGCGCCCGGTGCAGACCACCACCGACCTGGCCGGATTCTGGCAGCGCCTCTATCCCCAATTGCGGCGCGAGTTGATGCGCCGCTATCCCAAGCACGCCTGGCCGGAAGATCCGAACCGGAAATAGGTCAAATACCCGATGGCTCGTAGGTAAGCAAGCCGCTACGCTTTGAACAGAGGTACCTTGCATGCGCGTGGCCGCGATGGGACTCTTGTTTGCCGTTCTGGGCTGGGGCCAGTCTTCCACGCCGATCTATTGGCGCTATGCGCCGGCCGAGCCGGCGATGCTCATTGGCGTCGACTGGCGGCAGGCGGCGCAGTCGAATCTGGCCGGGCTGATTGGTGGCGCGGCCGCCAGTCTCGACTTCGCCGAAGAGATCACCAACCTGCTGGTGGCGGTGGAACCCGGCGCCGGGAACAAGCGCTTTCTGGCAACCGCGTCGGGGCGGTTTAACCTTGCCAAACTGCGGCGAATGGCCGCCACCGACGGCGCAAAAGCCACCCGATACCGGGGCGTCGAGGTTTTCTCGGCAGGCGGCGCGGACGTCGCGGTTCTGGACGGATGGATTCTTCTGGCGGGCGACACGGCGTCGGTGCGCGCGGCGCTGGATCGCGGGAACGCAGCCACGCCGCGCGAAAGCCCGTTGTGGCGTCGCGCGGCCGAGTTGTCGTCGGCTTATTCCATCTGGATCGCTACTTCATCGCTTGAGGCGTTTCAACCATCTCCGTTCTCCGAGGTACGGTCGTTCGACGGCGGCATCGCGCTCAACCGCGGCCTGGAGATGACGTTCGACCTGGTGGCCGCGTCCGAGGAGTCGGCGGTGGCGATCGAAAGCATGCTGCGCGGCGCGGCGGGCGCGCCGGCGCTGCGCGATCTGGCCGTGGGCCGCGAGGGCGCGGACGTGAGGTTCACCGCCTCGCTCGACATCGCGCAAATGGAAACCGGATTGAAAGCCATGCTGGCGGGAGGGGCTTCACGGCGCGCCAGCTTGATGGACTGGATGGTTTCGGGCGCGCCCCCCACTCAGACCGTCGCTCAGGCCGCGCTGCCTCCGCAGAAGAGGGTGATCCGCATCGTGGGCTTGGACGAAGGCACGCGCGAGATCCCGTTCCCGCTGCCCCCACGCTAATTCGGGGACAGGCTACGAAATCCCGAAACTCCCGAGTTTCGGGATTTCGTAGCCTGTCCCCGAATTAGCATAATGAGAGCGGAGGGTTTCGATGGTACAGGACTTCGAGCACGCATCGCTCGGAAAGATCTCCAACCGCGTTCATCGCCTGGGGCTGGCGGCCAGCTACTGGCCGGGCAAGAAGACCATCTACAAAGCGCTGGACGAGGGAGTGAACTACTTCTTCTATTTCGGCTTCGACATGCAGATGGTCAAAGTGCTGCGGGACGCATTGCCGCGGGACCGCGAGAAATACGTGGTGGTGACGGGCGCGTATAACTACATCTGGACTTACCAGAACCTGCGCCGCACGCTCGAAAGGCGGCTGCGGCAGTTGCGCACCGACTACATCGACGTGTTTCATTTTCTGGGAGTGATGAAGCCGAAGGAGTTCACTGACCGGGCGCGGGACGAACTGGCCCAACTGCGCGCCGACAGCCGGGTGCGCGGCGTGGCGATGTCGTGTCACGACCGGCGGTTCGCCGGCCAACTCGCGGCCCAGGGCGCGCTCGACGCGCTCATGATCCGTTACAACGCCGCCCACCGCGGGGCCGAGGAAGAGATATTCCCTCACCTGGAGAATCATCACCCCGGAGTTGTGAGCTACACGGCCACGCGCTGGACTTTCCTCTTGCGCAGGCCGCGAACGTGGCCCAAGGACGGCCGGATCCCCACCGCCGGGATGTGCTACCGGTTCGTGTTGTCGAACCCGAACGTGGATGTCTGCCTGACGGCGCCGCGCAACGTCAAAGAACTCGAGGAGAACCTGGCCGCCGTGCGCCAGGGCCCGCTTCCGCCTGAGGAAATGGATTTCATGCGGAGCTTCGGCGACGTGGTACACCGCGAACACAAGAAATTCCTGTGAGGGGCGGGGCGCGGTCGGGTACAATACCGGCTGATGGACCGCCGCCAATTTTTGTCTACCGCAGCCTGCGCGCTGGCCGCGCCCGCCGCGCGTCCGCTCAACTTCGTCTTCATCCTGGCCGACGATCTGGGTTGGAGCGACACGACGCCCTACGGCGCCGATCTGCACGAAACCCCGAACATCGAACGCCTGGCGCGGGAAAGCGTCCGGTTCACGCGAGCCTACTCCGCCGCGCCGGTCTGCTCTCCCACGCGCGCTTCCATTCACACCGGTAAGCATCCGGCGCGCCTGGGCATCACCATCTGGCGCGAATCCGCGCGCACGCCTCCGCGCAACCGCCGTGTGATTCCGCCGGTGGTCGAGGAGAACCTGGCTCACTCGGAAGTGACCTGCGCCGAGGTTCTGCGCGAGGCCGGGTACTTCAACGCGCACGTCGGTAAGTGGCATCTGGGCAACGCCGAGCACTATCCGGAAACGCACGGCTTCGACGTCAACATCGGCGGCACCTGCTGGGGCGCGCCGGCGACTTTCTTCTGGCCTTATCGCGGAAGTCAGCTCTATGGCGGCGAATACCGCTACGTGCCCGGCCTGGAGGGCGGCAAGCCGGGCGAGTACCTGACCGACCGTCTGACCGGCGAGGCGCTGAGGCTCATCGGCTCATCCGCCGGCCGCCCCTTCTTTCTCAACCTCTGCTATCACACCGTGCACACTCCGATCGAGGGCCAGCCGGAACTGGTCGAGCGCTACCGCCGCAAGATCGCGCCCGGCATGCGCCACAAGAATGCCGCCTACGCCGCCATGGTGCATTCGATGGACCAGAATGTCGGCCGCGTGCTCGCCCGGTTGAACGAATTGCGGATCGCCGACCGCACCGTGGTGGTGTTCTTTTCCGACAACGGCGGATTCATCAACCCTTACAAGGGCGAGGCGGTGACCGACAACTACCCGCTGCGCTCGGGCAAGGGCGCGCTGTACGAAGGCGGCATCCGCGTGCCGCTCATGATTCGCTGGCCGGGCGTCGCGCCGGCGGGCGTCACCTGCGGCGAACCGGTTTCGTCCATCGATTTCTACCCCACCATGCTCGAGATGGCCGGACTCAAGGGCGACGCGAAGCACAACGCGACCGTGGACGGGAAAAGCCTGGTCCCGCTGCTCAAGAGCCCGGGCGCGCGCCTGGACCGCGGCGAGCTTTTCTTTCACTACCCGCATTACTACCCGACCACGACGCCGGTGAGCGCCATCCTCGCGCGCGACTGGAAGCTGCTCGAGTATTTCGAGGACGGGCATCTGGAGTTGTACAACCTCGGCGACGACCCCTCGGAGAAGCGCGACCTGGCCGCGGCGATGCCCGACCGGGCCAAGCAGTTGCATGCCCGGCTGGCGGCCTGGCGCAAGTCCGTCAACGCGCCCATGCCGTCGCGGCCTAATTCGGGGACAGGCTACGAAATCCCGAAATAGCCCGCCGGCGGGGAGGCACAGCCGAATTTCGGGATTTCGTAGCCTGTCCCCGAAATAGGGTCTAGCGCGACAGCTCGTCGATCAGGCCCGGCAGGCTGCTCTTGGTCCAGAACTGATTCGGCTTCCAACCGGCCAGGTCGTCCACCTTCAGGGCGGTGAGGATCTCCGCCTTGGGCCGCTTTTCGCGCAGCATTCGCGCGATGCGCTCGCGAACGGTCTTGAAGGACGCGATCCAGTTGACCAGGTCCTGGCGCTTCATCACCGGGCCGTGGCCGGGAATGACCGTGTCGAAGTCGAGCGGAAGCGTTTGCTCGAGCGTCGCGGTCCAGGCGACGCCGCTTCCCCCGTTCGCGTAGTCGATGAACGGCGTGCCCTCGACCAGCAGGTCGCCCAGATGGACCAACCGGTGAGCGGGATAGTAGACCGCCACGTCGCCGTTGGTGTGGCCGCGCCCGTAATAGCGGGTGCGCACCTCCTTGCCTCCGAGGTAGACCGCCGCGCCGTCGCTGAAGGCCACGCGCGGCAATCCGGGCTGCGAACCCTTGACCATGTTGGCGCGGGCGTTCTCGTGCGCGATGATCTCGACCGAGCCAAGCAGGCGCGGGTTCCCTCCAGTGTGGTCGCCGTGGTGGTGAGTGGTCAGGACATAGCGGACCGGCTTGTCGGTCAGCGTGCGCACCTTGGCGAGGATCTCCGTCACATTGCGGTCGAACTTGTCATCCACCAGGATGACCCCTTCGTCGGTGGTGAGCACGGCCATGTTGCCACCGCTGCCAGTGAGCATGTAAAGGTCGCTCTTGATCTGTTCGAGTTTCAGCTCTTCCGGAGCCTGCGCGCCGGCCCTCCCGCGCGGGGCAAGGCCCCCGGCAAGCGCCATCGAGCGTAGAAATGTGCTGCGTCGCATGATGAACGCCATTGTAGCGCCGGCACGCCTTGACAGGGGCCTCCCAACGGCGATAGTTTAGGTCGGGGTCCGATATCAGTAAGGGGGATTAGTGTCCATGCACCGAAAAGTTCTTGTACTGGCGCTTGGTCTGATCGCGCTATGCGGTTTCGCGTTCGGCCAGGCTGGACTTGGGTCTATCTCAGGCACGGTGGCGGATTCGAGCGATGCCCGGATTCCCGGCGCGCTTGTCAAAGTCTTGCAGCTCTCGACCAATTCCGAGCGCACCACCACGACCAACGATTCCGGGTTGTTCGCCTTTCCATCGCTCGTCGCGAGCAGATATACCATGACGGTCACCGCCGCGGGCTTCAAGGAGAAGACGCTTGAGAACCTGGACCTGAACGCGTTCCAGACCTTGTCGCTCGGCAACATCATCCTGGAGGTCGGTACGGGTCCCTCGACCATCGTCAACGTCACCGCTGAACAGCAGATCGTCAAGGACAACGCGGTCCGCTACGAGACGATTCAGTCCACGCAGGTGACCGAGATGCCCTTGCAGGGCCGCAACTGGACCACGCTGCTCAAAACCATTCCCGGATCGTCGCCGCAAAACGTCAACGCCATGAACGGCCGGGAGGCGGGCTATGACGGCTATGCCGACTTCCGCATCAACGGAAAAACCCCCAACCAGACGCAGGTGAACCTGGACGGCGGCAGCAACGTGGACCACGGCAGCGACACCAAGACCACCGTAACGCCGAGTCTGGAGTCCATCCAGGAAGTATCGATCCTGACCAACAACTTCCAGGCCGAATACGGAATCCGGGCCGGCGCGGTGATCAACATCGTGACCAAATCCGGAACCAACAACTGGCACGCGACGGCGTGGGACTACATCCGCAACGAGATCTTCAACGCGACTCCGTGGAGCAACGCCTTTTTCGGCCTCACCAATCCGCGGTACCGCTACAACTACTTCGGCGGGAACCTGGGCGGCCCGATCCGCAAGGACAAAATCTTCTTCTTCTTCAACCACGAAAACCTGAAGCAGGATACGCCCACCCTCACGAATCAGATCCGGGTGCCCACCGAACTCGAGCGCCAGGGCGATTTCTCGCAGACCATCAACGCCGACGGCACGCGCCCGACCATCTATCTGCCGGGCACCCAGGCTTCAGGCAGTCCGCAACTGCTGCCGGGCAACAAGATCCCGGCCAACCTGATCAACCCCCTCGGCCGCTCGATCCTGAATCTGTATCCGTTGCCAAACCTGAAGAACGAAACCAACAACAACTACCTCAACGAGTACTCGAAGACCGACCAGCGGTATCTGAACGTAGGCAAGGTGGACTGGAACATCAACGAGTCCACGCGCGCGTATGTGCGATTCTCTTACGACTATCAGAACTACCGCGACATGGTCACCTGGGCCGCCGGAAGCAACCTGCCGTTCGTGAACACCGGCTGGAACCGGCCCGACAAAGCGATGACGGTCAACCTGACGAAGACCTTCTCGCCCACTCTGGTCGGCGAATCGCTGTTCAACTGGCAGAAGGACTTCGTCAACGCTCCCGTCGATATCCTGGCGGATCCGTCCAAAGTGGACCCCGCCAAGGCAGGCCTTCAGGGCATGCCGCTAGCGTTCCCGACGGTGACCAAAATCCTTCCTCAGATCACCGGGACGGGCTATCAGGATTTTCAGTTCAACCGCTTCCCCTGGTACGCCAAGGCCCCCGAGTATCAAGTGGCGCAGACGTGGACCTGGACCCGGGGCACCCACATCTTCAAGTGGGGCGGCCAGTACATGCTCAACAAGAAGGATGAAATCAATGCGGCCACTGAGAAGGGTAACTTCAACTTTGGCGTCAACACGGCCAGCGATTTCGACATGGGCTACGGTCCGGCGAACACGCTGACCGGAGCGCTTTCGCAGTTCCAGCAGGTCTCCAACCCATCGCACAAGTTCTCGAAGTTCCAGGATTTCCACTTCTTTGTGCAGGACACCTGGAAGGTAGCTCCGAGGTTCACGCTGGATTTCGGCATGCGCGTGTACCACATCCCGACCGAACGCAACACGGACCGCAAAATCACGATGGACGCGATCTTCGTTCCCGGTCTCTGGGATCCCAAGAAAGCGCCGCGCTACTACGTGCCCGATCCGACCAACACCAGGCGTCTCATCGACCCGGCTTACCCGAATCAGCCGCTGTCTACCAGCGTGTTCAACGCGCTGCTGTATTCACTGGTGCCCGGCTCGGGCGACCCGCGCAACGGCGTTCGGGCGCTTGGCGACGCCGCGGTCGGTGAAGCCGGCATCCGAAACCCCAACTTCATCCTGTTCGCGCCTCGCGGCGGGTTCGCCTATAATTTCATGAACAAGACGGTGCTCCGTGCCGGCTTCGGCTGGGCCTACAACCGTCCCACCATCGGACAGGCTACCGGCACATTCCAGAACGGGCTTGCCGACCAGGTCGATTACCGCCAGACCAGTTTGAACACGTTGAACACCACCACCGTGAAACGGCTGTCGCCGATGGCCTTCGGCGCATTCGACGAATCCAGCAACGCCGTGCCGACGGTTTACGACTTCAGTCTGTCCATCCAGCGGGAGTTGCCCTTCAATACGGTGTTCGACATCGCTTATATCGGCAACATTCAGCGGCACCAGGTGATGCAGTTCAACATCAATCAAGTGTTGCCCGGGCAGACCTGGAAACCTGAATTCATCGACCCGCGGCTGGCCGGCAACAACTTCGCCGGTCCGGTGTCGGCCTCCAACCCGGGACCGCTGCCGGGCACGCAAACGGTCGACAACAACCTGATGCGGCCCTTCCAGGGCTACGGCACCCTGAACCTGATCACCAACGTCGCCAACGCGCGCTACAACTCCCTCCAGTGGGGCGTGAGCAAGCGTTACGGCCAGGGTCTGACCATGCAGTTCGTCCACACCTGGAGCAAACTGATCTCGGGCACCGAGAGCGTCGGGCCGTTCTTCCACCGCTGGAAGGATTTCACCGGCTACGTCGCCAACGAGCACCGGGTGCACGTGGTGGGTATCAACTACACCTACGACGTTCCGAAACTGGCCCAGCGCCTGAGACTCGACAACGCCGTGGCAAGGCAGGTGCTGGACGGCTGGGGAATCGCGCATCTGATGAACTTCTATTCGGGACGCGCGCTCACTCCCAGCTTCGGCATGCAGTACGCAAACAACACCCAGGGCGTGGCCAACATCAACTCGATCTTCACCGGCAGTCCGGACGTCGGGCCGCGCATCGAGCCCACGGGCAACCCGAACAACGGAATTCCGTCCATCGCGAACACGTACGATGTGACCAGGTTCAAGGTCCCGTCCGTGCCCAATGACGGCACCGGCTCCCGCAACTATCTCTGGTCTCCCGGCACCTTTTCGAACGACATCAATATCAGCAAGATGTTCCCGATCGGCGAAGGCAAGGGGCTCGAGTTGCGCGCCAGCCTCTTCAACCCCTTCAACCAGGTCCGGCGGCAGGACATCAACACCGGCCACACTTACAAGATGAAAGGGGCCAAGCTGTCGGACGGGTATTACCTTTTCAACTCTCCCGAAATGCTGGTGCAAAACCTTTTGAGCCGGGTGCCTACTTCCAACACAGCGGAGCAGTATAACCAGTACCGCGGTGGCGCCGGCCACTATAACGTGACCAGCGTGCTCGATATGCGGCGCATCGAAGTCGGTCTGCGCTTCAAGTTCTGAGCCCCGGGCGAGATCCTATTTCGGGGACAGGCTACGAAATCCCGAAACTCGGTTCGTAAGTGGACTCAACTTCGTCGTGGCGGTATTTCGGGATTTCGTAGCCTGTCCCCGAAATAGCCCCAATCGTGGTTGACTGGAGAACATGCGGTTTTGCCGGATAGGAATCGTCATGCTAACCGCGGCGATTCCCGTCTGGGCGCAGGCCGACTTGGCGACGCGCATGGTCGAAGGGATTCACGCCTACCTCGACCGGGCCACCGCGGAGGCGGCCGCGAAGCGCCCGCAACCCTCTCGCGAACGATTGCGCCGGATGATCGGCGCGGTGGATGCTCGCGTTTCCGGCGCGCCGGAAATCTCGTCTAACGGCCGCTCGGTGCGCTGGAAGGTATTGGATGGCGTTTGGGGCGAAGGGTTGCTGCTGGCGCCGCGCGGCGTCCCGGCTTGCCGCGCCGTGGTGCTGCCGGATGCGGACGCGCAACCGGAGCAGTCGCAACTGGCGCGCCTGGTGGCCGCGCGCGGCTGCCAGGTGCTGGCGCCGGTCCTGATCGACCGCCGGGACACCTGGTCCGGCATCCCGCAATTCCGTATGACCAACCAGCCGCACCGCGAATGGATCTGGCGAATGGCCTACCAGGCCGGCCGCACCGTCATCGGCTACGAAGTGCAGAAGGTTCTGGCCGCGGTGGATTGGTTTCGCCGGGACGGGAAGCAGCCGGTCTTCGTTGCCGGCGAGGGCGAAGGCGGGCTGATTGCGTTCTACTCCGCCGCCATCGACACGCGCATCGACGCGGCCATTGTGGCCGGCTATTTCGGCCCGCGCGACAACCTCTGGCGAGAACCGATCTACCGCGACGTGTGGGGCCTGGTGCGCGAGTTCGGCGACGCGGAAATCGCTTCCCTCATCGCTCCGCGCAAGCTGGTCGTGGTGGCGTCGGGATATCCCGAGGTCGCCGGGCCGCCGCCGGAGACGAAAGAGCGCCGGGGCGCCTGCCCCAACGGCCGGCTCGCCGCGCCCACGCTTGACGAAGTTCGCGGCGAGGCCAGGCGGGCTGGAAATCCGCCGGTTGTGAGCAGCGTCATGGAAGCCGTGGCCCTGCTGCTGCCGTCACGAAGCGGGACGCCCGTTCCCGCGGTCCCGGCGCACGCGGACGCCACCGCGCGCCAGCGCCGGCAGTTCGACGAACTGGTCGAGTTCACGCAAAAGCTTCTCCGGCAATCGCCCGCGCGCCGCGCCGAGGCGCGTGCCACTCGCGACACAGTTTGGAACGAAGTCATCGGACGGTTGCCCGACCCGAGCCTGCCGCCCAACCCCCGCACACGCTTGATCTACGACGAGCCGAAATTCCGCGGATACGAAGTCACTCTGGACGTCTGGCCCGAAGTGTTCGCCTCTGGAATATTGCTGGTGCCGAAAAACGTGAAACCCGGCGAGCGCCGCCCGGTGGTGGTCTGCCAGCACGGTCTCGAGGGCCGCCCGCAAGACCTGGCCGACCCGCGAGTCGACCATCCCGCCTACCACCGCTACGCCGTGCGGCTGGCCGAAGAAGGCTTCATCGTCTACGCGCCGCAGAACCCTTACATCGGACAGGATCGCTTCCGGCTGATCCTGCGCAAGGCGCGGCCGCTGAAGCTGTCGCTGTTCTCCTTCATCCTCGGCCAGCACCAGCAGACGCTGGCCTGGCTCAAGACGCTGCCGTATGTCGACGCCGCGCGCATCGGCTTCTACGGCCTCTCATACGGCGGCAAGACCGCCGTGCGCGTCCCGCCGCTATTGGATGGCTACGCGCTGTCCATCTGTTCGGCGGACTTCAACGAGTGGGTGTGGAAGACCACCAGCGTGGATGCCCGCTACAGCTACCTGATCACGCAGGAGTACGACATGTACGAATGGGACTTCGCCAACGTGGTCAACTACGCCGAACTCGCGATATTGATGGCGCCGCGCCCGTTCATGGTCGAGCGCGGCCACGACGACGGGGTCGCGCCCGACGAATGGGTGGCCTACGAATTCGCCCGGGTGCGCCGCTTCTATGACAAGCTCGGCCTGCCGGACCGCGCGACAATCGAGTTCTTCAACGGTCCGCACACCATCCACGGCATCGGGACCTTCGAGTTTCTGCGCCGCCACCTCAGGTGGCCGAACTGAGACGCCGCCGCTCGGCCGCGCGGACCATCAGATAGAGGACCGCGAACAGCGCGGCGGCAAACGCCGACAGGTGCCAGGCGTGCTCCTTCAAGTACGTCATCGAGTGCACACCGAGCTGCGCGCCCAGGTAAGCCAGCCCGGTATAGCGCAAAAGCCGCCCGAGGGCGACCACTCCGATGAACGCCGCCGGCGTGACGCCCAGCGCGCCCGCTGAAAGCACGAAGGGCTTCATGGGCAGGGGAATCGGCAGCAGGGTGGGGATGAAGACGGTCAACAGGCCATACCGCCCGAACCACTCGCGGACCTTCAGCGCGCGCCTGGACGTGGCGTGGGCGTCCAGGTATGCGCGGCCGCCTTTGCGCGCGATGGCGTAGAGAATGTAGTTGCCGATGAGCGAACCGAGCACAGCCATGAGTGCGGACCAATACGCCATGGCGGGATTTGCGACCGCCAGCAGCACCACCAGCGCGTCGATGCCACCCGGCAGCGGGAGGCCGGCCGAATCGACGATGGCCAGCAGGAACAGGCCCGCCGGACCCCACGACGTCAGCGTACTGAACAAGGCTTTCAGGCGGGCCTCCAGTTGGGACAGCGTCTTATTGTACAATTCCCGGCAGCATGTCGCGAACAAACCGGCTGGCTCACTTCGTATGTCTGGCGCTGGGAATGCTGGCGCTCTACCGCGTCTCGGCGGTGGACGGCGACGGAACGCTGCGCGTGGAAATCCGCGACAAAGCCACCGGCGCGGTGACTCCGGCGATGGTCTGCATTACCTCGCTGGCCGACGGCAAGTGGCGCACGCCGCCCGACGGGCGGGTCGATTCCGGCTACACCACCGTTCGCGATTTCTACAAGCCGTTCGACTGGAAACCCGGCGACATCGGCCCGCTGCGGCTGACCAACGGCGAGTACAAGAACAACGACACGCGGTCCAGTATCTACGAAGGCCAGCCGGCTTACCCGTACTGGAAAGAACCGGCCGCATTCTTCGTCACCCGCCCCTTCAGCATCACGCTGCCCGCCGGGCGCTGGCGTCTGGCGGTTGCCAAAGGCGTCGAATTCCTGCCGCACTTCGAGGATGTCGAGATTTCCGCCGGACAGAAACGCCAGCGCCGCGTCGAGCTGGCCCGCTGGACCGACATGCCCAGGCAGGGCTGGTACTCGGGCGACGATCATGTTCACTATCCGCGCCTGAAGCCCAACGACGACGAATTCCTGATGAGCTGGGCGCAGGCCGAAGACATCCACGTCGCCAACATCGTCCGCATGGGCGACATCAAGCGAACGTACTTCGAGCAGGCCCGCTACGGCCCGGAATCGCGTTTCGTGCGCGGCAATTACGCGCTGGTGAGCGGCCAGGAAGATCCGCGCACCGACATCGCCGAGCAGGGACACACGCTGGCCCTCAACATACGCCGCCCCGTGCGCGACACCTCGCGCTACCACCTCTACGACTTCATGTTCGACCGCATCCGCGCCGAGGGCGGTCTGACGGGCTATGCGCACACCGCCTGGGCGCCCGAGTGGTACCGCCGCAAGCGGCCGGAATTGAATCCGACCTGGGACGCAAGCCTCAACGTCGTGCGCGGCAAGGTCGATTTTCTCGAGATCCTGCAATTCCGCAAGCTCGGGTTGGAGGACTATTACGACTTCCTCAGCCTGGGCTTTCGGCTCACGGCGTCGGCGGGATCCGACCTGCCCTGGGGCGCCAGCATCGGCGAGGCGCGCGTCTACGCCTACACCGGGCCGCACTTTTCCGTGGACGCCTGGTTCGAGGCGATGCGGCGCGGCCGCACCTTTGTCACCAACGGCCCGATGCTGATCTTCAGCGTCGACGGCGCGATTCCGGGCGACGAACTGAGAGTCAAGCCGGAGGCGACGCTGCACATCCGCGCCACGGCCTGGGCGCCGGCCGCGATCGGCGCTCCCAAGACGCTTGAGATCGTGTCCAATGGCGAGGTCGTGCGCACTGGGGAATCCATGGCGCCGGGCCAGCGCGATCTCAAGCTCGAATTCAAACTGGAAGCCGGCGCGACGCAGTGGATTGCCGCGCGCGTGCGGTCGCACAACGGCGCGCTGGCGCACACCACGCCGGTCTACGTCAACGTCGAGGGCGCCGGACCGGACCGCGACGACCGGCGCCGCCTGGTGGCCAAGCGCCTCCGGGTGCTCGAGTTCATCGAGGGCCGCCTTGCCGACGCGCGCTTCACCCGCGAATACGCGCCGGGCGAAGTCGAAGCCTTGTCGCAGCGGCTCGAGGACGCGCGCCGGCGATATCTCGCGCTCGCCGGCCGATAGCGCCGGCCAGCGCGAAACTCCCGCTAGTGAGAATGCTCTTGCTCGCCGCGTTGAATCGCCTGGTGGAGTCCTTCGACATAATGCAGGAACTCGACGTACGCCTTGACGTTTTCCCGGCCCGCGCTCAGGTCGCTTTGAGAGAAGTCCCTACTCGCGGCGACCTTGCGGTAGCGCTCGCGGACACCTTGCGCCGCGGCTTCGGCCAGCATCTTGACCAGCGCTTCGTCGGAGCCGTCCCGGATGGCCTGGTCCGCCGCGGGAATGGCCGGACCCAGGTCGCGCCCGGCGGGTTTCAGCCCCGTGTAGGGCTCTCCCTCGCCAGCCCGGTGGAGCCGCACCACGGTCTCGAAGAAGTAGGTTTCGGCCAGGCCTTTCGCCTCCGGATTGAGTTTCCCGACGGCCAGGGTTCGCGCGAACGCCTGGCGCAGCTCACTCTCATTGTCACTCTGCACCCAGATGAGAACGCGATTCACGTTTCCGCTGTCCAGAGCCTGGCGGGCCGCCTTCACCACCGGGCCGTCCATTCCGTCGCAATGGGCGCGAGCCGGTTCGGCGCCGATAAGAACAAAGCTCAGCGCCAGGGCGAAAGCGTACAGGCTCCCGCGCGCGGGGACAAGAGTTTGAATGCTCATGCAATCTTTCCTCTGTTCCGATAGTAACCGGGGCGTTGAACGCGATCAGTGACTCTTGTCACCGGGCGGCGCCGAGGGATGGTCGTCCTTGCATTGAAGGGCGAAAAGAGTATACGGGTCCAATCACCCTTTTTTGAGAGAGAGGAGAAATCGTTTCCATGACAATCGGCGTCCTGCGCATCCCCGATCCTTGGATCTGGATGGCCTATCTTCTATGCCTGGCTGCGACCCTGCTGTGCGTGGTTCACTCGATACTGGCCGGCCGCAAGGCCGACGAGGCCGAACCTACACCGGCGGATGCCACCTGGGTCAAGCACGAGAAAGAAGTCGATGCGGAGGAAGAGTAAGTGAAATTCTGGGAGATCATAGCCGTCCTGGTCTACCTTTTGATGGTCGTCTATCTGGGGTACCTGGGCTGGAAACGAACCAAGAGCGCCAGCGACTACATGCTCGCCGGGCGCAAAGCCCATCCCGTCATCATGGCCCTCAGCTACGGGTCCACCTTCATCTCCACCAGCGCCATCGTCGGGTTCGGCGGCGTTGCGGCGATGTTCGGGATGAGCCTGCTGTGGCTGACTTTCTGTAACGTCTTCGTGGGCGTCTTCATCGCCTTCGCCGTGCTGGGGGGCAAGACCCGCAGGATCGGCCACGCCCTGGACGCCCACACTTTTCCGGAATTACTGGGCCGCCGCTACGAGAGCAAGTTCATCCAGGTCTTCGCCGGTTCGGTAATTTTCCTACTCATGCCGGTCTACACAGCGGCGGTTCTGATCGGCGGCAGCGAGTTCATAGCCACGCACTTCGGCACGCCCTACGAGCCGGCCCTGCTGGTCTTCGCGGTCCTCACGGCGGGCTACGTGATGGTAGGCGGCCTCAAGGGCGTCATGTACACCGACGCGCTCCAGGGCGGAATCATGTTCGTTGGGATGGCCGTGCTTCTGATCGGCTCCTACGGTCTGGTGGGCGGCGTCATGACCGGCCACCAGGACCTGACGGCGATGAGCGGCCAGGTCTTCGCCGGGCACGCCGCCATCGGCCACCAGGGCTGGACCGCGATGCCGGCCTTCGGCTGGGGCGCCCCCAAGTACAACCTCTGGTGGATCGTGGTTTCGACCATCGTGCTCGGCGTGGGGATCGGCGTTCTGGCTCAGCCGCAGCTGGTGGTGCGGTTCATGACCGTGAAATCCGATCGGGAACTGAACCGGGCGGTCCTGGTGGGCGGCGTCTTCATCCTCATGATGACCGGCGTGGCTTTCACCGTGGGAGCCCTCTCGAACGTGTACTTTTTCAAGCACGAGGTGATCCGCGGACAATTGATGGCCACCACCGAGAAGGCCAACGTCATCGCCAAACAGGAGCGGTTCGAGACCCGGACCGTGCCCTGTCAACTGCTCCACATCGACACCACCGGCAACGGCGTCCCCGACACCCACGTAGTGCTAAAAGGGCTTGGCAAGGCCGAGGCCATCCTGCCTAAGGCCGAGGTGATTAACCTTCCCGATGGCCGCGTGGAAGTGCGGCCGCGGGCGTCGAGCTTCCTCCGGGCCGTGGTCTCGGCGGGCCAGGGCCAGTGGATGTTCAACCCCGACAGCATCATTCCCATTTACGTCACCAGCGCGCTGCCGCGCTGGTTCAGCGTGCTCTTCCTGCTGACCCTGCTGGCCGCCGCCATGAGCACCCTGTCCAGCCAGATCCACACCATGGGGACGGGCATCGGCCACGACGTGTACAAGCAATTGGCTGGCGCGCAAACCCGCAGCATCACCGTCACCCGGATCGGCATGGTGGTCGGGATCATTTTCGCCCTGGCGATCGGCTACTACGCGCGCGGTGGCTACGTGATCGCCCGCGCGACGGCCATCTTCTTCGGACTGTGCGCCTCGGCGTTCCTGCCGGCTTTCGTCGGGGGGCTGTATTTCCGCGGAGTCACGCGGGCCGCGGCGAAGGCCAGGATGGTGACGGGCGTCCTGGTGAACGGTCTGTGGGTGGTGTTCATCAAGGACGCCGAGGCCCAGGCGCTGGGCATCTGCAAAGCCCTCTTCGGCGTGCAGAGCCTGCTGTTCAACGTGCCCAACTGGCCGGTGGTCGATCCGCTGATTGTGGCTTTGCCCCTGAGCGCGGTGGTACTGGTCGCGGTGAGCTTGTTCACTCGCAAGCCGTCGGACAAGCTGCTGGCGAGCGTGTTTGGGGGCCGTCATGAAATAGCCGCTCCCACCGCTCCCTGACGGTCGCGGCTCGGAAACGTCTACTGAGTCGCGGCTCGGAAACTCCTACTGAGCCGCGCGCGTCAGCAAGCGGTGCGTGCCGCTTGGAAATGTTCTTACAGGTACTTCTTAAGCCAGTCGAGAACTTCTTTCATGTGGTAGCGCGCGTCCTCGGCCTTCAGCACCCAGTGGCTGGCGTCGGGGAAGATCACCAGACGGCTGGGAACCTGCCGCCGCTGAAGTAGTTTGTAAATCTCGAAGGCCTGGTTGATGGGCACGCGGAAATCCTGCTCGCCGTGCGTGATCAGCATGGGCGTCGAGAAGTTGGCCGCGTATGTGGACGGGCTTTGGTCGCGCCACACTCCGCCCGGTTCCCACACCGGCCCGCCGTTGCGTTTCTCCCAATAGTAGGCGCCATCGGTCGAGCCCCACATCGACGCGTTGTCGGTGAGCCCGGCGTGGTTCACCAGGCAGCGAAAGCGCTTCGTGTTGCCCTCGAACCAATTCACGAGGTAGCCGCCGTAGCTTCCTCCCGCGGCCGCCTGCCGCGAACCGTCGATGAAGGGGAACTCACGGATGGCCGCGTCGGCCGCCTGCTCGATCTCCGAGGCCGGCCCGCGCAGGATGTCCTTCTGAATGGCCGCCGCGAACTGCTCGCCGAATCCCGTCGAGCCGGTGTAGTTGGTCATCAGCAGCACGTAGCCGGGGCTGGTGAGCAGGTGGTAGTTCCAGCGCACGAAGAACTGGTCCTTGGTCATGTTGTGCGGGCCGCCGTGCGGGAACAGCAGCAGCGGGTACTTCTTCGATGGATCGAAAGCCGGCGGCAGCACCAGCAGGCTGTGGATGCGCGCGCCGCTTTTGGCGGTGAACCAGAAATGACGCGCCGGCGGCCAGTCGATCTCCTCGATGCGCTGCTTGTTGAACGCGGTGAGAAAGCGGTGCGTCCCGGCCTTCACGTCGACCGCGACCAGGTCTTCCGGATGGGTCATCGAGCCCCACAGTGCGATCACGACCGGCGCCGGCGCTCGCTCGGGAATCGCCAGCCCCGAGTAGCCGCCTTCCTTCACTTCGAGCACCGGTTCCACCGCGCCGCCGCCCGCCGGGAGCGTGAACAGCTTGTCGTTGCCGTTGTCCTCGGCGGTGACGTAAATACGGGTGCTGTCGGTCGTGAAGGCGATGTTGGCGACCGAGCGGTCCCAGTCCGGCGTCACCAATCGCGGTTGGCCGCCCGGCCAGGGGATGAGAGCCAGCCGCGACAGGCTGTAGAGTTGCGTGTCGCCGCGCTTGGAGTGAAGCGCATACAGCGCCTTGCCGTCGGGCCGGAACTTGGCGTTGGAATAACTGTCGGCGCCTGAGGTGATGGGCGCCGGCTCGCCGCCCGCGGCCGGCATCCGGTACAGATGCGTGGTGCTGGGCGCGTAGGCTTCCACATTGCGGTTGGCCGTGGCGCTGAAGACGATCGACTCGCCGTCCGGGCTCCAGACCGGCTCCAGGTCGGGCTCGGAGACGCCGCGCGGGCCGTCGAAGCCGGGCCCTTCGGCGAGTTTGGTTCCGGCGAGCAGGTCGCGGGCCTTCGCTCCCTCCTCGAGAGGCTGCACAAACAGGTGTGGCTTCAACTCGTCCAGCCAGCGGTCCCAGAAGCGGAACGGAAACGACTCATAGACGCGCGCGTTGTACTTGCGCGCTTTCGCCTCCGCCGCCTTCTTGCGATTCTCTTCGTCGTCGCCGGCGCCCGGCCACACGCGGCTCTGAAACAGGATCGCTTTACCGTCGGGCCGCCACCTTGGGCCTGACGCCCCGGCGGAAATCGAGGTGACGCGCACGGCCTCGCCGCCGTCGAGCGACAGCACGTAAACCTGCGGGGCATCGTCGCCCTCGCGCTTGGCGGCGAAGGCCAGCCGGCGCGAATCGGGAGAGAACACGGCACCATTCTCGCTGCCCGGGCTGTGTGTGAGTTTGCGCGCGGACGTCGTGCCGTCAAGCGGCACGATCCACAGGTCCGAGACGGTCTTGGATTGTTCGTAGGCCGGTTCGGTCACCGACACCACCGCCCAGCGGCCGTCCGGGCTCACCGCGGGCGCGCTCACGCGCTTCATCAGCCAGACGTCCTCGTGGGTGATGGGCCGCTTTTCGGCGGCCAGGCTGGATGCGACGAGCAGAAATGCGGCCAGAAGTCTCATGTACGCCATTTTAGCGGGGCAGGGTGACCAGTTCGATGCCGTCGCCCTTGCCCAAGTTGCGCGAATACTGCTTGTCGGTAGGGTTGTTCCAGTGCTCGTGTACGCCCAGGCTCGCCAGGGGCTTGCCGTCCCGTTCGGGATCGTACACCGTCCCGGAGGGCGGTTTGTTTGCCAGCGCGGCTTCGTGCAGGAAGTTGTCCGGGTTGCCGCGAACCTGTGTGGCTCGCGGTTCGTTCCTCAGGAAATCCAGCCCCACCGAGTCGATGGCCACCGGGTCCTGCGACAGGAACAGGCTGGCGGCCCAGCGGTCTCCGAACGAGGCGAAGCGAATCAGCTTCCCTTCGTTGTGCTCGGCCGTGTACAAGCCGTCCAGCATGTAGAGCAGCGTCTTGCCGCCCAGATGCCGGTGCCCGATCAGATCGACCAGGCAGTTGTAGGATCCCATGGGCCGGTTTCTGGAACCGTAGTCGTGCAGCGGCCGCGGCGTCCAGCCGCGAGTGTCCTCCGGGAAGAATGTCGAGCCAAAGTGGTTCTTCGCGGTCAGGGTCATGCCGAACAGGGTGTGCGCCCGGAACAGCGCCAGGTTGATCAGGTACTTCGCCTCGGTGACGCACTGCGGCAAATACGCCGCCGGCAGGGCCGGATCGGCAAAGTGAACCGGGTTGGCTTTGTCCGGGCTGGCCGCGATGCGCCCTTCCTTGGCGGTTGCGGGACTCACCACGAACTGGACCGCCGGGAAGCTTGCCTTGACCCTCTTATAGACCGGGTCCCCAATGTACCTGGTCGCGTCGTAGACCACAAGGTCCTCGCCGCGCACACCCGCGACATTCACCAGTTGAGCGACCAGAGCGTACACCACGTGAGGGCTTGGCATCCCCCGGCCCGTGCCCCACTCGCCGCCCCGGTCCTGATTCGCATTGATCTTGACGGCGACCTTTTCTCCCGGCCGGTGTCCGGCGTTCCCCAGCTTGCGGGTCTGGTTGAAGTGCCGAAACAGCGCGTCCCAGGCTTGCTTGTCCGTTTTCTCGCCGGTCAGGGAGCGCAGCATTCCTGACACCATCCGGTCCACGGTGCGGGAATCGGTGTTGGCATCGTCCCACCACTCGCCGGTCTTGCCGTCCCAACGGGTCGCTTCGGGATCGCGGACCCACACCACCCGGCCGGGATGAATGCCCTTCCCGACGCCCATCGGTTGGTTGGGCGGATCGGTGGGGGTGAAACCTTCCTGGGCGTCTGCGTCGCCGGTCATTCCCAACGGCAGCCATACCGCCAGCACCGCCAACGCCAGGATCGTCGCCGCTGCGGCGTACCGGCAGCCCTTGGCCCATCCCAACAGCGCCTTGGCGCCAACCAGGCCGGCGACCCACAGGACGAATCCACTTGCCAGCGGCGCGGCCGCCCGCTGGCACGGATACGCCGCCCGGGAAGGCTTGGGAATCACGCGCACCAGAAACCACGCCAGCGACCCCAGCCCCATCACCGCCGCCAGCCACTTCAACCGCCGTTTTCCGCTCGTCATCATTCCATAATCGCCTAATTCGGGGACAGGCTACGAAATCCCGAAATTCGGACCGGCCCTATTTCGGGATTTCGTAGCCTGTCCCCGAATTAGGCGCGCTCAGCGCCGCTCGATGGCGGCTGGCGCTCCGAAAATCGCCTTCAACCGGTTCAGGTCCAACTTCGGCTTCCGGTCGTAAGTGTAAACTCCATTCACTTCCTGCTCGACGTCCGTCAGTTGGCAATACACGAAGCCGGAAATGTGCGGGTGTTCGAGCAGAACTCGCGTGAGCGCTTCGGTCACGTCTTCGACCTGCTTCGCCGTCTTGCCGTAGCCCCAGGCATTCCGGTTCGCGCCGGTCTTGGCGGGCTGCGCCTCGTGCTCCCTGGTCCAGAAGGTCCCGCCGTACTCATCCACCACGTAGGGCTGTCCCTGGTAAGGCGCCGAGGTCTCCGGGACCCGCGTGAACGCCTTCTTTCCCGCATCCGGGGCAACCGCGGCGTAGCGTTCCCGAAAGGTTGCCGGGTTCTGATCGTAATCGTGTACCGAGAAGATGTCCGTCACGACGTGAACGTAGCCGCTGGTCGTGTTGACGGGCCGCGCCGGATCCAGCGCGCGCGTCGCCGCATACAGCGACCGCACCGCCCGGCTATACGCTTCGTAGTTCTCCTTGGCCCCGCGAGAGGTCTCGTTCAGCGGCGTCCAGGCCAGGATGGACGGGTGGTTCCGGTCCCGCAGCACGGCCTCGCGCCACTCGCGCTCGATGTTCAGCACGCCCTGCGGATTGGCGAACGAGCGGGTGTTTCCCCAGTCCGGAAACTCCGCCCAGGTGAGGTAGCCGAGCTGGTCGGCCCAGTAGTGGAAGCGCTCCTCGAAGACCTTCTGGTGGAGCCTGGCGCCGTTGAACCCTGCGGCCAGCGAGCGTTCGACATCGGCCTTCAGCTCCGCATCGCTCGGCGCGGTCCAGATGCCGTCCGGATAAAACCCCTGGTCCAGCACGAAGCGCAGAAAGATCGGCTGGTTGTTCAGGTAGAACCGGTTCCCCTGGATGTGGAACTTGCGCAGCCCGGCGTAGCTGGCGACACGATCCACCGGCTTGCCCGCGCTCTCCAGTTCCAGACGCAGGCCGTACAAGTAAGGATCGCGCGGGGACCACGCGCGCGGCTTCGGGACCGCCAGCGTCTGCGGCAGGCCTCCCGCATTCGCCGCCCGCACGCGCGAGATTTCCTTGCCATCCGGCGAAAGCAGGACCGCCTGAAAAGTGAGGTCGCGCCCGTCACCTTCGATTTCCGGCGTCAGCACGAAGCGGCTCTGGTCCAGGTCCGGCGCCACCTGGACGGAACGCAGATGCCGCTGGGGCCGCGCCTCCAGCCAGACCGTCTGCCAGATCCCCGTGGTGCGCGTGTAGTTGACGCCGAACGACTCGCGCCGGGTGCTCTGCTTGCCCGAAGGCTGCACGTCGGACCGCACGTCGTCCCGCGCATAGACCACCAACTGGTTGTCGCCGGCCTTGACCGAGGCGGTGATGTCGAAGGCGAACGAGACCGCGCCGCCCCAGTGGCGTCCGGCCTCCTGGCCATTCACCCAGACGCGCGTTTCGTAGTCCACTCCGCCGAAATGCAGAAAGACCTTCTGTCCGCTCCAGGCGCTTGGAATCGCAAAGCCGCGGCGATACCACACGGCGGGAATGAAATCCGTGTAGGCGATGCCCGAGAGCTTGCTTTCTGGGCAGAACGGCACAACGATCTTTTTGTCGAGGCGCGCGGCGTCCCGCTGCCAGTGCTGTTCCAGGCCCTGCTCCCGCATGTCGAACGCAAAGTCCCAGGGACCGTTCAGGTTCATCCACAGGCTGCGCGCGAACTGGGGCTTCGGATGCTCCGGGCGAGGCGCCGCCAGCGCGCCCGCGGCCACAAGCGAGAGAAGAAGGCCGGGTAGTTTCAAAGGATTGTCCTCCCGGTGATTATAGGGAATCGCGCGCCCTGTCGTTGCAAAGTTCCCCGGATTGCGGTCTCCTGGTCAGTGAGTCATGAACCGACGCCAATTTCTCAACACCGCGGCAGGCGCCTTCGCCGCCGATCTGCCGGCCGCTACGCCGCGCCGGCGGCCGAACATCATTCTGATTCTGGCCGACGACCTGGGCTACTCGGACCTGGGCTGTTACGGGGGCGAGATTCGCACGCCCAACCTGGACCGCCTGGCGCAACGCGGCATCCGCTTCACTCACTTCTACAACGCCGCGCGCTGCTGCCCTTCGCGAGCCTCCATCATGACCGGGCTGTATCCGCACCAGGCCGGCATGGGGGGCATGGTGGCAGGCCCGAAGTCGAACCAACCTCTGGAGGGCTATCGCGGCCAGTTGAACGACCGTTGCGTCACCGTGGCCCAAGTGCTGCGCGAATCCGGGTACGCGACGCTGATGTCGGGCAAATGGCACCTGGGCCCGCCGTGGCCGGACCAGAAGGGCTTTGAAGAGTATTTCGGCCTGTTGGGCGGCTTTAACAGTTTCTGGTCGCCCACCCCGTACAGCCGTCTGCCGGAAGGCCGTCCCATGCGCACCTATCCGGAAGGACAGTTCTATTCGACCAACGCCATCACGGATCACGCAATCGATTTTCTGGGAGGCGCACGGAAACAGAAGAAGCCTTACTTCCTCTACCTGGCCTACAACGCGCCGCATTTTCCGCTGCACGCCCCCAAGGACGTCATCGACCAGTGCGCGGCGATGTACGAACAGGGCTGGGATCGCATCCGCGAGCAACGCTTCAAACGGCAACGGGAAATGCGGCTGGTCGATTCCACTTGGGAGTTCACGCCGCGCAGTGTGATCCCGCCCAACCGGGTGGCCACGCCGCACGGCTGGGCCAACCAGCAGAATCCGGCCTGGGACTCGGTCGACGCCGCCCGGCGCAAGGACCTGGCGCGCCGCATGGGCGTTTTCGCGGCGATGGTCGAGATCATGGATCGCAACATCGGCCGCGTCGTGGACGACCTGCGCCAGAACGGCGAATTGGACAACACCCTGCTCCTATTTCTCTCCGACAACGGCGCTTGCGCGGAGTGGGACCCGTGGGGCTTCGACACCAGCAGCGGGCCGGACAACATCCTGCACCAGGGTGCCGAACTCGACAAGATGGGCCAGCCGGGAACCTATCACAGCTACGGTTCCGCCTGGGCCAACGCCTCGAACACGCCGTTCCGGCTCTACAAGCACTACAACCACGAGGGCGGCATCTCGGCGCCGTTCATCGCGCACTGGCCCGCCGGCATCGCGCGGCGTGGCGCGTTCGAGCGCGAATGCGGCCACATCATCGACCTGATGCCGACCTTCGTCGAACTCGCCGGCGCCAGCTATCCGAAAGAGCGCCAGGGCAACCCGATCCTGCCGATGGAGGGCCGCAGCCTCACTCCCGCTTTCGCCGGCAAGCCCATCCAGCGCGACGCGTTGTACTGGGAACACGAAGGCAATCGGGCCATGCGCGCCGGCCGGTGGAAGCTGGCGGCCGTGGGCCCCGGCGGCGAGTGGGAGCTGTTCGATATGGAAAAAGACCCTACCGAAATGCACAACCTCGCCGCTTCACAACCCGAACGGGTGAAGGCGATGGCGGATCGATGGGAGACCTGGGCCAAACGCACGCACGCGCTGCCGTGGCCCTACGGCAAGTGACAGTCAAAGCCGCTACGGCTGGTCGTACTGGCCCAACCTTCTGATCCAGATGTTGCGGTAGCGGATGGGATAGCCGTGGTCTTGCAGGCTCAGCGGTTCTTCGGCTGCGTGCGGCGCGTAGGTGGCCACCCGCCGGTGAATCGCCCGCCCCAGAATCTCCTTATGGTGGTGTACCATCACGCCGTTGTGAACCACCGTGACGTAGCCCGGCTTCACCAGTTTCTCGCCCTCGAACCGCGGCGCTTCGAAGAAGATGTCGTAGACATTCCAATCGCCCTGCGGGCGCGAGGAATTCACCAGCGGCGGCCACTGCCCGTAGATCGAGGCGGCCTGGCCATCGGCGTAGGTCACGTTCTCGAAGGACTCCAGCACCTGAATCTCGTAGCGCATCATCAGTTCGACACCGCTGTTTCCGCGACCCTGCCCGGCGCCCGGGGCCTCGCGCGGGATCAACCACTCGACGTGCAACTGGCAGTCGCCGAACTTCTCCTTGGTCACCAGCCGCCCCGTGCGCGGCACGATTTCAATCTCGCCGTTCGCCACCTTCCAGGTGGGATCACGAGGCTCGCCGCCGCGCGGCACCGACACCCATCTCGACAGGTCTTTTCCATTGAACAGAACCACCGCGTCCGACGGCGGCGCTTCGCTCAACAAAGGCAGTCCCGGCGTCACTTTGCGCGGACGCGAACGCGCGGCGTCGTGTACTTTCCACTTCTGGTTCGGCAACTGCGGCGTGTCGATGTAGCCGCGCTTATCGTCGCCGGCCTCCTTCGACGGCCGGTTCGCCTTCTTCTGCTGCTGCTGCGCCGCCAGGCTCGCGGCCAAAGCTACTACCAAGAGAATCTTCTTCATATCGGTTCGGTGGAGACGTCCCAGCCATCATACCCATTTCCGTCCTCCGGTTGGTGTATGCTGATCTGCGGCAGGAACAACACCATGACACGACGATCCATGATCGGCTCGGCGGCCGCGGCGAGTCTCGCGCAGGCCGCTCCGGCGAGGTCCCTCAACATGAAAGTCGGCCTGTACAGCATCACCTATCTGGGGGTGTGGTACCGGGGCGACGCGCTCTCGCACGAGCAACTGATCGAGAGAGCCAAACGTTTCGGCTACGATGGCATCGAGATCGACGGCAAACGCCCTCACGGCAACCCGCTGGATATGCCGAAGAAGCGTTGCGAGGAGATCCGCAAGCGCGCGCGGGGCGAGGGCGTGCCGATTTACGCCGTGGCGGCGAACAACGATTTCAGCAGCCCCATCCCGGAGCACCGTGAAGCGCAACTGGTCTACATGCGCGAGTTGATCAAGATGACTTCCGACCTCGGCGCGAAGACCCTGCGTGTGTTTTTCGCGTGGACCGGCGTCACCTTGGAGCCTTTGCCGAAAGGCGGCGGGCGCTACGACATCGCCCGGTCGCTATGGAAGACCACGCACGAGAAGTTCTCCGCCGAACAGACCTGGGACTGGTGCAGACAAGGTATCGAGGAGTCGGCGCGCTGGGCCAGGGACAATGGCGTGACCCTGGCGCTCCAGAATCACCCGCCCGCCTGCGACGACTATCCGGACGTGCTGCGCATGGTCAAGGAGATCGACTCGCCGAATCTCAAGGTTTGCCTCGACGTGGGGATGATGAAGGAGAAGAACGATGAAGCCGCCGTATTGAAGGCGGCCCGGGCGGTGCGTTCTCTCCAGGTGCTGTCTCACTTCGGCGGCGAGTACGACGAACAGCCGGACGGGACGGTGAAAGGAGAGGCCTTCCTCAAGCCGTTCCTGCGCGGGATGGCCGAAATCGATTATGCGGGTTACATCGGCTACGAGCTGTGCCATCCGCTGCCGGTAGTGGACGGCAAGACCGTGGGCCTCGACTTCGCGGACAAGAACGCCCGCCTGGCGGTCAAATTCATGCGCGGCCTCCTGGCCGAGTTTCGGGGACAGGCTACGTAACCTCGAAATAGGGCCCCGAGCATTGACTCAGCCGCGCCCTAGGCCGAGAATGGGTTGGAGGCGAAATTATGCGCGCGCTATGGGTGCTGATGTTGGCGGCGACGGCGTGGGGGCAGACGCCAACCGCATCAGTCGTCGGACGCATCGAGGACCCCAGCCGCGGCTCGCTGCCCGGGGTCAAGATCCAAATCCGCAATAAGAACACGGGAGAGCCGCGGGAAGCCGTCACGGAAGCCGACGGGGAGTTCGCGGTAACCAACCTCGTGCCGGGTCTCTACGAGTTGTTCGCCGAACGGCAGGGCTTCAAGCGGATCCACGAAACGGAGTTCGAGCTTCAGGTAGACCAGACCGCGCGGTTCGAATTCCAGATGACGGTCGGGGACGTGAGCCAATCGGTGGAAGTGACGGCGGAGGTGCCGCTGCTGAACACCGAAAACGCAAGCCGGGGCGAAGTGGTTGTGACGCAGGAGATCATGGAGATGCCCCTGGAAGGCCGGGACTTCAACGACCTGACCTTCATGGTGCCGGGAGTGGCGCGCAAGGCCCAGGGCGGCTCCGGCAGCGCGCTGAACATCAATGGGGCGCGCTCGGACAACACCAACTTCCTGATCGACGGCTTTGCCAACAACAACGTGCGGGGCGGGGGCGCGCAGGCGCGGCCGCCGATCGACGCGTTGCAGGAATACAAGCTCCAGACCAACGGATACCCGGCCGAGTACGGGCGGCGTGCCGGCGGCGTCATGAGCATGGTGCTCAAATCGGGCACCAACCAGTTTCACGGGACCCTGTTCGAATTCCTCCGCGACGACGTGTTCGACGCGCGGAACTTCTTCGACGCCGAGAAGTCTCAACTGCGGCGCAACCAGTTCGGCGGAACGCTGCACGGGCCGCTGATGCTCCCCAGGCTGTACCACGGACGGAACCGGACCTTCTTCCTCGGCAGTTGGGAGAGCTACCGCCAGACCCAAGGCGTCAATCGCCTGGGCCGGGTGCCCACGGAACTGGAGCGGGCGGGCGATTTTTCCAAGACCCTGGAAACGGCGGGAACGGGCAAGATCGTGAGCCTGAAAGATCCGATTGGCAACACGGCCTTCCCGGGCAACGTGATGCCGGCTTCGCGCGTGCACGCGGTCTCGCGCAACGTCCTGCCGTTCTACCCCGCGCCAAACCTGCCCGCCCAGGTGAACAACTTCCGCGCCAATCGCGCCGACACCGATCACTGGGACAGTTTTCTGGGCAAGATCGACCACCGCCTGACGGGCAAGGACAACCTGTCGGGCCGGTACATGCGCCGGATTAATAACCAGGGAAATCCGTTCGGCGGGAGCGACACGGGCCTGTTCGGCAACCGCACGCCGGAGACCCTGAGCCTGGGCGGAGTGACCTGGACGCGGCTGTGGTCGCCGGCGCTGATTCACGAGCTGCGCTTCGGCTTCGCACGCCAGGTGCAGAAGGCGCGTTCAGTGCAGTACGGCACGGATTGGAACGCCCAACTGGGGTTGCCGAGTCCCGGCAATCCCGAGGCCTACGGCTTTCCCCGCATCACCGTGCGGGACCTGGTGGCCATCGGCAACGCCGCCGACCAGCCAATGAAATTCACAACCTCGGACCTGGAACTGGGCGGCGCCCTGACACTGGTGCGGGACCGTCACATCTGGAAGTTCGGCGGCGACGCCATCCAGATGCAGTTCTACCAGCCGTCGCGCAACAACATGCGCGGAACATTCAATTTCCTGGGGCGCTGGAGCAACGATCCCTTCGCCGATTTCCTGCTGGGCTACCTGAACAACGCCACTCGCAAAGCCAGCGGCGCCGACCCGCAACTGATCAGTTGGATGGGCGGGCTGTTCGCCCAGGACGATTGGCGCGCCAGCCGCTCCCTGACGCTGAATCTGGGGCTGCGCTACGAGGTCAACCTGCCCATGTACGACCGCCGCGACCGCCTGGCGAACTTCGTGCCGGAGTACGGAAAGATCGTCATCGCGGACCGCAAATCGCTGCCTGACATGGACCAGGTGATCCAGCAGGCGGGGCTGGCCGAAAAGGTCGGCTATGCATCCGACTACGGTCTGCCGCGATCCCTGGCGGCTGCCAACCGGAAGATGCTGGCGCCTCGCTTCGGATTCGCCTGGCGGCCATGGGCGACTAACCGCATGGTGGCGCGCGGCGGCTACGGCATTTTCTATGCGGCGTCGCTGACCAACCCGGTGCGCGGGGACCTGGCGGACGTCTTCCCGTTCAGCGTCAATCAAACCTTTAACCGGCAGACGTCGGACCCCAACGCGGTGTCGTTCTCAACTCCTTTTCCAGCCAGCCGCGTGGTTCTGGACGGCGTAAACAACTCGGCGGGGTTCCAGGTCTGGCGCTCGCCGCCCTATCTTCAATGCTGGAATGTGACCCTGGAGCGCGAGATCGGCGCGGCCTCGGCCATCGAGATCGCCTACGTGGGATCCAAGGGCACGCACCTGGGACGGCGCTACAACGTGAACCAGCCGTTCCGCGATCCTGCCTTGCGGCCCACCGGGAGCGGCTCGTTCCCGCGCCCCTACTCGGGCATCAGCGACATCGACTACTATGCCTTCGGGTCGAATTCGACTTACAACGCGGGTGTCCTGACCTGGCGGCGGCGGTTCGCGCGCGGCTTCTTCTTTCGCATGAACTACGTCTACGCGAAATCCATCGACGACGCTTCGCAGTTGCAGGGTTCCAGCGACGGCGGCTACGGCGGCGCGCAGGACGCGCGCAACCTCAGTCTGGAGCGCGGACGCAGCGATTTCGACACCGGCCACACCATGACCATGAGCTTCAGTTGGCAGACGCCGTTCCGGCGCAGCCGGTGGCTGCGCGGCTGGCAGCTCACCGGCTCCGGGCGCGCCTACACCGGGCAGCCGTTCACCGCCAAGACCTCCAACGTGCAACTGGACCAGGGCGAGGCCAACCGCCCGGACCGAATCGCAAAAGGAATGCTGGACCGCCGGACGCCCGAGCGCTGGTTCGATCTGAGCGCGTTCCCGGTGGTGCCCAACGGCGCGTTCCGCTTTGGCAATTCGGGAAGAAACATTCTCGACGGCCCCGGCTGGGCCGGAATCAACCTGGGCGTGTACCGGCGCTTCAACACCGGCGAGCGCAGCTATCTCCAGCTTCGCTGGGAAGTCTTCAACCTCCTCAATCACCCCAACCTTCAAACGCCCAACGTCAACGTGAACGCCATAACCGGCGGCACGATCACTCAAGCCGATCCGCCGCGGACCATGCAGTTGGCGCTCAAGTGGGTGTTCTAGCGTCCGCTTGCTGACGCGCGCGGCTCAGTTACCGAGCCGCGACCGGGTGCCCTCTGGGCGCGGAGCGGTGAATGAGTACTCCGTCCCCGGATTCTTTATCCTGGAGGTGTGAACATTCCCAGATGGCCGGTGGCGACCGAACGCGAACGCGAACTGCTCAATCAGGTCCTGGACAGCGGGCAATGGGGCGGCTTCCATGAGATGGTCGCCCGCTTCGAGCGCGCCTTCGCCGAATTCCATCACTGCACGGGCGGCGTGAGCGCCGCCAACGGCACGGTGACGCTCGAGATGGCGCTGGAAGCGGCCGGCGTGGGTCCCGGCGACGAGGTCATCGTTCCGGCGATCTCCTTCATTTCGACGGCGTCGGCGGTCTCGCGCGTGGGCGCCTCGCCGGTGTTTGTCGACATCGAAGAGCTGAGCTTCAACATGGACGCCGCGCGCGCCGCCGCCGCCGTCACGCCGCGCACGAAGGCGATTCTGGCGGTGCACTTCGGCGGCCCGCTGGCCGACATGGAGCGCCTGCCGGCGCTGGCGCGCGACTGCGGATTGGCGTTGATCGAGGATGCCGCGCACGCTCACGGCTCGGAGTGGAACGGCCGCCGCGCCGGCAGTTTCGGCCTGGCCGGCTCGTTCAGCTTCCAGAACTCGAAGGTCATGACCGCCGGCGAGGGCGGCATCCTGATTGGCAACGACAGCGAGTTTCTGGACCGCGCCTGGTCCATCGCCAACTGCGGCCGGCGGCGCGACGGCGGCTGGTTCCATCACTATACGCCGGGGTCCAATTACCGCATCACGGCGTGGCAGGCGGCGGTGCTATTGGCGCAACTGGAGCGGCTGCCGGAACAGATCGCGCTGCGAACGCGCAACGCGGAGTTACTGAAGAGCGAGCTGGCCGATCTGGCCGAGCTGCGCTTTCAACAGGCGCCGCCGCAGGTCACCGCCCACAGCCACTACCTGCTGCTCGGACGGGTCGGCGGAAATCGCGACGAGTTCCACAAGGCCCTGGCCGCGCGCGGCGTCCCCTGCACGCCTTTCTACCCGCATGCGCTGTACGGAAATCCGATGTACGCCGCGGGGGGCTGCCGCGTCGAGCCCTGCCCGGTGGCCGAAGCGTGCGTGCGCGACGCCTTCTGGCTTCCCTGCCGCGCGCTGATGGGGGATGAGCAAACCACGCGCCAGATCGCCGCGGCGATCCGCCAGGCGCTCGGGCGTTAGCCCTCGCCCATCTGCTCGGCCAGGTAGTTCTGAAGCCCGATCTCCTGGATCACGTGCAACTGTGCCTCGAGCCAGTCGACGTGGCCCTCTTCGTCGGTGAGGATCTTCTCGAACAGGTCGCGCGAGCCGTTGTCGCCGGCTTCCACCGCCGCCTGGATGGCCCGGTTCAGGCGCGGAACGGCCTGCAGTTCCAGCGCCAGGTCGTTCTCCAACTGCGCCTTGACGTTGGCGCCGACGCAAAGCGGGAACAGTTCGCTCATCACCGGCGTGCCTTCCAGGAACAGGAGCCGCTCGATCAGCGCCTCGGCGTGCTTCATCTCGTCGATGGATTCCTTTTTGCCGTAGGACGCCAAGCGCTTGTAGCCCCAGTTCTCGCACATCTCGGAGTGCAGGAAGTACTGGTTGATGGCGGTCAATTCCGCCTTCAAAGCTTCGTTCAACCAGGCGATAACGGTCTCGCTTCCGCGCATGGATTTCCTCCTCGGACTCCCGACCTTCATTGTACCTATTCCGGGGACAGGCTACGTAACCTCGGATCTCCGCCCGCAGCCGGGCGGAGAT